>CAZVNZ010000009.1:69215-91206 GCA_964628515.1 uncultured Christensenellaceae bacterium
CCAATTAGTTATTTATATCTCACATTTATCTGCAACGCTGTCTAAGAGCTTTATAAGCTCAAGCGCACTTCTAAATGGAATTTCCTCGTCGCTTTTTAGCCATTTTACATTACCCTGCCATGTATAGTTTTCCCTGTACTTTATTTGCACTATAAAGGTTGCTTCGCTCTTGGGGTTATTTTCGGCAGTCATAACAATCACCTCGCTTTATTTATTGTTTTATATATAGTATTCACTAAATACTACCATATGGATAGAGTTTTATCTATTCTTATTATAAAACATGGTAGTCGCAAGATTAGTCAAAATAATTTGTTTTGCGATACTTTTTTTACTATGCTATTTACGCAATTTTAGACATAATAATAACTTTTTTCAATTTCACCAAATGTAACAAATCGGAAAAACCGCTAAACAGTGGGCTTTCTTTGGGGTAGCACCCTTTCTTTAGCTAAAGCAACAAAAAAGGCGCAAAATCTTTTTTAAAAATTTTACACCTTTTAATTATTTTTTACCGAAAAAGTGCTTTTATTACTTTATGCGTTGTGTGTAATAGTGCCTTTTACTTGGGATTGCTCGTCCTCGTCCTTTTTGCGACTTTTCTTTGTAAAGAATGCCACTATTATTTGTGCTATTGCAATTATTGCCATAAGTAGCGTCCATCTGTCTGTAAATACCATGGGCAGACGCATATCCTCCGTTAGTATAAACACTATTATTGCCACTATTGCAACCACTATACTTGCTATCCTTGCAATACCCTTACGTTTTACCTTGCCTTCCTCTTCTTTTTCCGCTCTTTGTAGCTTTGCTCTGTCATCATCACCATTATTTTTATTACGTTTATTTACAAAGTAAGCTACTACCACTACCAAAGCTATTATTGCCGTAATTATTGCAAGTATTAGGTTTAGTAATGCCCAAGAGGGTAGAGAGGATGCTAAGGGGATTTTAGTATCGCCAAACTGCACGTAACCGTCTCCCTCGTTTAGAGGTATTACACCGTTGTTTATAGCCTCTGTAAGTATTTCCTCGTTTGCCGGGTTATCCGCAGGGGCTACCGAGGGTACAGCCTGTGCTACCGCAGGTGCTTGTGCCGTAGGTGCTTGTGCCGTAGGTGCTTGTGCCGCAGGTGCTTCAGGAGCTACTACCGCAGGCGCCTCAGGAGCTTGTGCCGTAGGTGCCGGTGTCTCGGGTGCGGTTACCTCTGTGGGCTCTGCCGACGGTGTAGGCTCTGCCGACGGAGTGGGGGAGGGTGTTTGAGTAGACCCTGCCGGTGCTTCCGTAGGCTCAGGAGATGCGGTGGGCTGTGGCTCTTCTACCGTAGCTTGCGTAATTGTAAGATTACCTGGATATAGCTTTAAGTTGTAGTTGGTGTAGCTTTGTGCAGGAATTATGCCAATAGGATAAACACCTACACCCTCTCCACCGTTGCGCCTAAAGGTAAACTCAAATTTATCTCCGTTTTTAGCGCCAACCGCTGTTGCTTTAAATGTCGGGTCTGCGCTACCTGCCGTTTTGGTTGCGTCCTCGCCTGTTATGCTTGCAGGTGCTTTTGTAATCTCAAACACCGCTGTGCCCGTAAATATTTTGTAGTTGGGGTTGTCCAAAAGCTCTACTCTAATGGTGTATGTACCAACATTTTCCCCTTCGTCTCTGATTAAATTATAGTTTAGGCTGTCGCTACCCACCGTACCGCCCACAAGGGCTGTAAGTGTAGGATCATCATCACCATAAACCTTACCATTGTTTTGCGGAATTATAAGCACATCCACTTCTTTGGGAGTAATTACAAACTCTGCATCGTCTTTGGTAACGTTGTAGTTGGGGTTTTGCAGTAACGTTACTTCTATTGGGTAAGTGCCTACGTTTTCTCCCCCTACCCTTTCTACCGTGTAGTTAATTTTGTCGTAGCCGGGCTTTTGTATTTCTCCCGAGGGTGTTGCGGTTATGGGTGGGTCTACCTCGCCGTAAGCCTTGCCGTTAGGCTGTGCAATAACCTTGGCATCTGCTTTGTTTATTACAAATGTACCCGGTAGCGTTATAATGTTATTGTAGTTGGGGTTGTCTAAAAGCTCTATTATTGTTCGGTATTCCCCTGCGTTTTCGCCGTTTTGTCCCGGATTTATTACACGCACTACATTATAGTTAAGTTTTTCGCCGTTTACCGAGCCGTATTCCGTTGCCGAAAGTGCAGGCTCGTCATCTCCATAAGTTTTGGAGTTAAAGTTGGGTATTATTAGTACCTCCGTTTCTAAGGGGGTTATAATAAACTCTGCCTCGTGCTCCCTTACAATATAGTTGGGATTGTCGTATTCTTTTGGCACTACACTGTATACACCCACATCTTCCGTACCTGTACGAGACAGGTAGTATTTAACCTTATCGTAATCCGGCTTATTAACCTCTCCTAATACATAGCCTTCAAGTACAGGGTCTGTATCTCCGTATACTTTACCGCTTTTTACTGCGTATACATCTGCTACCGCTTTATTTATTGTAAAGATATTTTCGCCGGTATGTATGTTTTCGTAGTTGGGGTTGTCCAAAAGCTCTATGTACAGCCTGTAATCTCCCGCATCTTTACCGGGCGCACGCACTACATTAAAGTTTAGTTGTTCTTCCTTTGCCCCTACAACCGACACGGTAAACTTGGCAGGGTCGTCCTCGCCGTAGGTTTTGTATGCATAGTTAGGTGTTATGGACACACTACCCTTAGGCAGTATTTTTAGAGAGCCGTCCACCGTTGTAACCTCGTAATTTGGATTTTGCGCATCGCTTGCCGTTACATAAATGGTGTAGGGGGTTTCTCTGACATCCTCGCCAGGTTCTCTTGTTACATCAAATACAGCCTCGTGTGCACCTCTGCTAATGGGATAAATTACCGTAGTGGGTAGCGGTTTAGGATCATCCTCCTCATAAATCTTGGAAATATGCCCGCCAATAACCGTTGCAGGTGCTTTTTTAATTGTGTATGTGCTTTCAAAAACCCTAATATCCGTGTAGTTGGGGTTGTCTAAAAGGTCTGCGTAAATCCTGTAACCGTTAACGTCCTCGCCTTGCACCCTTTTTAGCACTAAGTTTATGGTTTCGCCGTTTATTGTGCCTTGGGTTTTGTAGGTTAGAAGCTCGTCCGTCTGTCCGTAGAATTTTTCTTTAGGGTCTATGGTTACTATTACATTATCTAAGGGTACAATGGTTAGCTTGCCGTTAGTTACATTAACCTCGTAGTTGGGGTTTTGCCCTTTATTTACGTAAATTGTGTATTCCCTGTTTGCCGTTTCCCCTTCGTCTCTTGTAATGGTAAAGTTTAGTTTGTCAAGCCCGTCTTTTGTAACCTCTCCGTTTATAATGGGGGTAAAGGTTGGGTCGTCCTCTCCGTAATACTTGCTGTACGTATCCGCCACGGAAATATCCGCCTTCTTTTTGGTGATGGTGAGGTTACCCGGTATAATTTCCGCATTTGTTAAATCTAAAGTTGGGTTGTTGCCAAACTCCGCATATATGGTATATGGGCCGTCTGCAACGTTTTCGCCTTTTTCTCTGCTGAAAATTAAGTCTATCGGAATATCAAGCACCTTGCCCTGTCTGTCCGTTATTACTACCTCGTAGTTCTTGGGGTCGTCCTCGCCGTAGATTTTGGTTTTATCCACCACCGTTATTATTACGTCCGTAACTATGGGCAGTATTCTAAACTCTCCGTTGTTTGTCGTAATGTCGTAGTTAGGATTAGCTTCCTTAACCGCTTCTACTATAATAGGATAGAAATCCGCACCGTATTTTACATCCTCCCCCTGTATTCTGTCTACCGTGTAATTAAGTGCCGACCACTTAGGATTATTTAAATCCACATCTGTAAAGATGTCTACCTCAAAGGGTAGTGGGTCTGCCTCGTTTACAATTTTGCTTGTGTTTTTAGCGGTAATTGTAACGGGCGCAGGTTTGATTGTAAAATTCGCTTTCCCTTTTATTATTTTATTTATGTTATAGTTAGGGTTATCTAAAAGCTCTATTGTAAGCTCGTAGGTTTTTGCGTCCTCCCCTTTGTCCACTCTTACTACGTTATATTTTAGGGGTGAGCTTGCAAGCTCTCCAAAAATAGTAGCGGTAAACGCAGGGTCGTCCTGTCCGTAGAATTTTTCCGTAGCTACGGGGGTAATAATTACCTCAACATCGGCAGGTGTTATTATTAAGTCTCCCTCGTATACCGTTATATCGTAATTGGGGTTTAATGCGTCTAACTGCGCCTTATCCTCTGTTACGAATATTTTGTAATCCCCCACGGGCAGTCCCTCAGGTGCGTTGTGCCCTAATTTGTAGACAACCGTGTCGTAACCCTCTTTAATAACCTCGCCGTTTACTACTGCTGTAAGGGTATCTAAAGGCTGTCCGTAGGGCTTGGTTTGTCCGTTTGGCGTAATTGTAACGGGGGCTTTTGTTATGGTGAAAGTACCCTCCTCAACCTCTATTTTGCTAATATCGTAGTTGCTGTTTGCCTTAATGTCTATGGTTATGGCATAACCGCCCTCTTTAACGTCCTCGCCTAAAACTCTGCTTAGGGTGTACTTAATGTCTCCCGAAACTCCCTCGCCGTAAACGGTTGCGGTAAGAGGACTGTCCTGTGTGCCGTATTCCTTTTGTTTATCTGCAATTACTATTTTAACTCCCGATGTTATGGGTAGTATGGTTAGCTCTCCGTCTAAAACCGTAACCTCGTAGTTTTTGTTTTTATTTGCGTCTACCACAGGAGTTATTGCATAGGGAGAGCCTACTACTTCCTCGCCTGCTACTCTGGTGTAGTTGTCTATTACCACAGAGGCAAGTCCGCTAAGTTGTGGCGGTTGGTCGTAGGTAATAGCCGAGGTAAAGGTTGGGTCGTCCTGTCCGTAGGTCTTTGTTTTATCCTCCGCTTTTACCGTAACCGGCCTTTTGTTTATGGTGTATTTGCCTGTAACCTCCACCACGTTGTACTTGGATTTTACAGAGTCGTCAATTACTATTATGTAGTCGTAATCTCCTACGTTTTCGCCGGGTACACGCTCTACGGTAAATTTAATGTCGTCTGCGCTACCTGTGCCCACTACCGTAACTTTAATATCATCTAAAGATGGTAGTAGGTCTGCGTCACCATAAATTTTGGAGGCATCGGGCACTTCTATTTTTACGTCTGCCACCGCAAGTTTCCATTGCGCCTCTATTACCGTGTTGTCCTTGGGTGTGTATTTTTCGCCGGGGGTAAGTATTTTGCCGTCGTCCTCTCCGCCCACAACTACCCAATGTTCAAACACGTAGTCCTCTCTTGTGTAGGTATCTTCGCTCGGAATGGTAACCGTGCCGTTTTTGATTATCTCTTTTGTAATATCCTCGTCGGGTGTTTCAAAACCGGGTTTAAACACTACGTTTATAATATCCGCATTTGTTCTAAACTGTGCAGTTAGTGTGGTGTCTCCGCTAATTTGCATATCCTCTCCGGGATAGTAAATTTTACCGTCTGTGCTACTTAGCCAACCTATAAACTTTTTGTTTTCTACCGTTAGATTGCCTGTGTTGCCCTGCACGGTGGTATGCGTGCCCTTGTAGTAAGACATACTGTCTGTGGGTACGTCTCCGCTGCCTTCGCCGGCATCGTAGGTAATTTTAAAACCGCCTGTTTTCCACATTGCAAATACGTTTGTATCTTTATATATGGGGGTAGTGGCTTTAAACATTGCAACAGAGCCGTTGTCTAGCATAATGTACCAGCCTATAAACTGTCCGTATCCGGGTACTGCAACACCAACGGTTAATGGGTAGTCCACTCCCTCGCCGTCTGTAAGTACAACATTATTTACATCTGCATATTTGCCGTTTGCCACCCTTTGCACTTTAAGGCTGTCCCCACCTATGCTTTCTTGATTGGCATAGTAGGTTACGGTATGGTCGCCTACCGCCCATTTTGCGTACAGAGTTACGGTGTCGCCGTCTTTGGTTGCTTTTAGTATATCCGTATTCCAATTTACGGGAATGGAGTAGGTGGAGTCGTAGTACCAGCCCTCAAAGGTGCTTTTATCTTTAATAGGGTCTGCAGTAGGCTTGTACCTTAGTGCATCCTGCCCTTGTTTTATATTGTTGATTTTATTTAGGCTTGCGCCTTCGGGCATTGTACCGCCTTGTAAATTAAATTGGAGATTTAAGCGGAATCTGTTGTAGTAGAAATACTTGGTTTGTGTGGCTTGATTGCTGTAAAAAGAATTCGTGTACACAAAGCCGTCTCCGAGTAAATCCTTGGCAAACAGCTTATCTATACCTTCCTTTTGCGTAAGTACTTGGCTGTATCTTGGGTCTGCCAAATATTTTTTTCCCGTTACTGCGCCGTTTATATCCAGAGGGCTTTCTCCCTCCACTCCGTCTAAGGTTTCTATCATATAGTTGGCGGTAATTTTTACCGCTTTTTCTTCCCATACTAAATTCCATACTACAGTTCTGCTTTTCTCCTTGCTACCCTGTACAGCAATAGATGGTAGGGGAATTAAATCTTTAGCATATACCAAACGCTTTGTTACGTTCGTCATCATTCCCGAAAGCATTGCTCTGTCTGCACTCCACCCAATTGGTTGGTCTACACCTAAGTTTCCGTCAGCATCATAGCCGGTAAACTCTGCATTTACATTGTTAGACGGCCATAGGTTGCTTATATCCTGCATATACTTTGCTTTAAAGGAGTATATATTGCTTAGCGTGCCTCTCTGATAGCTTCCGTTTGGATATGAGAATGCCGACGGAACAGAATTCCACTCCCAGTTAAGTGTTGTGCTGCATCCATCCGGTCTTGTTTCGGGAAAATACCCTGTTGTAAAGTAGTTGGTGTACTCTATTAAGTTTAGTCCTACATTTACTATACTGTTTCCTTCTCCGTCCACCTTTTCTACGGGTATGGTTTCTCCTAACTCGTAAAAGTAGGGTATTTCGTAATTAGGCTTTCCGTCTGCACTCGGAGTACCAAAGTCCTTCTCGTATATGTGCACATAATCTTCTATATTTGTTATGATACCGCCTGCAGGTGCTTTAATAACAATGCTGTTATCCGAGCTTACGAAGTCCTTAGGCCATACGGGTGTGCCTGCTACATTTTCTTTTTCGCTCCAAAAATGTACTCGCACATCTACAAGTTCACTTTCCCAAACCGCATATAAATCAATATCATCTGTAATTTTTGTGCCTGCAAAGTTAAAGGCGTCCTCGCCCTCGGGGGATAGTGCCCAATGCTTAAAGGTATACCCCTTATATTCGGGAGGGGTGGGCTCTACAGCATACCCACCTGTTTTTACGATTTGTGGCTCTACATATGTGCCGTCCGAATAAAAGAACACATAGTGAGTATTGGCAAATACAGGTATAAAAGTTAGGGGAGTGGTGGTGGTTGCTACATTAAATATGTATTCCTCCGTGCCTCCGCTAAGTGCCCAATGGGAAAACTTGTTAGAGCCTTGTGCCACAGGTACTTTTGGAGAGGGATGTACGTTTTGCCCTTTAGCCAGCTTATAGGTATCAAAAATGTTGCCGTCGCTGTCTAAAAAGGTAATAAGTACCTCCTCGTTAAACCGTGCGTATACGTCTGTACTTTCCGTAATTAAGTTGTTTGGGTTAAATTGCTCGCTGCCCGTAGGGGTTGTAAACCAGCCTAAGAAGGTTTTGCCGTCTATTGCAGGGTCGCTTGGCATAGCAAAAATTCCGCTTTCGGGTACTTCTACCGTTGCGTATACTCCGCCGTCTACGTAAAATGTTATTTGTGGTAGTGCTTGCACTCCAACGTTTTGTTGTGCGTCGGGTGCTAAAAGTGCTTTTGGTGCATCTTCTGTAATTGGTGCATCACCCTGCGTTGTGGGTGCGCCCTCTGTTGTGGGTGCGCCCTCCGTTGTGGGTGCATCGCCCTTGTTGGAATTGCCATCGTTAGAGGGAGTACCCTCCGTTGAGGGAGTGTCCTCGGTGGAGGGGGCGTCCTTTGTAATTGGCTCCTCGCTGTTGTTTGGTTGCTCCGGTTGCGACTCTTGCTCCGGCTGTGCAACCTCCTCGGGTTGTGTTTGTGGCTCAGGATTTCCCTGAGGGTCTGCTCCTTCAGTATCTATATTTGCTTCCGTGCTCTCTAAAGAATTAACGTCTGACAGAGCGCCGTGTTCTTCCTGCGCCCAAACTCCCGTTTGCAAAATTGCAAGCAATAAAACACATGCTACAACAAGGCTAACAATTTTTACAAAGCGTTTCTTGTTAGCAATGGGTTTTAATTTGTGCAATCCTGCCCTTTTTCCATTACTCTTATTATTCAGTTTCATCTCTATTTCCTCACCCATAGTAAATTAGTTAATTAATCTCACTTAGCCATTAGTTAAATTAGTTAAGTTTGTTTCGATTAATCGTTTATGCTTATAATCCATAGTCTTTTAGTTAATTAGTTAATTTTATGTCCGTCGGTTTAGTATTTAGATTTGCCAAATTATTAATTTGACGCCTTTGTATTATTTGCCTACGCTCTGTGCTGAACCTGCCCTATACGGTAGTCGACGCCGATAAAGCGGGCTTGACTGTCATTCCTCCTTTCTTGTTTAGCTTATCTATAATACATATCTTCTAAATATGGAGTATTTAGAAATTACTCTATCTTTAGTATAAAGTATGTTAGTCGCAAAAATAGTCTAAATTACTGTCATTATACCGTTTTTTAACTGCACATATTCCCAATCTTTGAACATATTGATAACAAATGTCAATTTCACCAAATGTAATAAAACGGGCAGATTAGAAAAAAAGCTTTTTTATAGAAGTTTTACCGTACTTTTTAGATTTTTACCAAAACAGAGCAAAAGTAAAAGACATAAAACTTTTACATTTGTTTTATGTCTTTTATATAAAATCAACTAATTAATTATTGTTTTCCTGTCATTTGTGAAATAAAAGCGGGTAATGCAAGTTAGATGTTACATTCTTCCGTAATGCTATCCATTAGCTTAATAAGCTCTAACGCACTTCTGAAAGGCATTTCTTCGTTTGTTTCCAGCCATTTTACCGTACCCTGCCAGGTGTAGTGCTTTCTGTATTTTATTTGAATAACAAAGGATGCTTTTTTTTCCTGATTTACAGTTTTTTCCTCTTCCATAGAAATTACCTCGATATATAGCGCCAAAATGTCTTGTTAAGTTGTGTTAATGCCTTACTTATGCCTGTTGCACTAACTGCGTAGTTTTTTTAAGCCCTAAAAGCTAATGTACTGCTTATGCAATCTGATGTTACTCTAATTATACTCTTATGCAGTCGCAACACCGGTCGCAAAAAGCGGCTTATTTTACTGTGCTAAAATATTATTTAGTGCTTTCCTTTTATATTTGTGTCAAAAGTCATAGTATTAGCTATTCCCCAACCCTGTTTTTTGCAGATTGGAGAATAGCTTTTTACTTAGTTTATACTATTTTTATGCGTTATTTGCTATGGTGCTTTTTAATTCCTCTTTGTTGTCGTTATTTTTTTTGCGATTCTTTTTTGCAAAAAATGCTACAACTATTTGAGAAATTGCAATTATCCCCATAAGTAATGTCCATTTGTCTGTAAATACCATTGGTAGGCGCATATCCTCTGTTAGTATAAATACTATTACAGATACTATTGCCACTATTATACTTACAATCCTTGCAACGCCCTTACGTTTTAGCTTGCCTGCATCTTCTTGTTCTTCTCTTAAGGCTGTTCTTCCTACTTCCTCGTTATTCTTTTTCTTTTTGCCTACAAAGTATGCTATTACAAGTACCAAGGCTATAACTGCCGTTATAATTGTAAGTATTAGGTTTAGCAATGCCCATGACGCCATATTTGAGGCTAAGGGCACTTTAGTGTCTCCTAATTGTAGATATGGGTCTCCTTCGTTTAGGGGTATTTGCCCGTCGCCTACATTAGTTGTGTCCGGTTGTGCCTGTGCCGTAGGTGCCTGTGCTGTAGGTGCCTGTGCTGTAGGCGCCTGTGCTGTAAGTGCTTCTGCCACCGTTGCTACCGCCTCGGGTGCTACTGCCGCCACCTCGGGTGCTACCGCCTGTGTCGTAGGCGCTTCCTCCGTTGGAGCATCTACCGCCGGTGTTTCTACTACATCACCCAAAGGTAAAGTAGTGGGCTGGGGCGACTGTGCCTCGGGAGTCTGTGTGGGTTGCGGTGATGGAGAGGGGGGTGTTTGCTCGGGGTTTTCCACAACTCCCCCACCGCCTTGTGCTAATATTTCCAAATTGCCGTCTACTACCGTTATATTATAGTTGGGATACACTTGGGTTTCTTTTGCGGAAATTTTGTAGTTGCCCACAGCCTCTCCCTGCTCTCTTGAGAATGTGTAATCTATAACATCTCCGTATTGCGTGCCCTCTACCTTTGCACTAAAGGTTGGGTCTTGCGAATTTATAACTTTTGATGCGTTGTCTACCGTTATAACCACGTCTGCCGGTGTTACAAACAGCTTGCCTGCGTTTACGAATACTGTGTAGCCTTCCCCTTTTGTAGTTACGATATATTGATACTGCCCTACGTCTTCGCCTTCTACTCTGGTTATTTCGTAGCTAAAGTCCGTACCCACTTTACCAATATAAGAATGCTTGGGGGTGGGGTCTTGTTTGCCGTAAACTTTGTAGCCGTCCTCTACGGTTATTGTTACAACAACGTCGGATTTTACCCAAATTGCTTCAAAAACCATATTGCCTTTTGCTGTATAAGCGGTTTTAGGAGGATAATCTGCCTTGCTTGCATCCTGCCACCCTGTCATAGTATAGCCTTCTCTTGTAAAGGTATCTGCGGTGGGTAGAGTTATGGTTGCGCCCTTCATTACATTTATGGTGATGTCGCTTTGTGCACTGTTTTCGTACCCTGCCTTAAAGGTTAGTGTGTATATTTGTGCTAAATCTCTAAATTGTGCGGTTAGGGTTACATTACCTTTAATATCCATTACCTGTGTGGGATAGTAAATGCGTCCGTCCGCCGAGCTTAACCAGCCTATAAATTCTTTGCCGTCTACCTTTAAGTTTCCGCTGTTTTCTTGTGTCCTTACGACTGTGCCTGCGTTATACTCTTTAGTGTCTGTGGGCACACTACCCGTGGTTGCTTGCCCTGCATCATAAGTAATCTTATAACCGTCGCTCTTCCATTTTGCGTAGAGTTTGTAGTTGTTGTAAGCCGTAGTTTCGGGGGAGAACTCTCCTAAAACTCCGCTTGGCATATCCCAGTACCAGCCTTCAAATGTGCCAAATCCGTCCACTCTTGTTCCCTTGGTTAGGGGGAAATTTTTGCCTTCTACCGTTAATGTTACAGGGCTTAAATCAAACCTTGTGCCTTTTTCCGCATATCTTGTGGTTATGGGAGTGGTACTTGCTTTGTCTGTATAAAACTCTGCTTTGTAGTCTGCATATACCCATTTTGCGTATACGGGAAGTGCAAAGTTGCCGTCGCCTTGTACATATACCTTGTCTGTCTCCCAGTTTACCGGTTTTGTATAGGTGCTGTCGTAGTACCAACCTAAGAATTTCAGTTGGTCGGTATAGGGTACAGGCTCGTTGCTTGGTTTGTACCTAAGCATATCTTGTCCGTGTTTTACTTTTATGTAGGGGGATTGTGTTATTGGTCTGTAAGTTTGTCCCCAGTTTAATACATCGCCTGTGCGGTATGCAATGTCCGCCGTTTCTCTGTTGTAGTAGTAATAAACTTTTGTTACATCTCCCTCTTGTACCTTTAACTCGCCTACAAGTTTTAGTCTGTCTGCACTTAGGTTGTTTGGTAAAATGTTTCCGTATGCAGTAGCTACCGTTTGGCTGTATTTAGGGTCTTTAACGTATTTTCTGCCGTTGGTGTCTATATTTGCCACCTTAGCATCTTCTGCCCCTGCCACTAAATCTGTACTGCCTTCTTCCATAAGGGCTTCTATCATATAGTTAAGCTCAAAGACATAGGGTACATCCTCCCATACAACAAACCAGTTTATTTGATTTTCGCTGTTGGTGGGGATGAGCTCCTCCGTAAGTATTGTTCTTGTGGATACAGGTACTGTGCCGTTGCCGTAGTATCTGTTGTCTGCCGTATCCCAATGAGCAAATTGTTTTTTAGACTCTTCATATCCGCCTGAGCCGTCCGCCGTTTTATGTATAAGGGTGGAATTTAGCCCTTTAGAAGGCCAAAGTGCGCTAATATCTTGTTGATACTTGGCTATAAAGGAGTAAACCGAGTTGTTGCCGTAGCTACTGTCGTAACTGCTTGTGTTTCCGTTAAATGTCCACTCCGCTTTTTCGTCTGCGTTGCTGTTTAGGTTTAGTGAAAAACTCAAGTTGTATTCTACTCTGGCATAACAAATATTTACTACCGCCAAACCTTCTGCATCTATTACCGTGGGTATTGTTTTTTCGTATTTGAAAAACTTTATACTCGGTAGTTGATTACTTATAGTAGGAAGTTGATATATATCCGTTATTTCCGCATCTGACATTCCTTTGCCGTTTAGTGTTCTGTATACCGTATAGTCTCTTGGCCATTCTAATGCTGTGCCTGCGGGTATATTTGGGTTTTCCGTCCATATTACCCCCGATACATTAACTTCTTTGCTTTCCCAAACTGCATATAAGTCGGTGTTTTTTGTTATGGGTGATGTAAAATCGAAAGCATCTCCGTTTTTGCTTTCCGACCAATGTTTAAATGTATAGCCTGTGCGAATTGGGGTTCCAGGCTTGCTTACCGTTTTGCCATCTGTTACGGCTACCGGTTTTAAGTCGTTATTATCGTTTATTGTTTTACTCTCTGCGTGGAAAAACACGTAGTGTGTTCCGCTAAATACAGGAGTCAGCTCTATATCCCTTGTTAGCTCCCCTCCAAATATATATTCGGTTGCGCCACCGTCTGCCGACCAATGCTCGAATTTTTTGTAATCGCTTTGTGGTGTGTAGGTGGGCTTTGCCAATACGTCTGTACTTTTAACGGTTGTGGTATAACCTACCTTGCCGTTTGCATCTAAGAAGGATGCTACAAAACTTTCTTCAAATCTTGCATAAACGTTTGTGTCTGCCGTAATCAGATTATTGGGATTAAACTGCACATCTCCGTTTTTCTCTGTAAACCAACCTAAAAAGCCGTTTGCATTTTGGGGTAGCGGTGGGTTTTGTGGCATATGGAGTATTCCGTTTACCACTTCTTTTGTAGCATATACGCTGTCGCCCACATAAAATGTTACTGTGGGGTTTGCCGTAGCTTGCGCCGGTACGTCTGTCTGTGCCACTACGGGTGTCTGCGCTACTGCGTCTGTCTGTGCTACTGCATCTGTTTGTGCCGTAGGTGCCTGTGCCGGAGGTGCCTGTGCCGGAGGTACTTCGCCGTCCGTGGTGATTGTATCTTGGGTAGCGGTTGTACCCTCAGTGGTTGTGCTCTCCTCCGTTTGTGGTGTTTGGGGGACTGCCACTTCCGTGCCGTCTGATATTTGCGCAACCACGCCGTCTGCATCCACGGTTTGCCCTAAGCTTTCCGCCCAAACTCCTGTTTGCAGTAGTGCAAGCACGAGCACACAAACCACTATAATACTGACAAATCTTGTCAATTTGGTTTTGTATGCAGCAGCGGCGCTACTTCCTTGTCTGCCGTTACTTTTTTTCTTCATATATATTACCCATTCCTTTCTGTGGTCTTGTTACATATTGTTTTACTTCTTACATAATATATGTAACCCTACCGTTACACTAAAAACCTATCTTGTGTAAACTTAATATTGCCGATTAGTTAATAATTTGTAAAGCTTATAACGTCCCTTGTAAAGTGTTAGTTTGTAAGGAAATTTAAGCCTTCAATAGTAAGTATACAAAACTAAAGTCAAAAGGTAGGTCGCAAAAAAGTAGTTTATTTCACTTTTTTGTCACATAAAAAAAGAATTTGCTTTTTATAATACACTATTACAAGATATGTTGCATATTATTAGGGTTTTTTATAAAAAAAGTGAAATAAATTTTATTCCACTTTTTTTTGTGAAGTTTTTGGTTTATTTTGGGGAAATTGTGTAATATTGCTGTGGGTGGTTAGTTACCCCCTCACCCCATCAACCAATCAAGCACATTTATCTGCTTTATCCCATTATGAGAAGTCAGAGGGGTAGTATCCATAGTCAGAAGATATTTTGGGTTGTGGTCGGAAACTGCATTTAGGGGGGCAAGCTCTCGCTTTAGGGCTTTTCCGTCCGTGTCTATAACCGTGTATGCCACTTGATAGTATTCCTCGCCGTAATCTCCTATTGCTATAAAATCAATCTCGGCATTTCCTACCTTGCCTATATATATTTCGTAGCCCCTGCGTAACAGTTCAAGAAAAACAACGTTTTCCAAAATATGCCCAATGTCTGCCTTTTTTGTGCCAAGTAGCGCATATCTAAGCCCAATATCCGCTACGTAGTATTTATCTCTGGTTTTTAAATATTGCTTGCCTTTAATGTCGTACCGCCCTATTTTGTAGAGTATAAAGCACTCGCATAAGGCATTAAGATAGCTTTCTACCGTATGCACGGAGATTTTGCGTCCACCTGAGGTTATGGTATCCGCAATTTTTTTAACCGAGCTTATGTTTCCTATGTTGTCAAACATAAACCGCACTACGTTATTTAGCATTGCGTTATCCGGAAATCTTTTTCTTGCAATAATATCTTTTAATACGATTGTATCGTATATCCCCTGTAAATACTGCCGTCTGTCCTTACTGTTTTCAATTTGGAGTGCATAAGGAAAGGAGCTGTTTAAAATATAGCTTTGGTATAACCGCTCTAAGTTAGGATTTTTAGGAAAATTACTGCAATATTCCTTAAAGGAGAGGGGTAGCATTTTTATCTCCACATACCTGCCGGAAAGTAGGGTGGCAAGCTCTCCGCTTAGTAAGTTTGCATTAGAGCCCGTTATATATACATCGCAGTTTTGCTTTACATATAAGCTGTCCACACACTTTTGAAAGTCTTGCACACGCTGGATTTCATCCAAAAAAATGTACATTTTTTCCTCTTTAAGCAGTTTGGAATCCACATAATTATATAGCTGTTTGTAAGTTTCTATATTGCCGTACTCGCCGTCCTCTAAATTTATTGATATTATTTGTGCGCTTTTAACCCCTGTGCTACGCAAATACTTAATGAAAAGCTCAAATAAGGTGGATTTACCGCAACGTCTGATGCCTGTTACCACCTTTATTAGCTGTTTATCTCTAAATCTTATGAGGTTTTCTACGTATTCCTGCCTTACTATCATAATAATGCACCTCCGAGTTGTTTGCATTTATTATACTAAAACTTGTAGGGGTTGTAAAGAGTTTGCATTGTGACTGCAAAAACTTTTAATTAATTTAATGTTTTTGCATTATGTATGCTAAAATTTTGTTAATTTGTATAATTTTTGCTAAGTATGTGCTAAAACTCTCCAATTCGGCACACTTTTAGCATACTGTCTGCAAAAACTTTTAAGCACCAAAAAAGGCAAAAATGCCTTTCACAGCCCTCTTGCCTCCGTATATTTGCTTTTTTCCTCCGTACTAAAACTATTTTGAGTTACTTAAGCCCCCTCACCCATTCTACCCCTTTTTCCACTTGGGCTTTGGAGTTTTCCTCCGATAATTGCTTTAGGTTTAATGTGCCTATAACCTCGCAATTTGGTTGGAGGGTTTTTATGGTTTTTTCCGTTTTGCCCCCACTACCGCCACCGCTTAGGGTAAACAGGGCAACCTTTTTGCCCTCTAACTTTTCGTTGGTTAAAAAGGTGCGAATGGGTGGGGTAATGTTTCCTGCCCAAACAGGAGTGCCAATTACAATAATATCCGCATCTAAATCATTGTTATACTCCGTAAGCTTGGGGGTTTCTTTAAATAAAACGCTTTTACCTCCCCCTAACATCTTTTGCGCTCCGCTTGTGGCATAGGGTGTTATTGGGGAAAGCTCTGTGCACTCACACCCTGCACTCTTAGCCATTTCCTCCGCTATTTTCTTTGTACTTCCGTCTAAGGAATGGTAAAAAATCTTTATACTCATAATTTTTTATTGGCAATAATAAATTAAAAATTGCGCATCCTCCTTTTTCCTTTATTAAATCCATTATACCACAACCAAAACTTTTGTATATAAAGAAAAAACCGTGTTTCCACGATTTTTCTGATACCTACTCGGAATCCTCTTGTTTAGTTCTCTATCTATACCACATTGTAGCCTTCCTCGGCTATTATGCTTTTTATTTTTTCAAGAGATATTTTGCCTTCGTCAAACGCCACCGCTACTTCATTCTTTTTAGATGAGGCTTTACATTTTTCTACTCCCTCGTTGCTTAAAAGTGCTGTATTTACCCTGTTTTCGCAATGGGAGCATGTCATGCCTTGCACATCTATTTTCGCTTTCATTATATACCTCCGTACATTTTATATATTCCCTATTATTTTCATTTATTAATAAACTACTCTTTGCCCCTTAAACCGCAATTAATTATTTTTTCATAAAAAATACATTATTTGTTAATAGCCTGCTGTATTCGCCTTAAGCTCTCCTCCTTTCCTAACAGAGACGCAATTTCTATAGCACCGCCGGGAGTAACCGCAAGACCGCTAAGTGCAATACGCACAGGGTACAAGAGTTGCCCGTTTTTAACCTCCATATCCGCCGCTAACTGCATTAAGCAATCATGAATGGCTTCTACGGAAAAATCACTAAGAGAAAAAAGAGCGGTGTGGGCTTTCTTTAAATATTCTTTGGCACTTTCCACCGTTACCTTCATTTTTTTGTGATTGAAAAGCTCCTCATCGTAGGGGGGAAGTTCTTCCAAAAATTTAATTTTTTCGGGGATTTCCGCTAATGTAACAAGACGAGGCTTAATAATTTGGGCTATAAGCTCCAAATTAAATTTTTCGGGAGTTATTGCCTGCTTAAAATAAGGCATTGCTTTCTTAATAAAATCCGCATCGCTTAAAGCACGAATGTACTCCCCGTTCATCCAATTTAGCTTTTCTACATCAAATATAGCGGGGGATTTGCTTATACCCTCGGTGTCAAAAGCGGTTATTAATTCCTCTAAGGTAAAAATTTCCGTGTTTTCCTTAGGCGCCCAACCTAAAAGGGCAATGTAGTTTAGTATTGCTCCGCTTAAATACCCTTTGTTTATAAAATCCTCGTAGGATGCGTCTCCGTTTCGTTTAGAAAGCTTTGCGTGCTTGTCCTTCATTACAGGGGGCAGATGAATATATTTGGGTATCTCCCAACCCATACTTTTATACACCAAATTATACTTGGGTGTGGAGGATAAATACTCTATACCCCGTATAACATGGGTTATTTCCATTAGGTGATCGTCCACCACGTTTGCAAGATTGTAGGTGGGGTAGCCGTCCGTTTTTAGCAGTACGCCGTCCTCCATATCGCTATTTGGCACGGTAATTGTACCGTATACCATATCCTCGTAGGAGGTTTCTCCCTCTATTTCTATGTTTTGGCGAATTACGTAGGGTATGCCCTCCCCTAATTTTGCCTGCACTTCCTCTTTAGTTAAGCTAAGGCAACATTTATCGTATTTAAAGGTTTCTCCCTTTGCCTCGCAACTTTCTCTTAAACCGTCTAACCGTTCTTTTGTGCAAAAGCAGTAGTATGCACCACCCTTTTCCACTAATTCTTCCGCATATTTTTTGTAAATAGCCTTGCGCTCCGATTGAACGTAGGGGGAAAACGCTCCGCCCACATCCGGCCCTTCATCATAAAAAAGCCCTGTGGCTTTAAGGGTGGAGTAAATAATATCCTCCGCTTTGTCCACCAGCCTTTGCCTGTCCGTATCTTCCAAACGCAAAATAAACTTTCCGCCCTGCTTTTTTGCGTATAAATAGGCGTAAAGTGCGGTGCGCAAACCTCCTATATGTAAATACCCCGTAGGGCTTGGTGCAAACCTTGTTCTTACTTCCACGATACATTCTCCTTTAATGCCACTATTTTATTAAAAATGCAACCCTCTATACTGTCAAGCACAAAATACCCTTGGCGCATAAATTGGAATTTCTCTCCCTCTTTTGCCTTTAGTATTTCTTTTTCTATTGCCACATCGCACAGCACCTCTAAACTGTTTTCGTTTTGCACATATTCCCCGTTTTCGTCCTCTTTTAGCAGATAATCGTATATGTTTACCTGCCCCTTTACAGCGCTTTTTTCCTCTACCCAATGCAGAGTGCCTTTAACCTTTTTACCGCTGTTTTCTCCGCCGGATTTCGTGCTTTCGTCGTAAGTACAAATAACCTCGGTAATATTGCCGGCATCATCCTTAACAATATCCGTACAGGTTATAATGTAGGCGTATTTTAGCCGTACCTCCCCCCCTAAATACAGGCGAAAATACTTTTTATTTGGCTTTATCTCCATAAAATCTTCCTGCTCTATATATAAATGCTTGGAAAAAATTACATCGTGAGTCTCCTCTCCGTCCGGCATATCTTGGGCTTGCAGTACCTCGCTTTTGCCCTCGGGATAGTTGGAAATAGTTAGCTTTAGAGGCTTTAGCACACCCATAATCCGCTTGGCGTTTGCGTTTAAGTCCTCCCTTACGCAATGCTCTAAAAGCTTAATATCCACTTGCGATACCGCTTTTGCAACACCTATGCGATTGCAAAAATCCCTAATGGAATGAGGAGTGTACCCTCTGCGTTTTAGCCCCGAAATTGTGGGCATACGTGGGTCGTCCCAGCCGTCCACCACACCCTCGTCCACCAATTTTTTAAGGTGACGTTTGCTCATAACCGTATTTGTTAAATTAAGGCGAGCAAACTCGTATTGATGAGGGGTGTTTTCGCACTCGCAATTAGCCACAAACCAATCGTATAATGGGCGGTGCGCCTCAAACTCCATAGTGCACACCGAGTGGGTTATACCCTCCAAAACATCTTCTAAGGGGTGGGCAAAATCGTACATAGGGTAAATTACCCATTTATCTCCTGTTTTATGGTGATGCGCCTTTAAAATTCTGTATATTGCAGGGTCTCTTAAGTTTAAGTTGGGGGATGCCATATCTATTTTGGCTCTAAGAATTTTTTCTCCCTCGCTATACTCGCCGTTTTTCATGCCCTCAAACAAGACTAAGTTTTCCTCTGTGCTCCGCTCTCTGTACGGGCTGTTTTTCCCTGCCTCCGTAAGTGTGCCACGCATGCTCTTCATCTCTTCTGCAGATAAATCATCCACATAAGCAAGCCCTTTTTTAATTAGCAGTACCGCTTTTTCGTACATATATTCAAAGTATGACGAGCCGTAACATTCCTTAGTCCAGCTAAAACCCAGCCACTCAATATCCCTCTTTATTGCCTCTATGTACTCCTCGTCCTCTTTTACCGGGTTGGTGTCGTCGTACCGCAAATTGCATTTGCCCTTGTATTTTTCCGCAAGTCCAAAGTTTAGGCAAATTGCCTTTGCATGCCCAATATGCAAATAACCGTTTGGCTCGGGGGGAAAACGGGTTACAATCTCTTTATGCTTACCCTTTGCTAAATCCTCGTCTATTATTTCTTCTATAAAGTTTTTGCTTTGTGTTTCACACATATTTATACTGCCTTTCTTTTTTTATTTGTGATAGCTTTCGTTATTAATTATTTTAAAGGAGCGTAAAATCTGCTCTAATAATATTATCCTAAACAGGCTGTGGGTAAAGGTTAGGGAGGATACGCTTAAGCAAAAATCTCCCTTACGCAGAACTTCCTCGCTTAGCCCTAAAGACCCTCCTATTATAAAGGTTATTGTGCTGTTTGTGTGGGTAATTTCGGAAATTTTTTGTGCAAGTTTTTCAGATGTTAGCTGTTTGCCTAAAATATCGCACACAATTATATAACCGCTACATTTTGCAAGCAACCGCTCCCCTTCCGCCGATTTTACAATTTCCTCGTCTTTTGTGCTTTTTACGTGGGTTAGAGGCTCGTCTTTTACTTCCGTAATATTTACATTGGCAAAACGGCTTATGCGTTTTACAAAATCCTTTTGGCTTTCCTCAAAATCTTTAAGTTTGCCCACGCACACAATATTTATTTTAATGATGCACCTCCTACAATCGTTTGCGGTTGTTATTTTAGTATGGGTTGCGGAGATAGTAATATAGTTACCTTAATGTCAGTCGCAAAGCGACTAATAAACTAAAGAACTATATACCCACTATTCTCATACTTTTTAGCAATGCTTAACGCAAAATGCTTGCCTACCTGAATGCCGTTTTTCTCAAGAAAGTTTTGGGTGGTTTTATAGGCAAGCTCGCTTACGTTGTTTTGCTCGGATAAATGGCCCAAAATTATCCCACGCACCCCCGATTTTATAAGCAATAGCGATGCTTTTGCACTATCATCATTAGACAAATGCCCTACGGTAGAGAGTATTCTGCGCTTGGTATGGTAGGGGTAGCTACAACATTTTACCATTTCTTCGTCGTGGTTAGACTCTAAAAACACAATGTCCGAGCCACTTATTTTATTTAAGATGTTGCTTGTCATCCTGCCTAAATCGGTAACCACACTTATTTTTTTCCCCTTGTAGCTAATGCTGTAACAAAAGGGAGCAACGGCATCGTGAGAGGTGCTTATGGGGGTTATGGCAAGTTCTTTAATAAAAAAATCCTTTTCCTCTATTATGCGTTTGTTTGCCTCCGCTACATTTAGCTTTTTTTCTATTACCATCCAGGTGGTTTCGTTGGCGTAAACGGGTATGTTATACTTTCTTGATATAACTCCAATGCCGTTTATGTGGTCGGAATGCTCGTGAGTTACTAAAATCCCGTTAAAATCTTTTAGGCTTAAATCTATTTTTTCAAGCTCCGCCTCCGTTTTTTTACAGGAAAACCCAGCGTCTATCAAAATATTTGCGCAAGTAGAAGTTATTGCTATGCAGTTGCCCTTAGAGCTTGAAAACAGCGGTGCTATGCCTAACATTGCGTAGCTTTGCACCTTTGCGTGCTTTTTCTTTTTTTTGTGATGATTGATTTTTGTGCCATCAGTTACTTGTCTGCTCCTCTAAAACCGCTTGTATTACATATCTGCGTGTGTCTTGGTCTTTAATACAGGTAGATAATGTTATTATGTTTTTGTCCGCACTTACCGCCACATCTGTGGCATAAGGTGCGTAGCTTTTCATTTTCTCCAAATATTTTGCGTATTCCCCTTCGTTAAAGGCGGTGGTGTAGGTGTCCGAAATATCCGAGGTATCGTATGCCGCAAATATTTTATACTTATAGGTATTTGCGGGGGTGGTTATAATAACCTGATTGTTTGCTTTTAAAAACTCCTCGCTCTCGTATTTATGCAGAGGGGCAAACATACTGCCGTCGTTCATGTTATGTCCGTAAATTATGGTGTTTTCGTCGGTAAAATCCCCTGCGTTGGTTTCGTCTATAAATATTGCGCCCCCTCGGTTATCGTTTTTTAGTGCATTTTTATTAAGATAGTAGTAGTTATCCTTTTGCACCAAAGGGTAATCTATGGTGGTGCCCGGAATGGTTATCCACCCTGTAATATCTTGGTTTAGCTCTTTTAGTTTTTTAAAGTCCATACTCTTTAAACTGCCCTCGGCGGCGGCTGAGTTTGCGCCCTCGGCGTCTGTTGTATAGCTTTGTAGTGAGGCGTAATCTTGACTGTTTGCAATGTCCTCGCTTTTTATACCTATTATATTATACAGGGCAACAGCAATTACTATGCCTGCCGCCACCAGCACTAATACTAAAATTATGTTGTTTTTTTTGTTGTTATTGCCTTGCTTGTTTGTTTTGTTTTTGTTCCCTTTATTGCTCCCCTTGTTGCCTTGCGTGGCAGGCTCGAAGGTTTCGTTTTCCTTGATGTCAAAATCTCCAAAATTATTTTTATCCATTTTTTGACTTCCTTGTGTTTATTTAATTATTTATTATACCATATATTTTATTTTTGGGAAAATAGTTTTTTGGGGTGGGGGGTGGGGGGAGTAATCAATCCTTGAAATCCGCCACCACCCGTGATATAATTTTAATGTTAA
>CAZVNZ010000010.1:0-87046 GCA_964628515.1 uncultured Christensenellaceae bacterium
CTATGGTTATTTTTATTCTACCATAGAAGGATTATTTACAGAAACTTTTTCACAGGTTCATGAGTGATGATAAAATCATAAGCAAATATCACGGTTTATCAAGGATTGAAGATTCCTTTAGAATTACAAAATCCGATCTTGAGGGCAGACCTGTTTTTGTTCGTACTCCTCAACACATAAATGCTCATTTTTTAACTTGTTTTATCGCCTTAACTATGATTCGAATTATTCAACTTAAAGTACTTACATTTCAAGAAAAACATACAAACAATACCGAAAAATGGGAAAGTGGTTTATCCGCAAAAAGAATACAAAAGGCACTTTTAAGCTGGAAAGCGGACTTGCTCCATAGTGGGTATTATCGCACTACGCAGCCAACCGAAGATTTGAAATTAATATTAGATGCATTAAAAATCGATGCTAATTTAGCATTACCTACAGTTAAAGAGCTACACAATTTAAAATATTCTATAGATCATGCTTTTTGACACCCTACCTTTTTATATCTCTTAAAATCGCTGTATCCCTTTACACGCAACGCTTTGCGCTGTTTTTTTCTAAAACTCGGGTTATATCACACATTTAAAGTCAAAAAAAGAAAAACATAAAAAGCGCAAAAAATTGAAGCACTAAAAAGTCACATCTTTTTTTGGGAAAATTATAAAAATATCTAAAAAAAGTTGCACATCTGTTGCACTCCTTAATGTATAATGTGTTTATGAACAATGTGTAAACACATAAAATCTTTTAAATAATTATTCAAAGTACATATTATAGTTATTTAATTGTTTGGAGGGAATATTTGTAATTATGAAAATTAAGTATGTAAAAAAATTTGTTTCGTTGGTACTTGCCACGCTAATTATTTTTAGTGTGTTTGGCACTACCGCTCTTGCTCAAAGTGAGTTGCCCGTTTTAGACGGAACAACAAAGGAAGCAGTGGGGGAACGGCAAATAGACGAGCGCAGTATAACGGACACAGAAAACAAAGAAATTACGGAAACGGACGAGGATAAGCAACCTCTAAATCCTGTTTCTATTACGGAGGAAGCACAAAACAACGAGGGCGCAAACAACGTTGCCCTGCAAGGCAATTTTTCCGGACACATTTTAAGCGAAAGCGCAACCCCCGTGCAAGGTGCGACGGTAAAGCTGACCCAAAAAGGCACAAACGGCGAGGTTATAGCCCAAACAACTTCCGCCGCAAACGGTGTTTATGCCTTCAACATCACAGATGAAAACGTTTACGGCATACTTAATATTGTGGTGGAGCATAACGGCAAAAAAGCAACCCAAAGTATAATCGCACAAAAAAACACACCTATAATTACAGACGTAATTTTCCCCGACGGTAACAGAAATTCTACAATTACCTTACCGGGAATTATAAACGCAGGCGCTCTGAATTTAGAGGGTATGTACACAGCGGAAGATAAGGAAAAGGCAAAGCAACAGGGGGTTACCATGGCTTTGGATTTTTCCGCAAAAGAGACGGAAGTACCCAAAGAAACACAGGACAGCATTAACGCTTTGCTAATAAGAAATCAAGAAGTCGGTATGTATACAGAGGTTAAGCTTACAAAAACTACCCAAGAGGAAATGGGTCTGTCAATGCACCCACCTGCAAATACCAAATTAAGTTTGGCAATAAACATACCAAGCGGTATGCTTAATAAAGACAAATATTTTATTATACGTTTTGCGGACAACCAAGCGGAAATTATAGACTCCACCTACGACGAGGAAATCCGCAGTTTAGTTTTTGAGACGGATAAAACGGGTATATTTGCCTTATGCTACGAAAGCACGGTAATGTGGGGCAAATTTAAGTGGCCGGCAGCGGAAAAAGATGCGGAAGAAACCTTTTGCTACACGGACGAATTTTTTGCAAAACCTTCAACCAATTACAACCCAAGCCTGTCTACCACCTCTTTAAGTTTTGCTATGGCATCTTTTGGGGCGCAGGATATTTTCGAGAACGGCAAGAAAAACTACGCAAAACAAAGCCAAAACGCACAAGCATTTCTAACGGACATAGGCTTTAGAGATGTTGCAATCAACAAAGATTTCGAGACAAAACCAAGTACAGATACAATAGGAGTAGTTGTGGCTCGTAAAGATATTAAGCAGGGTGATGATAGCATAACACCCGTGCTGGCGGTTGGACTTAGGGGGGCAAACTACGAAAGGGAGTGGGCTGGCAACGTAACAATGGGGACGACAGGAAACCATAAAGGTTTTGATACAGCGTCCAACAAGGTTGTGGAGTTTTTGCAAAGCTATGTGGCTTCTCATCCCGATTTACAAGGCAAAGAAGTTAAACTTTGGATAGTAGGTTACAGCAGAGCGGCGGCAACGGCTTGTCTTACGGCGGCAAAGTTAGACGACAACCCTCAAATAACAGGCACAACCATAAACAGAGACAACATTTACGCCTACACCTTTGAAACCCCAAGGGGCGGAGAAAACGCTAAAAACGGCCCTCTTTACGATAATATTTTTAATATAGTAAATCCTAACGATTACGTAACCAAAGTTGCTCCGGGCTTACTGGGCTTTGGCTACTATGGTAAAACGGTATTTTTGCCGGCTAAGGAAACCACGGAAAACTACGAGACATACAAGACTAAAATGTTAGAGCGTTACAGAATTACCGAAGGTATGGGCAACTACGAGGTGGACAGCTTTGTACCGTACTATTGGAAATGGTGGGGCTTGTACTTTGCGGAATATAAAGAAGAAACCCACCAAATGAGTATTTACTTCAATACCTTTGTGGACGATTTCTCCAAAAACTTTGCAAAAGACAGAACAACATATGTGGCAGATTACGAAGAACCTCTAAGAAACGTAATGGTGCTTGTCCACGGTTTAAGCGATTACAACATTGGTTTTTGGGAATTTGTCTTTGGATTGGGTGGAAGTGTATTTAACAACTTCTTTAAATACTTTGGGCATATTTTCTCTAAAGGGATACCCTACACCGTTTCGGAAGTTATTGCAGACACCCTAACAAAGCTAAATATTAAGCTAAGCCCTAAAGAAATTGAAGATTTAGGTATAAATATTTCCTATTTGGTGGCAAAAATGGCAATAGGCAAAACCGGTAAGGTAAACGAAATTGCATCTATGTACAAAAATCAAAACGGGCTTTTGCAGGTGCATATGCCAAACTTAGCAAAAGCATGGTTGGAAAGTATGGATGTTAATTATCTGTACCAAAATGCAGATGCCACAAGTTTAGCGGATATTGCTTTACGTGAGGGCGATTTAAACGTGCTAAACAGCGGAGAATACCGCACCGTAAGAATTGCGGGTTTAGACAACCTTAATGTGGATATTGACGGCACCAAACACAATTTATTTGCAAATAAAGCGGAGGTGGATCAAAACATTATAGAAACCCACACATCACCCTCGGGGGAAATGGTGATATACGTGCCTGCCGATTGCAGTCTTAGAATTAATGGAGATGCAGATAAAGAGGGTAGCTTTATGTATTCTGTGGAAGAATACAGTAATGCGCTTGGCTATGCAAAACGTATTAATTATTACGTGGGTACAACCACTAAAGATGGAGAGTTTAGTGCACAAATACCCGAGTTTTCGATGCAGGAGCATAAGGACGGCATAATAAACGGTAGCAGTTACGAATATTCAATAACAGATGCAAATAATATAGATATTACCTATTCTGAAAACGAAAGCTACACAGGTGAGCAACTAATAAGCGCTCTTAGAGAAATTGAAATTAATGCAGACAATACCATGGGTGCGGTAACAGGCTTTGGCGGTTACTCCGAAGGCAGATACGCATATCTTACCGCAAACGCCTTAGAGGGCTTTGAGTTTGAAGGCTGGTTTGACGAGGGTGGCAACCTCCTTTCCAAAGAAACGGATTATAGCCTGCTTATACAGGAAAGCACGCCGTCAAAGGTGGTGCTAAATGCTAAATTTAAGGCAAAAACCGCCATAGGCGGTGGCGGTGGTGGCGGTGCTACTCAAACCACAGTAGGAGCACCTAAAACTGCGGACAGTCAAGACATTTATATGTGGATTGTGATAGCCTTAATTGCCGGATGTGCTGTGTTTTTTGCATTAAACTACCGCAGATTCAAAAAATAAGGGTTTGCGTTAAAAATTACAGAAAAATAAATTATTAAACTATAAAATCATAGCTGACGCACGGAGTCTCGGATAATCAGTTTATCCGACTCCACGGTTATGCCAAGTGGGTGCTCGCCTCCAATTTTCTGCATTAATAATTGCATGGCAAGAGCACCCATTTTTACAGGCTCTATGCGCACGGTGGTAAGGGCAGGCTCTATGTAGCCGGAAAGCAAAATGTCGTCTATGCCTATAAAGGAAATATCCTCAGGGACTTTATAGCCGTTGGCTTTTGCACATTTTATTGCGCCTATGGCATAAATATCGCCGGCGCAAAATACTGCGGTGGGCAGCGCCTTGCTGTCAAGTATTTTTTGCATACACAAATATGCGTCCTTCTCGTCCGTGGCGGTGTTTTGAATCCATGCGGAAGGTAGCTCTGTATTTAGCTTATCTATTGCACTTTTAAAGCCATTAAAGGTTTGCAAATAATACTCCGGCAGATAACAAGAGCCTATAAAGGCAATTTTTTTATGCCCATTTTGCGTTAAATAAGAGGTAGCCACATAAGAAGCAAGCTCGGAGTCCGCATTCACATATGTGAATTTTTTTTCTTTAGAATGACAATCAAGCACAACATATGGCACATTTAGCCTTTCTATTTCTTTTAGCAATGCAAAATCCGTATCTTGAAAAAATATTATGCCGTCCGTATCGTTGGAATTAATACTGCTTAGTAAGGATTGCCACCACTTAGGGCTGTCTCCCACTTCCGTAAATACAACGTTGTAGTTAAACTCCTTACTTTTTTCAAGCACCCCTTTTGCGGCTTCAAAATAAAATAAATTGGAAAAGGGGGAGGAGGTTTGCTTGGTTGCCATAGTTATATTAAAGCTCTTTTTAAAGAAAAGACGTCTGGAATTCATATCCGGAGTAAAGTTTGTACGGCGTATAACCTCTTTAATTTTCTCCCGAGTTTTTAGGCTTACACCTTCTTTATTATTTAGCACAAATGATACTGCCGAGGGGGAAACACCTGCCATTTTTGCAATTTCCCGTATAGTTAGTTTTTTCATAATGCTCCTTTTAATTATAAACCGTTTGATATATATTTTATTATAATACAAATACTTAATATAATCAATATTATTTATGCTTGACAAACAAATAAAGGGGTGCTATAATTGCAATTAACTAAAACGGTTTAGTAAATTGTTTGGTAGGCAAAACAGTAGAACAATCGGCACAAAATCACTAATTAATAAGAAAAAACGGAAGTTTAAAATATAAACTTTAGGAGGAATAAAAAATGCCATTATACGAAGGCAGACACAATGCGCAAAATTGTGTAAAGGTAAACGAGGAAACCAAAAACGCACTTATTACAGGCACAAATGAGGTAGTGGAAAAAATTGCGGATATTGCCCAAGCACCCAACTGCAAATTAGCATTAGACGGCTGGTACGGAGTGGATTTTTCATCCCTAATAAAGGATTTGGAAAAAACCCTTAAAAACAGGGGCGTCAATGTGGAATTTGTAAGTATAAATTCCGTCTACAAAAGCAAAGACGAAATTTTAGAGTACAAACAAAAGTTTATTACCGACGATATTTCCTTCGGCTATGTAAACATGGATGGAGAAATTGCAGATATTATATGCACGGATAAATTAATATCACTTAAGGAAAAAATAAAAAGCGCAAAAAACATTGTGGTATACGGCTACGGAACGGCAATTCCGACGCTTTTTGACGCCTACACCACCACTATTTATTTGGACAAAACAAGGCAACCGCTACTGTGGCAAATGTGGGATGGCAACTTAATTCCCTTTGGAGAGGTGCAACCGAGGACGGACTATTTGTGGAAGGAATATTATTACTGCGATTACTATTTGCTTCACTTTCAAAAGCATTTTTTAATTGAAAAGATGGACTGGTACGTAGAGGCGATAGATTACTCGGATTTTAAAATGTTACCCAAAACCGCCTACAACGAAATTGTTAAGGAAATGCTAAAATATCCCGTAAAGGAAGTGGAAATTTACCAACCGGGGCCGTGGGGCGCTTACAGATATAAGGATTTTTGGGATATTCCCGGGCTTGAGTGCAATGCTTGGAACGAGCTTGCAGGCCCCGAACTTAGCATACTTATAGACATAGGTGCGCCAAAAATGCTAAACATTCCCTTTGTAAATTTAATGCAGTATCCAAAGGAGTTGGTGGGTAGCTATTTAGACAAAACCTACCCCCATTTGTTCCCCTTAGATGCCTGGTTGGACGACGGCTACTTCCCCAAAAAAACGCCTGCCGAGCGCACAAGTATGCCCATACACAACCACCCAAGCACAGATTATGTAAAAAAGCATTTTAACGAGCCTTTAGGCAGATACGAAACCTACTACATAGCGGAAGCCTACGAGGGCGCAAATACATGGATGGGTTTTTATAATGATGTTGATTTAGAGCAGTGGGAGGCAAAGTGCAGAGAGTCCAACAATCTTAAAGAGATTAGCGATTGGAAGGACTACATATGCAACTGGGACTCGGCGGTAGGTGATTTATATTTAATTCCACCGGGTACAGACCACGGGCACGGGGGCAACCAAATGGTATTGGAGTTAGATACCTGCCCCTCCATTGCAGGCACGGAATACTCCTTTTTCTCCTACGATTTTGCAAGAAATTCTTGGGACGACAACACCAAAACCATGACGGCACCTCCACTAAAAATGCACTTAGACCACTCTTTTAACACGTCAAGATACAGAAGAGAGGATTATGTAAAGGCAAAACTGCGTGCAAAGCCAAAGGTGGTGGAGTGGACAAAGGAATACTTTATAGAAAGGTACTCCTCCATAGACGAGATGCCCTTTGAAATAGAACGTATACATTACTACAAAAAAGGGGAGTACAGCACGCAAGGCAAGTTTTGCCATATAATCACCTTAACGGAGGGGAAAACTGCGGTTATTTACTCTAAGAGCAATCCCGAGTATCGCACACAGATTAATCTGTTTCAAGCGGCGGTTATTCCCGCAAGTTTTGGAGAGTATATTATAGAGTCGGACGGCACGGGTAAAAACACAGCAACCTTAGTGCGTTGGAAAAAGGGCTGAAGTTTAGACTCTAATTAATTGACTAATTACTATTTATCTGCAACTTAATACTAAAAAACCCTCGCTTTTGGCGGGGGTTTTTTGGTGTGTTAAATTATAAAACAACACGAAGTATAAGAATATAATTATTGAAGTAATTGTACAATATTTGTAGTTGAAAAGGAAAATTTCAACTGCTACTATAAAGTTGAAAAATAATGTACCAACAATTTATAAATAAAAATACTAAGATGGGAGAAAATGAATATGAAAGCCGGTTATGTACAACAACCTTTTAAATTTGAAGTAAGAGAAATCACCCTGCGCCCAATATTAGAAAACGAAATTGTGGTGGATGTAAAAGCCTGCGGTGTTTGCGGACACGATTTAATTATGGCGAGGTATGGTGCTACGCAAATGCAACAATTCGGTCATGAGATTTCGGGTGTGGTAAGCGAGGTGGGTACGCACGTAACCAATGTTGCCGTGGGGGATAAAGTGGTGCTTGAAAGCGGTACTTTTGACAGGTTTTCTGATAATTCCAGAAACGGACGTGTAGATTTAGACAACAAAGGCCCAAATTTTTGGGTAAAAGATGAAGATAATATGGGTTTTGCGGAAAAACTAATAGTGCCTTGCGAATGTGCGGTTAAATTTGAAGGGCTTACCTTTGAGGAAACTTGTGTAATAGAGCCACTCGGCGTCGCCTTAGACCTTGTTAAAACGGCAGACATTAAAATAATGAATGATGTACTTGTAATCGGGTTAGGGCCAATAGGCTTAATGGCTGCAAAAATGGCAAAGGCAACAGGGGCAAGAAAGGTGTACGGTGCAGAGTTTTCAGCATCCACCGCACGTATAGGCCTCGCAAAAAAATGGGGCATAGACGAAATAATTTTAACGGATAAAGAAAATATAGAGGATTACGCCTTTAGCAGAGGTATAGACAGAGTGCTTGTAACCGCACCGCCAAGTGTAATTCCTGCCGCCTGCAAGGTGTGCAATATGGGGGCGGTAATAGCCTTTTTAGGTATAGATTACGGCTCTACCGGATTTGTAACCATAGACACAACCTTTATACACGCAAACACAATGCAACTACGAGCATCAAACGCATCTCCGGCACTTTATTTTCCCGAGTGCATAGATATTATTAAATCGGGTATGGTAAGCACGAAGGAGTTAATTACCCATAAATTTAAACTAAGCGAGCTTAATACAGCTATTAAAGCCTTTGATGATGATAAAGCAAAGGGTATAAAAGCTATTATGATTAACGAATAAGGGAGGGTAAATAAATGATACGTTACGGAATAATAGGTTGCGGAAATATTTCCCGCTTTCACTTTAACGCACTTGAGAAAATCGGCGCAAAGATAACCTACATTGCAGATATTAACGAGGAGGCATTAAAGCCTTATAAAGAAAGATTCAACGCCGTTTGTGTAAACGATTACAACACGCTTATAGAAAGTAAAGAGGTGGATGTGGTTTGCATACTTGCAAGCGAGGCTATTCATAAAGATGTGGCACTTAAAGCTATTACGCAGGGCAAAGGAATTATTTGCGAAAAAACTATGGCAAACAGCGAGCAAGATGCCTACGAAATTGTAAAATCCGCTCAAGCTAAAGGCATGCTATTTTTTGTTTCCTATATGAAACGGTTTTTCCCTGCCGTCCAAAAAGCAAAGGAATTAACGGCAAAATTAGGTACAATTTTCACCGCAAATATACGCTCTCATCAACCGTGGGGGAACTTCTACAACGAAAACCACGGTTGGAATTTAGACAGCATACTAAAAGGCTATGGGGGAGCAATTACAAAATGCGCCGGCAGTCATATGTTAGATATGATGATGTATTTGCTTGGTGTACCAAACAGCGTTTACGCAAATATAGATTTTTACCCTAATACAGAGTTTGACCGCAAAACAACGGCAATATTTGAGTACAAAAATTCCCTTACCGCAACCTTTGAGGTGGCGGCACATCCTCTAAAAAAAATCGGTTACGAAAAAAATTCTTGGGACGAATACATAGAAATTACAGGCACGGAGGGCAGGCTAAAGTTGGCAACGGTAATGTGGGATAATCCCGAAAACAACGCACCTTTGCTAACCTATTACGATAATAACTCACAAACGGTTACAGAATACAGGTTTGATATTACAAACCCATTTGATTTAGAAATAGAATACTTTAACAAATGCTTTGAAACAGGAACAAAAGGCACTCCTAACGAAGTGGACGGCTATAATGTGGACGCCGTTATACAAACTATGTTTGCATCGGCAAAAAGCAAGCAAAGCGAAATTATTAATCGGAGAGTGTAATATAGGTGCAAGCATTTACCCCAAAACAAAGAATGTTATACGCATATAAAGGTATGCAAACGGACAGACCGCCCGTAGCGCCGGAATTTTGGTATTATTTTCCGGCTAAAGTTTTAGGGCTTACTATGGTGGAGTTTGAGAGAGAGCAACCCTTTTGGCAGTCTTTGCAATACGTTTTTAAGAAATATAAATGTGAGGGTTGGGGAGGAGTTTTTCCCACCCTTAACAACCAAAATATAACAACCAAAACAGATTTTAAAAAAGAAGCGGATGGCACATATATAGAAACTGTAACCGCAAATTATAAGGGAAAGCATTACTCCCAAATTAAGCGATTTGATGAAAAAGAGCCTTCCTACCTACAAAAACGTTGGGGGCAGGGGGAAAATTTAGAGGACGTGCTAAACTTTCTTTTAGACACTGATTTTGAAATTGATACCCACAGTCTAATACAAACGTACAACGCAATAGGTGAGGATTACCTCCCGGAAATCTGGTTAGGTATGCCTTTTTTTGATTTTATTGCAGATGCAATAGGTTTCGAGCAGGCAATTATATATTTTGCGGAAAACGAAACACAACTGACAGCCGTGTACCAAAGGTTTTTAAACTATCAGTTAAAACTAACGGAAGAGTTGTGCAAAAAAACCCCTTTTGAGTCCTTTGTTATTGGTTGCGGTTACTCCTGTAACTCCCTTATTGGCCCAAATATGTGGAGGAAGTGGGATAAACCGTATATTAAAGCCATAGCAGAGCTTTTACATAGCAAAGGGCGGTTGTTACATATTCATTTTCACGGTAGGAGTATGGAGTGTATTTCGGATTTTTTAGATGCAAAGATAGATTGCGTTTGCCCATTTGAGCGTGCACCCGGCGGAGATGTTACAACAGAGGAACAACTGCATAAAGTTAGGGAGCAACTAAAAGAAAAGGTAACTTTTAACGGCAACGTACATACGGTAGAAACTTTAATTTTTGGCACTCCCCAAAAGGTAATAGAAGAAGTGGAGCAAATAAAAAGGGTATTTAAAGGCAGTAATCGCCTAATAATAGGCACGGGAGATCAGGTGGGTTTTGAAACCAAAGAGGAAAATATATGGGCAATGATAGAGCAAGCAAAGAAATAACCCCAAGAGAGAGGGCAATTTGTGTGCTTAAGGGTAAAAAGGCAGATGCTGTGCCTACTATGGAAATAGTATTTGAGTTGGAAGAAGCCCTTACGGGCAAAGCGTATATTCTCGGAGAACAGCTTGAAAAACTAACCGGTAAAGAAAGGATTAATGCGCTTAATGCCAATGTTGATTTGTATGTTGATGTTGCTCAAAAATTAGGGTACTCGTCCATTACAATTCATCCGGCGCCAACTCCGTGGTATATTCCGACTAATTACTATCCTACCCTTAAAGATCAACTTTATGTAATAAGGGAAGTGTATAAAAAAGCAGGCAATAGCATTTTAGTAGGAGCAGGTATAGACGGTACTCTTGCTATTCCTGAGGGTAGCGGTATGGAGGAGCTTATATACAGTCTTGCGGACAAACCAAAGGAAGTTAAAGCACAGGCACAAAAAAATGTAATGTGGGCAGTAGAGCAAATGAAGAGATTAATAGGAGCAGGTGCGGAAGTTATGTATTGTTGCTCGGACTATTGTTTTAATCAAGGCCCTTTTTTATCCCCTGTTATGTTTGAGGAATTTGTCTTTCCCTACTTGCACTATCAGACGGAAAAATTGCGAGAGGAAGGCGCTTATGTAATTAAACACACAGACGGCAACATTATGCCTATTTTGGAAATGCTTATACAAGCAGAGCCACATTGCATACATTCGATAGACCCGGTTGCTAATATGGATATGCAGGAAGTTAGAAAAATCACAAAAAACAAAGTGTGTTTAATGGGTAATGTGGACAGCACACAACTACAAACAGGAGATAAAACCGCTATTATACAAAGTTGTGATAAGGCGCTTGAGGGTAGCCTTGAGGGAGGCACAATATATTCAACCTGCAATTCGGTGTTTAAAGGAATAGAATTAAGCAATTACTACATTATGTTAGATATGCTAAATAACTATAACGCACAAATCAACAATAACTAAAAACGGAGATAAACTATGACAAAAAAGGAAAGAATGGCAGCCGCTTTAAATCATAAAGAGGGGGATAAAGTGCCCAAGGGGGAAATTTGCATAGAGGCTGAAATAGCAAATCGCTTGCTAAATTCGGATTACCCCAAAGATTATCAGCATTTTGAAAGAGATGTGGCGGTGCGCAAACTTCTTAATATAGATTTTATAAATGCAGGAGACTGGCAAAACACCTTTTTAGGCTACGACGAAAAAGGGTACAGCAAATACAAAAGCATTTACGGCTACGAGTTTGTAACGGCAGGAGCAAGCAAACACATTACAAAACCGCCCATAGAGGATATTGAGGATGCTCACAAATACAAAACACCGGATATTTCTCTTGTTAGCGGAGCACTTGTAGAAAGGTATCATAAAGAGACGGATTTATATGTTGTTGCACAAATCGGTGGCCCTGTAAGTATGGTTGACGAGATGTTTGATATGTCAGACTATATGATATACTCTATGACCAACACTAAGGAAATCGGAATAATAGGAGAGAGGGTTATGGAGCACGAGCTTGCAAAAGCTAAGCTGTTTTTGGATAGCGGCGCAGATGCAATACTAATTGCGGATGATATTGCTTTTAACTCGGGTACTCTACTGCCACCACGCATTTTAGAGGAAATTGTGTTTCCGCAGTATCGCTTGGTTATTAAGGAAATTAAAAAGTATAAGGATGTGCCCGTGCTTTTCCACTCGGACGGTGCGCTAATGGAAGTTATGGACACTATTGTAGATTGCGGTTTTAACGGCATTCACTCCCTGCAACCCTCTGCCGGTATGGATATAGCGGTTATTAAAAAGCGTTACGGTAAAGAATTATGCTTAATAGGAAACATAGATCTTGATGAAATAATGACATTTGCACCCCCAAAAAAAGTTGAGGAGGTTGTTAAGAAAACCATAGATATTGCCGCCCCCGGCGGTGGGTTTGTGCTTGCAACCTGCAATACGTTAATTAATGCCATACCCACGCAAAATGCACTTGCAATGTATTATACGGCGGAGGGGTATGGCATTTATCAAAAATAAATTTTTACATTAAAAAGGAGAAACACAAAGGATGAAAGAACAAAATTACGACGTGGTGGTGGCAGGCAGTATTTGCCTTGATATGACACCGGAATTTACCAAACTGAAAGAAAAGACTATGGCGGAAATATTTATTCCCGGTAAAAATAAACATATGGAAAAAATGACAATAGCAACAGGAGGCCCCGTTTCTAACTCCGGACTCGGTTTAATTAAACTTGGTATATCCACAAAACTAATGGGTAAAATAGGGGACGATTTTATTGGGGATGGAGTGCTAAAACTACTACAAAAATATGATGCGGTAGATTCCATGACGGTAATAAAAGGAGAGGACACCTCCTACACCGTGGTTATTGTACCCGAGGGCTTTGATAGGATTTTTCTCCACGCTAACGGCGCAAACGATACATTTGGCTCGGATGATGTGGACTACGAAATTGTTAAAAACGCAAAAATATTTCACATGGGATACCCCACTACCATGAAAAAAATGTACAGCAATGACGGCGAAGAGCTTATTAAAACCTATAAAAAAGTTAAAGATTTGGGCGTTACCACCTCTCTTGATATGTCTTTGCCCGACCCAAACGCAGTAAACGGACAAATGGATTGGGAGGGGGTACTAAAAAAGCTACTGCCCTATGTGGATATTTATCTGCCAAGTGCGGAAGAAACCATGTTTATGATAGATAAGGCGGAGTTTAATCATCTGAAAGACACCGCAGGAGAACACGATATGCTTACAAATTTAGATATTAACGTAATAAGCAGACTGGGAAAACGACTGCTTTCCTACGGCGCAGGTATGGTTGCCTTAAAATGCGGTGTAAAAGGTTTTTACTTTGCAACAGGGGATAAAGAAAGGCTTAAAAAAATGGGAAGGGCAATGCCTAAAAATTTAGATGCGTGGGCAAACAGAGAACTTCACGAAGAGAGCTTCAAGGTGCCGGTAAAAGCGGCAACAGGCTCGGGAGACAGCTCTATTGCAGGGCTACTATCCGCATATTTGCGAGATTTTGCAATAGAGGACTGCATAAAAACCGCTTGTTGCACAGGTGGGCAAAATGTGCAGGTTTTAGATGCGGTTTCGGGCATTAAAACTTTTGAGGAAACTCAACAGCTTCTTAAAATTTGGGATAAAAACAAACTTAATGTTACGGGAAATCATTGGAAATATATAGAGGATAAACAGGTGTATGCAGGAAAAGGAGATCTTTTAAATGTCTGATACAAAAAAAGGCTACGTAATACCCCATACCCATTGGGACAGAGAGTGGCGGTATCCTATTTGGGAAAGTCGTGTAAATCTTGGCGTAATGATGGACGAATTAATTAATATTTTAGAAACGCAACCGGAGTACAAATGCTTTATGTTAGACGGGCAGTTTGTGCCTATAGAGGATTACCTAATAGTGCGTCCGCAAAACGAAGCACGCCTTAAAAAGCTAATAAAAGATAAGCGTATTGTAATAGGGCCGTGGTATACACTACCGGATTTATACCCTATAAGTGGGGAAAGCATTGTACGCAATTTACTTAGAGGGTACGCAGAATGCGGTAAAATCGTTTCCCCCTTAAAGGTGGGGTACGAGTCCTTCGGCTGGGGGCAACCAAGCCAGTTTCCTCAAATATATAAAGGTTTTGGCATAGATACGGTGTTTGTTGCAAAAAAGGTGGACGTATCTCGTGCACCAAACTGCGAGTTTGCATGGGAAGGTAAGGACGGCACAAGGGTGTATGCAACACGCCTTGGAACGGAGGCAAGAGCAAACTTTTTTATGCACACATATATGGAGGTTATGCACGGCAAAGAATATAAATCGGACGAGTTTAAATTCGGTTACGGCGATGGAGACCTTACTGTACACCGTGCAGATATTAAAGGTAGCGAGCAGGATTATTTTAAGCTTACAAACTCGCAGTATATTCACGAAGAAAACTTACGGGAAATTGCCTTAAAATCCTGGAATGCCATTTGCGATACCCTTTTGCCAAACAACCGCCCAATTATGAACGGCTCGGACTCCACAACCGCACAGCCTCAGCTAACAACACTTATTAAAAAGCTAAATTCTGCACTAAAGGCAGACGGTATAGAGCTTGTAATGTCCGATATTGAAGAATATACACGTGTTCTGAAAACCAACTTAAAGTTAGAGGATTTACTCGTAGTAAAGGGAGAGCTAAGAGACGGGCCTCCAATGGCGGTAACGGGTAACGCACTTATGACACGCCCTGCAATTAAAACGCTAAATAAACAGGTGCAGTATGCCTTAATGGATAGGGCAGAACCCATGGCTATAATGGGAGTAATGCTAAAAGAGGAATATCCTAAAAATTATTTGGATATTGCAATGCGCTATATGCTACTTGCTCATGCTCACGATAGTATTAATGGAGTTACACAAGATAAAACGGTGGAAGATGTTAAATATAATTTGCATCAAGCTTTAGAAATTGCAACGGTTATCGAACAGGAAAATATAAAAACACTTGCAAAAAACATAGACGGCAGTTTGTTTGAGGAAGGCGAGGTGTTGCTACTTGTAACAAACCCATTGCCCTACGGCAGAAACGAGGTTGTAGAGGCATGTGTGGATTTACCCAGGGAGCTTGATGTTTGGAGCTTTGAGCTGTTCGATTCAAAAGGAAATGAATGTAATGTTGCACAAATTTCAAGAACAGAGGAAACAATACCCGTTGCAAGTTTGCACAGCAGACCGGAACCTTTTTATGTAGATAGGCACATAATACAGTTTGAAACGGGAGAGGTGCCGGCAGGAGGGTATAAAGTGTTGCGCCTAAAAGCATTAAGCACCCTTCCAAGAAAAACGGAAGCCTGGGCGCCAAACCGCAAAACATTGGGAGACGAAATCGCAAAATCTCCTTTAGAGCTGGAAAACCGTTTTATTAAAGTAGATATTTTAGGAGACGGTAGCATTAAAATCACAAATAAAGAGACAAATATTACATACGGACCCCTAAACTACTTTGAGGATACGGGAGATATCGGAGATTATTGGATTTACTACCCACCCTATTTAAACAAAACATACACAAGCAAAAACAAAACGGCGGAAATTTGGCTGGAGGAAAACACTCATTTGCAGGCGAGTATTGTAGCTAAAATTACAATGCAGTTACCTAAATACAGCGACAGACCTCAAAATTATGTGCGTGGTAAAAGTATGCGCTCGGAGCAAACGAACACACAGGAAATTTTTGTCAGATACACTTTAAAAAAGGATGAGGATATTTTGCGTATAGCAACGGAAATTAACAATAATGTTTCAGACCATAAAACTTGCGTATTATTTGATACCCATATTGATGCAAATGTTGCATATGCTCAAGGGCATTTTTGCGTAGATAACCGAAATGCACTACCCTTGCAGGAAGAAAGCGGAAAATATTATAACGAAATGACAACTAACCCCATGCAAGATTTTGTGTATGTGAAAGAGGAGGACAGAGGATTTGCGGTAATAACAAACTCCATAGGCGAATACGATATTTCTCGTAAGGGCAAGCTGTCTTTAACGCTGATGCGTGGCATGAAAAATATTATTTGCACAGAGTTTCGCAGTTTTTCTCACTATCATTCCCAACACGGCGGTCAATCCTTGGGCAAACTGCAATACAGCTATGCAATTTGCGTTAATACAAAGAACTTTGACACTTTATCCAAAAAAGCAAAGGAATTTGGTGTACCAATGGGACTTACTCAATTTTGTCCTTGCAAAAAAACAAACGGTACTTTGCCTATGGAAAAAAGTTTTTACAGTTTAGAAGGCGGTATAATGTCTGCATTAAAAATAGGGGAGCATACGAATAATATAATTGCACGTATTTATAATCCTAAAGAAGTTTCAACTAAAGCTGTTTTAACTTTAAATGATGATGTGCAAATAAAGGGTGTGTACCTTACCAACCTTGCGGAAGAACGCTTCGAGGAAATTAAGGTTACAGAGGGCAAAATAGAGGTGAAGTTACCCCAATCTAAAATTGCCACAATAGAAATAGAGGTTAATCAGCAATAAATACAAGCAAAAAAGAGGAAAACAATATGGCGGAGAAAAAACAGGTACTTTTGTACGGAGACTCTAACACGTGGGGTTTTGATGTAAAAACCTACCAAAAAACAGGAGAGCCTTTAAGCCGATTTGACGAAAATATAAGGTTTGGGGGCATACTTCGCCATAAATTAGCTTCTCTATGCAATATTGTAGAGGAGGGGTTGCCCGGCAGAACTACTATCCTTGCAGGACCGATTGCAGAATATAACAGCGGTAAATACTATTTATTGCCCTGCTTAAAATCTCATGCACCCATAGATTTGGTTGTACTTTTACTTGGCACTAACGATATGCAGTCTTGCTACAGTGGCGCAGGTATTGAGGAATTAATAAATATAATAAAATTTAGCAAATGCAAAAAGGGGGATGCTACACCAAAAATACTTGTGGTTTCTCCTATTGCATTTGGTAAAGCCTTAGAAAAATCGGAATTTGCACCCTTGTTTAACAGAGAAATGTTAGAAGAACGGATGAAGCTAATACCCACAGAATATAAAAAAGTTGCGGACAGGGAAGGGTGCTTTTTTATGGACGGCGCACTTTTTGCTTGCGCAGGCGATGAGGATAGCGTGCATTTAGATGCACAAAATCATAAAAAACTTGCAGATGTGCTTGAAATAAAAATTAAAGAAATTTTGCTTTAGGGATTCTAAATCATATCAAATACAGTATATATTTATTTCTTGCGTAAATCGCCGGGGTTTTGCCCCGTAATTTTTTTAAATACCGTATAAAAATAGCTAATGCTAGAAAAACCTACTTTCTCTGCAATTTCATTAGCTTTGTACGGACTGCTTAGTAGCAACTCTTTTGCCTTGTGTACACGTGTTTTGTTGAGGAAATCGGAGAAAAAATCGCCTGTTTCCTGTTTAAACAGCCTACCTAAATAGGCAGGGTTAATATTTAAGGCATCTCCTAAAGTTTTTAGAGAAATATTATAATCGTAATATTTGGTATAAATGTAGTCTATTGCATTTTTTACCGAATGAGAATAGGAGTTGTTGTTAGTGTCGTTAATTTTCTGTACTATGGTTTTAGAAAAATCCTGCAACAAGTCCAGTAACTCCTTTGCACTTTTAATATTTTGCACACGCAAATAAATTTGCTCCTTTAATTTTTGCAAAAATACTGTGGATATTTTGTACTCGGAAATATTATTAAGAACGTGAGAAATTACATCAATAATTGTATACCGCACCTTTTGAGGACTGCCTGCGTGGATTTTTTGTATCTTATCAAATATAGCGTTAATAGAGGAAGGCAGGCTTTCTAAATCTACCTGCTCCACAATACCAAGCATTTCTTCAAACAAATTGTATTCCACTAAAGACTCGTTTCCTATGTAAAATTCAGGCTCTGCATAAATGCGCCCAAGCCCGTGTAACAGCTGATAGTTTAACAGCTTAAGAGCGTATTCGTAGGAATCCTTAAGTTGTCTGTGAGAATTAGCCAACGTACCGACGGATGCTACGGATTTTGTTTTTAAAAATTTTTCTGTGTTATCCAAGCACTTTTGCAATAATTCCACAACGGGTGCCTCGTGTGGTTGGTTTTTAAAAATAATGGCTATGTTATTGTTGGCATCGGTAAATGTGTAGCAAAGATTAGGCATATCTATGGTTTCGTCACAAATATTTAGTGTCGCAAACAATTTCCAATGCTCGTTTTCCAATATGCTTAGCTGAATAACAGCTACTCGCATAGCTTGAGAGCCAAAGGAAATATTTAGCATCTCACACTTTTCCCTAAGCTCTTTTAAACTGATTTGGTTAGAAATTACACGGTTAAGAGTGTTTTTTTGCAGTAACTGTAAAAACTCTCTGTATTTTAAAAACTCCTGTACCTCACTACTTATGGTCTCTATAATTTCTCGTATTGCAACAATTAACTCTTCCGTATCTACCGGTTTAAGCAAATAGTTAGTGGCACCGTGTCGCATAGCGGTGCGCACATATTCAAAATCGTCATAACCACTAAGTACTACGGTTTTTATGTTGGGATAATGCTTTTGCAAGTGTTTTACCAATTCTAAGCCATCCATTTCGGGCATTCGTATATCCGTTAGTACAATATCGGGCAAATGCTCCTCTATTTTTAAAAGTGCGGTACTGCCCCTATCTGCCTCGTCTACAATTTCCATTCCTAAATCTTCCCAATCAATAATGGTTTTTAGCCCTGTGCGAATGGAGTATTCGTCATCCACAATCAATAATTTATACAATTTTTTGCATCTCCTCTTTTTTAAAGCAGGGTATACGTAAGGTTATCGTCGTGCCTACGGATTGCTCGCTGTTTACAGTAAGTCCGTACTCTTTGCCAAACAGCAGTTGTAAGCGCTCGTGAACATTACGAAGTCCGATACTGTAAATCTCACTTGTTTTTTCTTCCTTATTATAGGTGTTTTTACGTATTTTCTCTAATTGCAACGGGCTCATGCCCACACCGTTATCTTTAGTGATTATCAGTAAATCGCTACCTTCCTCGTATGCAGTAATATTAATAACACCGGTAGCACCCGTGGAAGTAATGCCGTGTATAATGGCATTTTCCACTATGGGTTGCAAAATAAGTTTAGGTACTCCGTAATCTAAAAGCGTTTCAGGTATATCTATGTTAATTTCTATTCTGTCGTTAAAGCGAAACCGTTGCAGTTTTAAATAAGAGGAAATATAGTCTATTTCGTCCTCTAAAAACACTATTTTTTCGTTTAAGCGAATACTTCTTCTAAACATATTTCCAAGTAAAAAGAGCATTTCTCCTAAATCTCTGTTTCCGTCTTCTACTGCCTTCATACGAATGCTTTCTATGGTGTTAAACAAAAAATGCGGATTAATTTGGGCTTGCAAGGCATTAAGCTCGGCTACCCTTTGTTTAGTTTCGGCGGCATAGGTTAGTTTGATATAATCATCTAATGCCTCGCACATTTTATTAAATGATGATGATAGCATACCAATTTCGTCAGTAGATTGTACGGGCAACCGTACGTTTAAATCTCCGCTAATGTTTTGCATTTGGTTTGCAATATAGAGTATTCTGCGCTTATAAATGCGCAATAAAAAATATACCAGTATTGCAATTATTACAGCACTAAAAATAATAACCACAACCATTTGCATGCGTATTTGGTTTATTTCGTAATAAAGCACGTCTTCCGTTACTATATTTATTACCTCAAAACCCAAATTACCTACTTTAACATTACGTACTATGAGTTTACTCGGTGTGTTGTATGTGGCTAACATATCATCGTAATTTTGTCCTATAAACTCGGGGTTTGTTGCATAAATTATATTAGAATCGGGGGAGGTTATAATTACATCCCCCTTTAATACACGGCGAAACTCGTTGATTTGCTTGTCAAACGCCGCTATAGGTACATTCATAATATATATGCCCGTTACATTTTGCTGTGGCAGGCGTATTGGGTCAAATATTTTGCCCATAAAGGATATTACCGCTACATTATTTTTGCTTATATAACTTGGTTTTTCATCGTATATAACCATAGAATTTAACTTAGAGGCAATTAGTTTTTTTACCGAAGGATACTCAAAATAATCAAAACTGGGAGAAACATTGCGTCCGCTTTTTGCGGGAGAAGAATACACATTGTTGCCCGTGGTTACCAAAATAAACTCGGAAATATCCGAATCTACGTTGTTTATACTTGCAAGAAAGGAATTTATAAAGCTAAGCAAACTGTTGTCGTAGGCGTATTCCGGATTATCCGCAATGTTAGAAAAACGCTCTCCTATGTGGTCTAAAGAATGTATGTTGTTAGATAGCTCTTTAGATAAATAAAACTTGCTTTCCGTATAATTTTGTATTTTACCTAAGGCCTCCTCTCCGAGTAAAACCTCTTTTTTAAAGTTAATATCCGTAAATGTGGTTATCATAATAGAGCCTATAATTGTAACTGCAACGGAAATTATAACTATGTTTGCTAAAATTATTTTAAAAAACAAGCCTTTACTTTTAATTTTACCTGCTAAACGGGTAAAAAAGTATTTAATACTGCCCTTTTTTTCTTTGTTTGCTTTGCTCACACTAACCTCGTAAAAGTAACTTTTTCTACCTATATATAATAGCATATGTTTAATTTATTTTATATGTTACCTACAAAAGTTTAATAAAATATATAATTTTTAAAATTTAAATGTACTGTATTTTGACTGCAAACATAAAATTAAATAAAAATAAATAGTATAATTTTTAAATGTTTTATATAATATTTTTAATTGTTAATAAAATAAGAACAAGGTAGACTTAAATTACCAAACAAAGTTCAAATTATTTTCAAAAAAATGTATTTAGGAGGAGAAAAAAATGAAAAAAATCATAGCAGTTATTGTTATGGCAGTGCTACTTGTATCTATCTTAGGGGCATGCACTCAACCACCGGCGGAAGCACCGGCAGCGCAAACACCGGCAACAGAGGAGTCTCAAGCTCCAAAATCCGAAGCACCAAAGGCAGAAAATGCGGAAGCTCCGGCGGCGGCAGGAGAGCCTGTAACACTCACTTGGGCGGTATTTGAAACCGCAAACTTTACACCGGAGTTTTATCAACATATTATAGATACTTTTGAAGCGGATAATCCGGATATTAAAATCGAAAAAGTATTGATGACAGGTGACAGTCGTATGCAGTTCCAAAAAACAATGCTTGCGGCAGGTACTTTTCCGGACGTAACTATGGAAGCTAACGACCTTGCAAACATAGAAGGCGTGTATGCGGAAGTTCCCGAGGCACTTATTTCTAAATATCAGGAAGGCACACTTGCCAAAACTTTTGGTAAATACACCACACTACCGGCAGGTATGCAATACAGAATTCAATGCTACTACAACAAAGATATGTTTGAAGCGGCAGGAATTACGGCAGAGCCAAAAACTTGGGACGAGTTTATAGCGGCTTGCGAAGCGCTTAAAAAACAAGGTAGTGTTCCCCTAATTTGCGGTGGCGCAAAAGATATTTGGGCAACAGGTCTATACAGAACATCTACGGCAAACCAAGATTTAATGCAGGCGTATCCTAACTTTAACAGAGATTACTTAGACGGCAAAGTAAAATGGACGGACGAAGTAAACGTTAGAACTATGGAGGCTTGGAAATCCCTTGTAGATGCAGGCTACTATCATAAAGGAAGCATGAGCTTTGGTTATGGACAAGCGGCAGAAGAATTTACAAAGGGTGCGGCGGCAATGATGCTTGACGGCAGTTGGGCAGCAGTTGGTGCAGACACAGCCGGCAACGACAACTTAGGAGTATTTGTAATGCCATCTCCCGATGGAATAAACACATATTGCACAGCAAATATTTATTGGGCAGTTGCGGAGTCTTGCCAAAATAAAGACCAAGCGTTTAAGTTTGTAGAATACGTACTTGGCGGAAATCCGGAGTTATATGCTTACTTCTTAAAAGCAGACGGTTACGGCGCTACAACAAAAGAAGCCATAGATTACGAGCGTGGACCGCTTATGACAAAATTCTTGCAAAACTACGAAGGCATGACGGTAGTTCCCGAAATAGTTAAAGTGTTGGGAGACGATGCAATGCCTCCGGGAACACAGGACATGATGGATAAATCCATGCAGGCAATGTTTACGGGTGCAGATGTAAAAGCAGAGCTTGAAAAATGGGATACAGAAACACAAAGGCTGTTAGAGGCGGTAGCCGCAAATACAGCAGAGTAAATATAAAACAAAAATATAGCAACATTAGTGTTTGACGCAAAAGCGACAAACAAGAAATAAATAGCTATACTTAATACTATTCTATATTGGTGGCGGTCTTAGCAAAAGGTTTAAGACCGCCACTAAATAAAAAAAGAGGGGCGACAAAATGAAACAAAAGGGAAATAAACCACTTGCCATTAGGGGAAACAACGTTTCCTTCGGGTTTGCGGCTCCTGCATTTATCTTATACACATTTTTACTGATTGTTCCGATTATTATTGCATTTTGCTTTAGCTTTACAAGCTGGAACGGGTTTTCCACTACCACTCCAAAATTTATAGGCTTAGATAATTACGCCGCGATGCTAAAAGACGAAAGGCTGGCTAATGCCATTGGTGTTACTGCTTTCATCACCGTTGTAGTGGTAATAAGCGTTAATGTACTTGGGCTGTTGCTTGCAATGCTACTAAATAACGCTGGTAGAATGACAAACGTATCGAGGAGTGTATTTTTTGCTCCCTTTGTACTAAGCACTGTGGCTATTTCATTTATATGGTTAAGCATTTTATCCTACACAGGGGTATTTAACAGTTTACTTGAATCTATGGGCTTGGGGGAGTTTGTTCAAGACTTTTTAGGAACACAGCAAAGTGCGGTGGCAAGCATTTGTATGGTAGAAATATGGAGAACTTTAGGTTTTCATATGGTTATATATTTAGCGGCGTTGCAGACTGTTCCGGCAGATTTATACGAGGCTTGCACGGTGGACGGTGGTAGCAGATGGCATAAATTTAGGTACATCACACTACCCTTAATAACTCCGGGAATTACAATAAGTGTACTTATGAGCATTATTAACGAACTTAGAATGTACGACATCGTAAAGGTACTGACGGACGGTGGTCCGGGCTATGCCACAGAAACGATTTCTTATAATATTATTACGCAGGCATTTGGCAATAATATGTTGGGGTATTCCTCCTCTATTGCGGTATTCTTGTTTGCGGTTATTGCTACGGTTGCAATTATTCAGCTTAAAGTAACGGCTAAAAAGGAGGTAGAATACTAATTATGCATGATACTATCAAAAAAAGAAAACAAAGGCTAAACGGTTTTGATGTAACCACAAAAATAATTGTTGTATTAGCAACTATTGTGGTGGCAATACCCCTATATATTGCCTTTTCAAATGCTTTTAAACCAACAGATGCCATTATGGATTCTCCAATGTCCTTGCCTATTCCGGCAACACTTGAAAACTTAGAATACGTATTTACCAACCCAAATGTAAACATAGCAGGAATGTATTTTAATTCCATTATGATAGCGGCATTCGGTACGGTGGGTTGTGTGCTGATTTCTTCTATGGCAGCATATTATTTGGCACGTTCTCGCAAAAAAAGCTCAAGAAAGCTGTATACATATTTCTTGTTTGGGTTGATGGTGCCTTATGTAATTGTATACGTACCCCTTGTTACAATGTTTAAATATTTAGGGCTTATGGGCAACCTACCCACTTTAATTTTTGTGTTTATTTCAGGTAGCATATCCTTTTCCGTATTTATGTATTACGGATTTATAAAAACGGTGCCCAAAGAATTAGAAGAAGCTGCGGCAATAGACGGGGCAAGCCCCTTTAGAGTGTTTTGGATGATAATATTCCCACTGCTTAAACCGTGTACAACCACCGTTGCAATTTTTATAGGGCTATCCATGTGGAACGATTTTATGACGCCCTTAATTATAGGCAACATAAAAACAATTACAGTAGGAATATACACGGCAATAGGGCCTTACGCATCTAACTGGGGGCAGGTTTTTGCCTTCGTATTATGTGGCTCTGTACCTGTAATAATTGCGTATATAATAGCACAAAAGCAATTTATCAGCGGTCTTACTGCCGGGGCAATGAAAGGATAATAAGAGGTTTATGAACGGAAAAGAACGTGTACTGAGGGCACTTGAGTTTAATATGCCCGACAGGCTACCTATAGATATTTGGGTAAGTAAATCTGCACATATTAAATATGGTAGTGCCTTGCAGGAAATTTTAGACAATAATCCAATAGATATAGCATTTATAGACGGTCCTTTAGATATGGGAAGCACTCCTAAGTATTACGAGGTAGGGGAATTTACAGATGCATGGGGCTGTGGCTGGCAAAATTTACAGGAAGGCATAATAGGAGAAGTAAAGCACCCTGCCATAGACGATTACACAAAACTAGAGCACTACACACCACCCACAAAATTATTTTTAGAAGAATGGCAAAAAAGCATTGAAGATATACAAAAAAAGATAGATTATCACAATAAAAAGGGAAAATTTGTACTTGGGGGTTGGATTAGCCTTTTTGAAAGAATGCAGTATTTAAGAGGCACAGAGGAGCTTTATTGCGATATTGCCTTAAAAGAGCCACAAATGCTTAAGCTGGCAAGCAAGGTTATGGATTTTATGAATACCTATGTTGATTGTTGGGCAGGGACAGCCGTTGATGGTATAGTATTTGGGGACGATTGGGGTACACAGCTAAGTCTGTTGATTTCTCCAAACAGTTGGCGAGAGATTTTCAAGCCCATGTATAAAGAATTAATAGCAAAAATAAAAAATGCGGGTAAAAAGGTCTTTTTCCATAGTGATGGCTATATTTTAGATATTTACGATGATTTTATAGAAATGGGAATAGATGCCATAAACTCTCAAATATGGTGTATGGGTGTGGAAAAAGTTGCAAAAAAATGTGGTGGCAAAATTACATTTTGGGGAGAACTAAGCAGACAAACCACCCTACCAAACGGTAGTGTAGCCGATATTGCGGAGGCTATTTCTTTAATGTGTAAGCATCTGTATGTAAATAACGGGGGATTGATAGGATTGTGCGAAGTCTCTCACGATGTACCGCTGGCTAATGTTTCTGCCGTGCTTAAGGGGTGGAATAATGTTTAAGGGCTAATGCCCAAATAAAATTAATAGAAGAATAGCAAAACTGTAACTAAAAATTGCAGTTTTGTTTTAGTTTTAAGCCCAAAAATGCTTTTTTGTGCTATAATTGTCAGTAGCAAAGTAAAAGTATATTTAGAATAAAAATCCCCCTTGACTCTCCCCCAAGGGTAGCCAATAAAATAAGAAAGGGAGGGAGGAAGGTAAGATGTATCGTATCGGAGATTTTTCAAAAATGAGCAAAACCACAATAAAAACCTTGCGTTATTACGACGAGATTGGCTTGCTAAAACCCAAGGAAACGGATAGTTTTACGGGGTACAGAATGTACAGCACAAGCCAGCTTAACGATTTGCATAAAATATACGCTTTAAAGCAGGCAGGGCTTATGGTGGAGGAAATTCGCAGTATTATTAACGGCGCCGACTCAAATGCAATACTGCAAAAACGCAAAAAGGAAATTTTAGAGAAATTAAAGGAAACGAATAATCAACTTTCTGCTCTCGAATTTATTTTAAACGGCAAACAGGAGGAAAATACTATGAACTATGTTGCAAGAATTAAAGAAATACCCGAATGTATTGTATATTCAATTAAAATGAAGGTTGCAAGCTACAACGATTATTTTGCATTAGTGCCACCTATCGGGGAAACAATACTGGCAAAATATCCCGATCTAAAATGTACCGTATCTGAATATTGTTATCTAAATTACTTAGACAACGAGTACAAAGAAAAGGATTTTAATGTGGAGCTTTGCGAGTCGGTAGACAAGCTAAAGCCGGATTTTGATAATGTGCAATTTAAAAAAACGGATAAAATTACGGTAGCATCCGTAATGCACAAAGGCCCCTACTCTACAATTAGAAGTGCCTATGCCTATATTTTAAAATGGGTGGAGGAAAACGGCTACAAACAAGCAGATGTACCCAGAGAAAGCGTTATAGACGGCATTTGGAATAAAGACAGCGAGGACGAATGGCTAACGGAAGTCCAAATCCCCATATGTAAATAACGTAAACAAAACAGGGTTGTACTCACATATTTAAAAGGTGCAACCCTTTTTTACACCCCTAAAAAATAATTACTTATTGACAAATTACAACCGTTCATCTATAATCATAGATATACTAATTACAATTTACAATACCAAATACAAATAAGGCGGTAACAACTATGGAAAAAAGCCCAACAAAGTTGGAGTGGCTTATTTTGGAAGTGCTGTGGGCAAAAAGCCCCATGTTTTTATCCGAAATAATGCAGGAAATGAACAAAAAAGTGGATTGGAAGCAAACCACATATTCTACCTATCTTAAAAAAATGTGCGATGCAGGGTTTTTGGGGTACAAGGTGATAAGCGGTTTTAGGCAGTATTATCCCGCAATAAAACGGGAGGAATGTATCGTAAACGAAAGCAAAAGTATGCGCTACAAGCTATCAAACGATAGCGCACTAATGTTTTTAGCCTGTATGATTCGGCAAAGCGATTTAAAAGAGGACGATATTAAAGAGCTAAAAAAGCTTATAGACGAGCTTGAGGATTAAATTATGGATATTCTTGCAACTTTAGGGGAAATAACGGTGTACAGCGCAATAATTTTTGCCATACTAATGCTGTTTAAAAAGGTATTTAACAAAAAATTGTCTCCCTTAATGCACTATGTTTTATGGGGATTGCTAATAGCAAGGCTGGTGGTGCCAATAACTTTGGACAGCCAAATAAAGTTTATTACCATACCACAAAAAGAGGTGGCAAGTCAAAATTTAAATTTTTATGGTGATGATGATGAAGCTACACCACAGGCACAAAGGGCAAATACGCAAATGCCTCCAACAAACGGTAATGTGCAACTACATACCAATTTAAACGGCAATATAAATGGTATGGCAACAGGTAATACAACAGGTAGCAACACGCTTGGGCAAAATTCTTATACAAAGGGCGTGCAAACGTTTACAATTTATGATGTACTCTTAATAATATGGCTGTTTGGCATAGGAGCGGTTGGGGTTTATATGTTGTTTTCCTACATGTATTTACGCCAAAAACTAAAGGAAAGCACCTTACTGCCCACCAAAGAATTATATATGCTTTTTTTAGAGTGCAAAAAAGCCCTTGGCATAAAAGCAAAAATAAAATTGCGGTGTCAGTACGGAATAAATTCTCCGGCACTTTTGTTTCCACGCACCATACTTATGCCTTTGTGTCTGCTGAAAAACACAAGCGAAGAGCAAATTAAGCTGATGCTAACCCACGAACTTTATCACTATAAATATAAAGACCATTTTGTAATTCTGATGTTAGCGCTACTAAGAGCGGTATATTGGTTTAACCCTGTGGTGTGGATTAGTTTTTACAAAATAGTAAACGATATGGAAAACCTATGCGACAGTAGGGTAATAAAGCAGGTAGGGGAGAAAAATCGCCGATTATACGCAGATACTTTATTGCTTTTGTTTTCAATGAACAAAAAGGGGCTTGTGCTTGGAATGGCTAACACAAGAAAAAATGCAAAAAACAGAATAAAAGGGGTGTACCTAAGAGGAAAATCCGCTAAAGGTACTAAAATCGAGGCGGTTATACTCAGTATGATAATAGGGGTTATGTGCTTTACAACCGCTTGCGTACCCACACCACAAAAAGAAGTTGTTGTAAATAAAGCCGAGGGCAAAATGCAGGAGGAGTTAAGCAAACCTGTACAAGAGACTGTGCCAACGCAAGAGGTAAAGGTGGAGGAAAACCCTTACGCACCTGTTAAATACAATGTTTCCGAGCATTGGAAGGAAGATATGGTAAGGGATAACGGCAGGCTAACCATTAATGCGGATATTGATGTACTAATGCCGGATGTGGACGCTTATCCGGTGCAGACTATTGAGCAAAAGCAAATAAACCAACAAGAAGCAAATGAGTTTATAGATTATTTTGTAGGGGAGAACCCTAAGTTTTACACGGTATATTTGCCAAAAACAAAAAGTGATTATGAGCAAGAAATTATAAATTTAAAAACATCACTGGCAGAGGTAGAAGCAGGAGGGGATGGCGAGGATCCGGATAGTATACGGGGATATATAGCAGAAAAAGAAAAGAAATTGGAAACAGCGCCCGCCACGGCAACACCACAAGAAATAGAGCCCGTTTTTACTTATCGACGCAATTTCGAGACCGGAGAACCCGAAAAGGAATATGGGGAACACTATATTGAGGTGGCAATAAGAGACAACAGCAATTTAAAAAAGGATATATATATTGAAGATGGTAAAGAAGGCGGTATTTCAACGCTGTCATACAACGATATTGGTACTTTTGAGAGGGAATCATCAATAAAACAGCAGTTGGTATATTGCGAAGCTCAATTTGAACGAATAAATAAAAATATGATTGCTAATCCAAATTCTCATGCTGATTACAATGCTATGCTTAAAGAAGAACAGGAAAGTTATGATAAATTTAAAGATTTACTTGAAATATTTAACGAAAATCCAATGGATATAGCGCAAATAGAGCAAAAAGCAATTATGATACTAAAAGAATTAAATATTACAAATGTGCAAGTTGAAAATGTGGAAAGAGCACTATTAGATTTTTGCGATATTAATGAGGTGTATAAAAGAAGGGAATTTGTTGAACCTACAGAGCATGGCGTTTATATAAGCTTTATACGTCAAAATGGAGGTGTTTTGAACAAATATTTAACAAGCGGTGGTTTTAATTCTCAAATATCATATGAGGGTATGTATTCGCCTCCGTTTTTTCCGGAAAACGTTAGTATGGTTTTTGATGTAGAAGGAAATTTACGAAGGTTTAACAATAGTTTTGTCACTAAAGAAATACAAACAGATGCCAAAAATAGTGAAATATTGCCATTTGAAGAAATAAAAGAAAGGCTTGCAGCACATATTTTGCATACTGAAAACTATGGTATAGAAAAGAATCTTCGTTACAAACCTGTAGAAGTAAAACTAGCAATGTCATACATAAATGTAAAAGACGAAAATAAACAAGCTATTGCAGTACCTGCGTGGTATTTTAAAATGGAAGAATATGTTACAATTACAGATAATAATTATACTTTTACTATTGAAGAGGAAAAAGGAGCGGAGTTAAAAGAATATCTATTTAATGCCATAGACGGCTCGGCAATTTTATTGCCGGGGAACAAAATATAGGGCTCTGTGAAATATTTTCTGTAAATTTTAATGTGCTTTATGTAGTGTGTATTGGCATAGAAAAACCGCTGTATATATGAATTACAGCGGTTTTATTACTGGTGGAGACAGACGGTCTCGAACCGTCGACCTCTTGACTGCCAGTCAAGCACTCTACCAACTGAGCTATGCCCCCAATAGTTTAATTATATTTAACCTAACCTTAGTTGTCAATGGGTGATTGCATAAAAAATTAGCACAAAATCAAAATATTTCGCAAAATATGTAAAATATTTATGTTACTATATAATTAAAATATACCTTTCGGAGTGCTGTTATACTACTAATAATAAAGGGGAAACAGAATATTGCTAAAAAAGCACTCACAAAATATCTAATGGGGAAGGAGCGAAAAAAATGAGCATTTTTGGAAATCTATTCGACTTAAACGGCGACGGAAAAGGAAGTCTGTTAGAAGATATGCTAATATTAGAAATGATAGGAGTCACAAGCAAAACCGAAGACGAGGACGATTTATACTACAACACAGATGACGAAGATGACGAAGAAACCGAAGAAATCGAGGACTTTGGCTACAACGAGGATTTTGACGATTTCAACGATTTTGACGACTTTAATGACTTTGACAACAAAAGCGAATACGACTAAGGCAATTTATCTCTTTAAAAGCGAGCCTAAAAGCCCTCTGAAAAGCTGTCTGCCTGCCTCTCTGCCAAAGGAGCCTATAACGGAGGAGGCGATTTTCTCTGCCTCGGATTTCCTCTTGGTTGATTGCTTTGCATGGGCGCTTTGCTGTTTTGCAAGTTGTTGCTTTTCTTTTAATTGCTCAGCTTGCTCCTTTTGTAGAGCCTCTTGTTTTTCCGCTAAAACTTCCTGTTGCTGCAAAATTTCAAAGGCTGAAGTCCTGTCTACCCCTACGTTGTATTTGGCGTAAAGTGGGCAAGCGGAAATCAAACTGCTTCTTGTGGCATCGTCAATTATGCTAAAAGAGCTTAGAGGAGGGTACACAAAAGCACGTTCTACCACGCAAGGAGCGCCGTTTTCGTCTAATGGTGATATTAACGCTTCGCCGGTGGCAAGTTCTTGTAATACGGTTACCGTGTCAAATGCGGGGTTGGTCCTGAAGGCTTGGGCAGCTGATTTTAGCGCTTTTTGGTCTTTAGGGGTGTATGCTCTTAAAGCATGTTGGATTTTATTGCCCAGTTGAGAAAGCACACTATCCGGAATATCCGAAGGGGATTGGGTGATGAAGTAAATACCAACACCTTTAGAGCGTATCAGCTTGGTTATCTGCTCTATTTTTTGCAACAGCTCTTTTGAGGCGTCTGCAAAGAGTAGGTGCGCTTCATCAAAGAAAAAAACTATTTTGGGCTTGTCGCAATCCCCCACCTCTTCCATATGCTCGTACAACTCGGAAAGCATCCACAAAAGAAAGGTGGAGTAGAGTAGGGGAGTATTTATAAGCTGAGTACAATCAAGCAAATTAATTATGCCTTTGCCGGTTGAGTCTACTTGTAACCAGTCGGAAATTTCCAGTGCAGGCTCGCTGAAAAAGTTTTCTCCGCTTTCTTGCTCTAATTGCAAAATAGCACGTTGAATTGCCCCTACCGATTGGGTAGAAACGTTGCCGTAAGCGGTTTTATACTCACTACCGCAATCTCCCACATGCTGAACCATCGCCTTTAAATCTTTTAAATCCAAAAGTAGCATTTGTTTGTCGTCCGCAATTTTAAATATTACGGACATAACGCCCTTTTGTGTATCGTTTAAATTAAGTACACGGGCTAATAAATCGGGGCCTATATCCGAAATTGTGGTGCGGACAGGTATCCCTTTTTTGCCGAAAACATCAAAAAACCGCACAGGGTAGCTTGTAAAGCTAAGGTCGGTTAAACCAAATTTCGCAATGCGCTCCTTAAGTTTATCGGACATCTCTCCCTTTTTGGCAAGGCTTGAAACATCACCCTTAACATCCGCCAAAAAAACGGGTGTTCCCATTTCGCTAAAGGCTTCCGCAAGCACCTTTAAGGTTACGGTTTTACCCGTGCCGGTGGCGCCTGCAATAAGTCCGTGCCTGTTTGCCATGTTGGGTAGCAAGCAAACCTCCTTTTCTCCCATTCCGATTTTTATTTTGTTATCCGCATACATAATTCTTCCTCCGAAAATCCTTTGTTATTTTTAATAATATAGTTAATTTAGTAGGCTATAAAGGGATTTACCGTAATTTATGTTATTTTACACAAAAGGTTTTTTAAAAATTGTTCAAACTTTGTTTACTTTAAATTTGCATAAAAATTTAACCTACCACTTGCAAAAAATTGATTTTATGATATACTAAAACGTGCCGTACTAAACGGGGAGTTAGCGGTGCCCTGTAACCCACAATCCGCTATAGTGGGGTTGAATTCCGCAACCAGGGTATTGGTTGTAGGGATGCGAGCAAATAAGGGACGTTGAGAGATGGGTCCTGTGCAATGATGAGCTGTGAACCCTGTCAGGTCCTGACGGAAGCAGCAGTAAGCGGTAATACTCGTGTGCCGCAGGTTTGCCTGTTTTGAGTCACCTATTTGATTTCCTCCTGTAAGCAATTATTCAAATTGCGGTGTACGGCATTTAAAATTAGCCAAAGAAATTACAAAGGCTAATCATCATAGTAAAAAAGGCTTTAGTATACATAAAATTGTGCTAAAGCCTTATTTTTTTTATGGTGATGATGTTATAAAAGCAACCGCCTTAAACGGTTTTAGGCTCGGATGCGTTTTGTACAATTACGTTGGTTTTGCCCACAACAATACCCGTTTTTTCGCTAACATAGGTTGTTACTTCGTCCTTTAGCCTCTGTGTTACGGCGGCAACATCTGCCGTGGGGCGTAGAGAAACTTTAAGGTTTATTTCCACAATATTGTCGTAAGGCACCACATTTACGTGTACGCTTGCAACATCAAAGTATTTTTGAATGTATTTTAGTGCGTGGTCTTCCACTACTTTTACAGAAATTAGCACCTCGCCTGTCTCGCTGTTTCCTATTCTTATGGTTTTAAATGCCTGTTGCTTTTGCTTAAAAAACAACAGCCAAATACCAACTGCAATAAATACTATAAGTATTATTTTAAATAAAACATTAAGCTGGTGGTAAAACACACTTATGTCAAATGCTCCCGTTGCGGAAATAAGTAAAAATACACAAAATACCACTACTGCTATAATGTATATAAATGTTGCCTTTGTTTTCATTCTAAATAGCCTCCGTTTATTTGAGGTTTGTAACTTTATACTTGCTATTATAGTATCACAAACAACAAATTAGTGCAATCCTACTCTAATTTGTTGAAGGCTTAATACGCAAAATTTTCTGATTAAGGCTTTACTAAAAGGCAAGCAAAAACTGCTTAAATAAGCCCACAAGCCCAAAAACCCGTTTGCTCTCTAAAAATAACTGCAAAGCCACTAAAGTAGTGCATTCACTAATCATCACAAAAAGGCAAAATACACCTAAAGGGTAAAATTATTTTACCCGTGGCTCTATTTGCTTTGGCTTATTTTTAGGCGTCGGTCTAACCATTGGGGGCAGATGCTCGTCGGAAACACTTATGCCTAATACGTTAATGTTTACTTCCACAACTTTTAGCCCTGTCATAGTTTCTACCGCATTAATTACGCTGTCTTGTATGTTTTTTGCAACCTCTTGTATGGCAACGCCGTAGTTTACTATCATAGCAATGTCTATTGCCACTTCCTGTGTGCCCACCTCTACTTTAATGCCCTTTGCAATGTTTTTCTTGCCAAGTAGCTCTGCTATGCCGTCCACAAGCCCACCGCTCATACCTGCTACGCCCGGAATATCCACCGCCGCCAAGCCTGCAATCGTTGCAATAACATCGCTTGCAAATGTAACCGTACCGTTACTGTTTAAAGCATTTTCGTTTGTTGTTAAATCTGTTTGTGCCATATTAACCTCCATAGCTTTTATTATATGTATATTTGTATCTTAAAGTAAAAAATGTATTGATTTTTATGTATAGCTATATTTTAAACTAAAACTACTGTAAATATGCGAATAATTTGTAAACTTTCTATTACTTTTCCTAATTGAAATTTACATTATTTTACCGTTATTGTCAATAAAAAATCCTGTTTTGCAATTATGATATTTTAATTTGCAAAAATTTGGAATATTTCCATTTTTTCCTAAATAAATTGTTGACAAACCTTCCAAATGGTGTATACTGTATATATACAATATACACGGTTGAACAATGGAGGTACTTGTATGTTAGAAGTAGATAATTTGTGTAAAAGCTACAAATCCTTTAATTTAAGCAATGTTAGTTTTAAATTGGAAGAAGGCTATATAATGGGGTTTATAGGCGCAAACGGTGCAGGCAAAACCACCACCTTAAAATGTATACTAAACATCGCAAATAAAGATGAGGGAAAGGTAAATATATTTGGTAAGGATATGGATGTGTTCGAGGAGGACATAAAGCAGGACATCGGCTTTATGCAAGGGGAGTTTGACTATTACGCAAAAACTAAAATACAAAAGATTGTAAAGGTGTACAGCAGTTTTTACAAAAATTGGGATAATGCTGTTTACAGGAAGTATTTAAAACGCTTTGCCATAGACGAAAACAAAAAAGTAAGCGAGCTTTCCACAGGAATGAAGGTAAAACTTGCCTTAACAATGGCGCTTTCCCACAACGCAAAGTTGTTTATTTTTGACGAGCCCACCAGCGGTTTAGACCCACTTGCTCGCAACGAATTATTAGAGCTGTTTGCGGAAATAATTGAGGACGGCAGTCGTAGTATTTTATTTTCCACACACATAACCTCGGACTTGGACAAATGTGCAGATTACATAATCTTTATAAAGGAAGGCAAGCTAATTGCAAACACCTCAAAAGACGATTTAACGGCGTCTCACAAATTAGTGGGGGGAAGCAACGAATACTTGACTGACGGTTTAAAAAAGCGAATGGTGGGGTATAAGGAAAATAAATTCGGATTTCATGGGCTTATTAAAACATCGGATTTGTTGCCGGAGGATAATATTAATGTGGAAACACCCAACATCGAGGACATAATGTTGTTTTATTTGGAGGCAAAAAATGATTAACGTATTTAAAAAAGAGATTGCAATTACAATTTCTCCCATAGCTTATATACTGTTTTTTACCGCTGTAATGCTGTTAATACCCACGTATCCCTACGTTGTGGGGGTAAGCTATGTCTTGTTTTTCCTCTCGCTGACAATCAATAGAGAATACAAAGACACGGAATTTATGCTTATACTTCCCCTAAAACGAGACAGAATAGTTATGGCAAAGCATTTTAGCGTAATTTATTTGGAGATACTCCAACTACTTGTGGCAATACCCTTTGCCATTATAAACAGAAATATGTATGCGGACGGTAACGCTATTTTTATGAATGCGGGTCCCACCTTTTTTGGAGCGGTATTAGTGGCTTACGGCTTTTTTAATCTAATATTTTTAACGAGTTTCTTTAAAACGGGGTATAAAATAGGAATACCTTATTTGATTGCAATAATTGTTTATTTGCTGATAGCGGCTTTAGTCGAGATTATAATAATACTAAACCCTGCAATAAACAATGCCATAGACAGCTTAAACCCACAAAATTTACCTTACGAAATTATAGTGCTTGCAGTGGGAATCGGCTTGTTTGTACTGCTAAACACACTTTCTTATAAAATATCCGTTAAGCGATTTAATAAGGTGGATTTATAATAGATTAAAATCTAATTTAGGATGTAGAAGATGTTAAAAATAGTTATTTCTCAAAAAAGCGAAACACCTATTTACGAGCAATTATACCAACAGCTCTCCTCTCAAATAATGAGGGGGGAGCTTAATGCCGATTTTTGCTTGCCTTCCATACGTTTGGTGGCAAAAGAGCTGGGTATAAGCGTTATCACCGTAAAAAAAGCGTGGGAGCTTTTAGAGGCTAAAGGGTTTATATACACCCAAGGGGGCAAGGGGTGTTTTGTTGCGTCCTTGCCTACCACAATGCTGGAAGAAAAGCTTATTGTAACGGCAAAAGAGCAGTTTAGTAAAGAGGTGGATTTTTACAAGGGTTTGGGGCTTACTTTAGAGGAATTTATTACTATTGTAAAAGAAATTTACAACGATAAATAAAAATTTTAAAATTACAGCAACTCCTCTACCTGCGCCTTATTATCAAACAAAGCGCATCCACCTTTATGCACCGCCCCCACAAGACCGCTTGCCTTCAGTTTTGCAAATAAAGGGGATTTTAGCATTTCTGCTAAAGAATGTGTGGCTAAATTAACATCCGAGTAAGGGGCAAAGGGGCAAGCCTCTCCATCGCCGTAAGGGTTGATGTGGAAAAACCCTCTGCCACCCGCAAGGCAACCGCCCATATACTTTTCGTCGCCGGGAAAGGCAAGAAAAAGCAACTCGCTAAAAGTATCCCTAAGATTATTTAGAGTACAGTCGAAGCTATCCCGAGCGGTATCATCCAAAGCCAAACCTTCCGTGCCTTCTTCCATAGGCACATATTCCACGAAAAACACGATTTTACAGCCAAAACTTACTAATTCACGCAAAAACACTTCTCCCGTAACCTCCGCTATATTTTTTGAAGTCACGGTTATCGAAACCCCATACAACACGGATTTTTCCCTTAGTAAAAGCATTTTTTCCTTTAGCATATGGTAGGTGCCCACGCCACGTCTGTCGTCTGTGGTGCTAACCTCCCCCTCTATGCTAAGCACGGGAATTAGGTTTCTGTTATCATCAAAAAGTGCGGTATACTTCGCATTTATAAGGGTACCGTTGGTAAAAACGGGAAACACAATGCGTTTGTGTTTTGCCGCCGCAACAACCACGTCCTTGCGCAAAAGTGGCTCTCCGCCGGCAATTATGCTAAAGCCGATGCCAAGCGCCTCTGCCTGTGTAAAAACATCATCCCATTGCTGTGCCGTAAGCTCGTTTTTTTCATGATGATGATGTTTGGCGGTTGCCTTTGCGTAACAGCCTACGCAATTTAGGTTGCAAGCGGTAACTATGCTTAAAATAAGAAAGGGGGGTATATGAAGTCCCTGCTTTTCCAACTTACTTTTTAGCTTTTCGTTTGCCTTGTTGTAGCCTGCATACTTAATTATAAAAGCCGTTTCCTTAGGGCTTTTTAAGGTGTTTTTAAGTACGCCGTTAATAATTTTTTGTATTTCTTTGTTAAAATACAAGTAAAGTTCGCTTTCTGTTATTTCAGCCATTATATCTCCGATATTTTTGGTGGTTTGTTAATTAAGCCTTTTAAATCCGCTGTGGCAGACCTCTCCGTCAAGGGTTACGCCTTTTGCTTTAATTGTAGCAAACACCTCGTCCGTTGCCTGCAAATACCTGTCAATATCCTCATTTGTGTGAGCATAAGAGGCATAAAAGGCGGTGGTGGCAAGAAAACCTTTTTTAAGCATTTCCTGAGTGTAAAAGGTTTTGTACACTAAAGGCTCGCCCACCTCAAAACTAAAGTGAGACAAAGGGTAAATACCGCCTGTGTGTATTTTTAGCCCGTGTTTTTCCCCTTTTTGTCTCCAACCCTCCTGCACCTTTTTGCCCATTTCTTCAAGATGCTTTTCCACCTTGTTTTTTTCGTAAAAATCGATGGTGGCAAGTGCGGCGCAAAAGCCTATGCGTTCCGTCCAATAGGTAGAGGAAATAAAGCTTGTTTGTGCGGCATTCATAACTTCTTTTGTGCCTATAATTGCGGTTAGTGGGTAGCCGTTGCCTAAAGCCTTGCCAAATACGGCAATATCGGGATTAACCCCAAGCAGTAGGTGAGAGCCTCCGCAATTAAGCCTAAAGCCTGCGGTAATTTCGTCAAAAATAAGCACTATGCCCTTCTCTTTGGTGTAACTTCTTATTTGCTCCAAAAAGTTTTCTTTTGGCATATCGTTTCTTATAGGCTCCATAACCACGGCGGCAACTTCCCCTTCGTTTGCCTTTGCAACCGTAAAAAACTCGTCTGTATTGTTGTAGTAAAAGGGGATGTTTGTACCCTTTAAACCCTTAGGCACTCCGGATGGAGCAAGCCCGGGGAGTAGATGGTCTTTTAAATCGTCCCCTGTTATATTTGCGGCTAAATACCAATCTTGCCAACCGTGATAACCGCAAAAAAGCACTTTATCTTTTCCTGTATAGGCACGTGCAATACGCACCGCCTGTGCCATCGCCTCTCCTCCTGCTTTTGCGTACCTTACCATATCCGCCCATTTGTGAATATCCAATAATTTATTTGCAAGGTACACTTCTTCCGGGGCGTTTAATGTGGACATATTGCCCTTTGCTATTGCCTCTTTTACCGCATCATCTATTTGCGGTACGCAATAGCCTAAAATGTTTGCGCCTATACCCATATAAGATGTGTCTGTATATTCCGTGCCGTCTAAATCCCACACCTTACAGCCTTTTGCCCTGTCGTAATATGCCGGCCAAAACTCCGGTAAAAACTGCTCCGGACGCTTAGATAAAAGCTGTGTACCCCCCGGTATTATTTTTTTTGCTTCTTTGTATAAATCCTGTCCTGTTCCCATGTTTGTAATCTCCTGTCGGTAAATCTGTCGTTGATTTAATTACTGTATTTGGTTTGCCAACCTTTAGTCGGTAATTTTTTCGTCGTTGGCAAGGGATTTTGCAAGCCCCTCGTTTCTTGCGTATTTTGCGTTTAAATTCCTTAAATTAGGGTGCATATCAAGAAAATCAAGTATATCTTTCGTGTAAAACTCCCTATTTTTAAAGTGAGCGTAAATTTCGCTTATTAGTGCATAGTCTTCCTTTTCGTCCAAGGTAAACCGCTCTTTGTTTAAATTTCCCAGCGGACATATAAAATCCTGCAACTTAAACAGCTTTGGGTTGTTTCTCATAAATAAAGTTACATGCTCTCTTTCTGACACCATATCCGCCTCTTGCCATGCTTTTTTTAGTGCCTCAAAGGTAAATATTTCAAGGTCTAAGCCGTCTGCAAGTGTTTCGCTGATTGCACCTAAATAGTCCGTGTCGCTATTAAGTTGCTCTATTGCGGTATCCAAAAGCTGTGGGTCAAATAGGGGACAATCTGCGGTAATGCGTATTATATATTTTGGCTTAATAAGCTTGGCACTTTGGTAGTATCTATCCAATACATCCTCGCTACTTCCGGCAAAAACTCTGTATCCAAGGGTACTTACAAGGTTTAGGGTTGTAATATCCTCCTTATTAAAAGAGGTTATAACAATTACCTCGTCTACATATTTGCTGTTAGAAACCCTGTCTATAACACGGTTTAGTACCGTTTTGCCTTGCAAATCCATATGTATTTTATTAGGCAGTCGGGTAGACCCGCTCCTTGCCTGTATTGCCGCTAAAAATTTCATCTTTATTATCTTTAATAGCTCCTTATTTGGTTATTTATCCCACATAGCAGGGTTTAGCAGTTCTTCTTTTATGTTTTCAAACTCCAAAAACAAACTCTTGTCTGTGGAGGTGTTAAAATCTCTGATTATTTCCTTCAGTTGCGCCAAACTATCCACTCCAAACACTAATTTTTTAATGTTGGGGTTTGCCTTTACGTAATTTAGCAGGTAAGCGGTTTTGGAAATACCGTTTTTTTTGCAAACCTCTTTAATTTTATCTATATACTTTTGCGCCTCTTTTAAATTTGTTGGCACTTTGTCCATAAGCAAAAGCCCTTGCAAAAAGGCACTTCTTGCGTGTAATTCTTTATTTGGGGTAAGTAAATTGTTTAAACGTGTATCTAAAATATTGTAGGGAATTTGAATAATATCCATTGCCGAGTTTTCCCTTGCCTGCAAGTATTCGGCAGGGGAGTACACAGAAACACCCACACTTTTTGCAAGCCCCTTTGCTTTTATGTCGCAAAGTGCTCCTATTGCACTATCATCATTTAAACAAAGGGCATTATGAAACATTAAGCAGTCCACATAATCTGTATTAAGCTGGGCTAAACATTCTTTAGTTTGCGCAAAAACGTCCTTAGAGTCTTGCGTTGGGGCACCTATTTTAGTGATAATATTAATATCGCTCCTGTTAAAGCCGGCTTTTGCAATAATTTTTTGAGAATTTCCGTAAGCAAGTGCGGTATCAAAGGTTGTTATGCCCTCATTTAAGGCATATTTAAGTATTTGAATACTTTCCTCCTCCATTGGCGTATTTTTGGAGGCTATACCGTATTTTAATCCGAGTTGAACTGTTCCAAGACACAATTCCATAGTGTCAATCCTTTATAAATAGTGTTTTTTAGCTTTATGATGATGATGTAATACCGTCAACTATTAGCTAAACTGCCGTAGTGGGCAATAATTTTTTTAACCGCATTAATTACGTCCTCCGCATCCTTATCTTCCATTTTGTAAAAAAGAGGTAGCGTAAGCGCTTGCTCGTAAAATTCCTGAGCATTTTTGCATTTACTGCCATAGCCTAAATTTTTGTAGTAAGGAAAGGTGTTTATAGGTATGTAATGCACATTTACCCCTATATTTTCCTTTTGCATTGCATCGTAAAACTCTTTTTTGGTGCAATTAAGTTTATCCAAATTTAGTCGAATAATATATAAATGCTTAACGGGAATACACTTAGGAGTGCTTTGCTGTAAGGTAATTTCCTCAATATCTGCAAAAGCGTCGTTGTACATTTGTGTAATTTCTTCCCTGCGTTGTGCAAATTTTGTTAGTTTATTTAGTTGACTTATGCCAAGGGCACATTGAATATCCGTAAGTCTGTAATTGTACCCAAGGGCTACCTGCTCGTAATACCAGTTAGAAACGTCCTCCTTTTTAAAGGCGACATCTCTTGTTATGCCGTGTTTTGCAAGCAAGGCTATTTTTTTGTTGAGTATTTTGGAGTTTGTGGTAACCGCACCCCCTTCTCCCGTGGTTATGGTTTTAACCGGATGAAAGCTAAATGTGGTAATATCCGCAATACTGCCCACAGGCTTGCCATTGTACACCGTGCCTAAGGAGTGGGCGGCATCTTCTATTAATGTAAGCTGTTTTAGCTTGCATAATTCTTTTAGCCCTCTTAAATCTCCCGTTTGCCCTGTAAAATCCACCGTAATTATGGCTTTGGTACGAGGGGAAATTTTCCGCTTAATATCTTCTAAATCCATCTGCCATGTGTCTTTGTCAATATCTGCAAAAATAGGAGTGCCTTTACAATAAAGCACACAGTTTGCAGATGCCGCAAAGGTTATGGGAGGTACTATAACTTCGTCTCCCTCGCTTATATTTGCCGCCATACACGCAACATGCAAAGCAGCCGTGCCGTTTGCAACACTGGTACAGTATTTTGCACCCGTAACCTCGCAAAGTTTTGCCTCAAACTCCTCTACCTTACTGCCACATGTTAAAAAATCGCTTTTTAATACGGAAACTACGCCGGTTATATCATCATCATCAATAAATTGTTTACCATAGGCAAGATAGCTTTCTCTAACAGGCTTGCCACCCATTATTGCAGGTTTATTCATTATTTTACACCATATATTTTTTGCACATTTCGCTTAGTTGCTCTATGCCTAGCCATTCCTTGTTGTTGCCCGAATTATACTCAAATCCGTCCTCTACCTTTTTGCCCCCTTCTCTTAAATGGGTTGCAGGCGTCCACCATTCCATATTGGGGAATATTATATAATGTTTATCGTACTCGTAGGTGTTGGGGCTGTCCTCTCTCGCCACCATTACCTCGTGGAGTTTTTCTCCTTCTCTTATGCCGATTTCTTTTTGCTTGCAGTTTGGCGCCATTGCACGAGCCAAATCCGTTACTTTAAAAGAAGGTATTTTGGAAATATAAGTCTCGCCACCCTTGCTTTCTTCTAAAGCCTTTAGCACAAGTTTTACCCCTTGCTCTAAGTCTATCCAAAAACGTGTCATCCTGTTGTCCGTAATGGGCAGGGTGGTTGCGCCGTTTTTAATTAAATCCGCAAAAAAAGGTATTACAGAGCCTCTCGAAGCGGCTACATTGCCATATCTCACAATGGAAAACACCGTGCCGTCGCCTCCGGCATATGCGTTTGCGGAAATAAAAAGTTTATCCGAAACCAGCTTTGTTCCACCGTATAAATTTACAGGGTTTACCGCTTTATCTGTGGATAGTGCCACAACTTTTTTTACGTCTCTGTCTATTGCCGCATCTATTATATGCACCGCACCGTCTATGTTGGTGCGCACCGCTTCGATTGGGTTATACTCGCAGGCAGGTACTTGCTTCATAGCGGCGGCATGTATTACGTAATCTACGCCCTTAAAAGCCCGCATAAGCCTTTCTTTATCCCTTACATCACCAATAAAAAAACGCAGTTTATGGTTATGCTCCTTAAAACTGTTGCTCATATTAAACTGTTTAAACTCGTCTCTTGAATAAATTATGATTTTTTTAGGGTTATAATTATCCAATATATATTGAGTAAAGAACTTCCCAAAAGAGCCTGTTCCCCCTGTTATTAAAATAGTTTTATTGTTAAGCATAAAAAAACCTCGTTAATTAAAAAATTTCACTATTTTATAGTATAGCATTTTTACGTGTAAAATAAAAGTATAAAAATTATTAGAGAGGGATGTTATTGGTTTTTTTCCTTGTTTTCGTTTTTTTGCCAAGTTATTGCATCTAAAATTACCTGCTTAAGCACATCTAAGTTAAGGTTTTCTATTTTTGTAAAGCGAATACAGCTTTTGCCTGTATTTACCCGTCCTAAAGCGCTTTTGTAGTGCGCAGGCAGAGGCAAGCCATCCTTTAAACCCGTAACATATATACTAATGCTGTTTTTTTGAGGAGATATAGAAATCAGAGGATAAACACCCTTTTTGTGAGCAACTTCTCCATATCCGATGTGGTTTATAGTGGGTGTATTATAAAAAACTCGTTTTAGCGTAGGTGCTGTTTTTACAATAAATTTATCAAGCTTTGCCATATCCTCGCTAAATTTTCCGCTGTTTTTTATAAGCTCCTGCGCTGTTTTTGCCTCTATACGCATACTTGCCCCCTTTTTTGAGCCTATTTTCATTGTAGTATACTGTGTTTATATTTAGTAATAAACAAAAAAATAAAAGAAAAAACTATTTATTGACAAAATTTTAACGGCGTTATAAAATAAAACTACGTTACAAGATAGAGAGGTAAAACAGAAAATGGCAAGGGAATCTCAAAAACAAAGAAACGATGAGCTAAAGCGTCAAATACTTGAAACCGCACTTCAAATAGGTTTAGAGGAAGGCTTTGAGGCACTCTCCGTGCGTAAAATAATTAAGAAAATGAACTACTCCACCGGCATTATTTATTATCACTTTAAAAATAGACAAGAGATTATAGATGCTTTAATAAAGTGGGAATCCGCGGCATTGGGGGAAAAAATAAAGGCAATTAACGCAAAAAACCAAGGTATAATGAACACAATGGAAAATGTTTTTAGAATGATAACAGATTTGGCAATAAAAGAGCCGGAAAAGTACAACCTTATTGTAATGCGTAAATTTAGTAATAAAAGTGAAGCCAAGCCGGTTTGGGTGCATTTTTTGGCGCAAAAGCTAAAAGATGCAATGGCTAATAAGGAAATTAAAAATTTGCACCCCTATAACACCGCTTTTTCGGTGTGGAGCTCGTATTTAGGCTTTAATTTTATGATGTCATTGCAAAGAGACCTAACAGAAGCGCAAGTTGAAGAGATGTTTAAAACGCAAACGGAAATTATTTTCAGAGGTATCTGTTTATGAAAAACGATGTACTTACAATAGGGGTAAGAGAGTAAAATGATAGCAATACTAACAGACCAAAACACAAAATCCATAGGGGAGAGTTTAAAGGAAAGGTTGGCAAAAAAAGAGCAAACTTATAATTTTGTGCTAAAAAACACGGATATAAAACCGTGCTACTCCTGCGGTGGTTGCAAAACAAAAACCTATAAACGCTGTGTTTTCAGAGACGAAATGGATAAAATACTGCCCTACATTGCAAAAGCGAATGCACTTATAGTTATTACTCCCATTGTATTTGGGGGATATTCCTTTTGCGTAAAATTAGCCATAGATAAATTAGCTTTGATTGGCGATTTGCATTACTACACTAACGGCAAAGAAATTGTAAAGGGCAAAAAAAATGAGGGAATAAAGTATTTTGCCATAGGAATACCACGCAGTAACACTAATAAGGATGCGGAGATAGTAGCCTTTAAGTATTTGGTAGAAGAAATGCTGATAATTACCGGCTGGCAGGGCAAATGTAGTATTTACGACAGCAACAGGCATTTTGAAGAAATTGCAGAGGAAATTTTATTATGAGCAACTATTTACTAATAAACTTAAGCCCTAAAAAAGCAGGCACGAGTGCAATGCTGTGCGGTTTGTGCAAAAGCTTTTTGGAAAAGCAAAACAAAACTACCGAGTATTTTAACTTATACGAGGAAGATATAAACAACTTAGAAGGCAGCGAGATTATTTTACAGGCAAAAAATGCACACACCATTGTGGTTAGCGGTTGTTGTTATATTAATACCTATCCGGCACATACAACATTACTGTTAGAAAGCCTTGCCAAAAGTGGTTTTTTAAAAAACCAAAAGTTGTACGGAATAATTCAAGGGGGAATGCCCTACGAGCATACCCATAAAAGTGGGCTAAATATGCTTGAAATTTTTGCAAAAGAGACGGGTATTAAATATTGTGGCGGTTTTATTATGGGCCTTGGTGCAATGCTTGACGGGAAATCCTTGGAAAATTTACCAAACGGCAAAAAGGTTGCAAAGCAATTTAGCATATTTCTGACCAACATACTTAACGGGGAAGTATCACAAGCTACCGTTTATAGAAAATCAATAATAAAATTACCTAATTTCGTTGCAAAAATCCTCGTAAATTTTATGAACAAAGCCATAGATAACTCCTATAAAGAGCTGGGCTTAGACCCTTACGCACCCACCCCATATTTAAACGATAAACTAAGTTAGGGTACTTAAACAATCATCACCAAAAAAGAGAAAAATTACTCTTTTTTTAGCAGTTTTAACCCAAAAGCAACCCCAATTAGTGCCACTAAAAATATGATAACCATGGGAAAAATAACGTTAAAATCCCATGTGGTTGCAAGGAGGGCTTTAAAACCCCAAGTAGCAGGGAAAATTTTGCCTACGTTTCCAACGGCTTCGGGTAATAAATCTACGGGAAACATAATTCCCGATAGCATTATGGAGGGCAAAAACAGTATTTGCTCAAACATAATAAGCTTAGCTGAATTTTTTACAAAGGCGCCAAGGGCGGTGGCAACGGTTAGACTTACTGCTATAAATAGGGCAACGTTTAGCAGGTAAAAAGGTATATTTTTAGGGATTTCCGCATTAAATACCACAGGAGCTAAGAGCAATATAATAATGCTTACTACAAATAAATTTACAAATGCGGAAATAAAATTATTTACCGCCACCGTCTACAAAGGAATTTTACTTACGCAGTAGGATTTTTTAATTTCGCTACCGTAAACATCGCAAAGAGGGAAGGGAGCGCCTAAAAGCGCACCTAAAGAAATGCCGAAAATTGTCATGGATTGGATTAAGGTTTTTTCCGTATTTGGTATTATAGAGGTAAAAATCAGCCCCATAAACAGAAAAAACACGATGGGTAAAAGGTAGTAGGTAAGCAGTATGCCTTTGTTACGTAAATCTGTTTTAATGTTTAGGGCAACCCCGTATAAAAAATCGCTCATATTGCACTCTCCTTATAAACTTCTAAAAATCGTCTTTCCAAACCGGTGTTTTCTATGCGCAAATCGTACACCTTAACCCCTGTGCTTGTTGCTAAAGAAATAAGTTCCAAAACCCCATCCTCAATGCTGTTTGCGCAATATTCCGTGTAACCGCCGTAATTGTTATTCAAATATCTGCATTTCAAAAGAGAATTACTGCTAAGGAGTGCGGAGGTTTTAATTTTTATAACAACCTCTCCCGTGTACGCCTGCCCCGTCAGCTCTAAAACACTGCCTGTAAACACACATTCCCCTTCTTTTATGATGATGAGCCTGTTGCAAAGTGCTTCTACCTCTGCCATATCGTGACTGGCAATAATTAGGGTTTTGCCACTTTTTTGCAAACTTAAAATAGCGTCGTGGAGGGCCAACCTCCCTTCAACATCAAGTCCTGCCGTGGGCTCGTCCAAAATAATTATGTTTGGGTCGCAAGTTAGTGCCAATGCCAAATGCAGTCGGCGTTTTTGCCCTGTGGAAAGCCTTTTATATTGGTTATTTTCAAATCCGCAAATAAAGTCTTGTTGCTCGGCTGTAATGGTTTTACCGCTCCACTTTAAAAAGAGAGTAACCGCCTCTTTTGCGGTAATATGGTTGGGTAGGGAGGAAGATTGCAGTTGCACCCCTATTTTTCCCTTTATGGTGATGTTACCCTTAGTGTACTTACGTAAGCCCTCTATACATTCTAAGGTGGTGGTTTTGCCTGCACCGTTCATGCCCAGCAAAGCAAAGATTTCCCCTTGCTTTACCTCAAAGCTTATGTTTTTCAGCACCTGATTTTTGCCGTAGCTTTTGCATAAATTTTCTACTGTTAGGGCGTAATTATTCATAATTGATTCTCCGTAATGTTGCTTGGTAAGACAATATTGTTTAGTTTAAAATAGTTATCCAGTATCTGCCCTAAAAAATCGTTTATAATATCCTGTTTTTTTGCAACAGCTCTATCCCAACCCTCTCGATTATCTTTAAACTGCATTAAACCTTTTAACATTTCTTCGTTATCGTTTGTAAAAAATGTTATGTACTCCCACCATTTTTTTGCAAGGGCTAAACTTGCCTTGCTTGTAGGGGCTTCCTTTTTATTAACCAACGCCAATGCCTCTGTTTGTAACTGCTTAAATTTATTGTATTGATTTAGGGCATCCTGCGCATTGCCATTAAACTTATCCGCTATTTTAGTCAGGGTGGTGTTTTTATCGTCAAAAATTTTTACTGCCCAGTAGGTAGGGTTGTTTTGCCTTAACAAAAATATTATGTGGGCATATTTAATAAAATCGACCTCTTTTATTTGGGTAACTTCCTTCTTTAAAGCATCAATAGCTTTAAGTGCGGTATTAAGGCCTTTGATTTTTGCTTTTATAGCCTTGCTTTGCACAGTTAATGCTTGAGCCACTTTAGTGGGGGAGTCCAAAGCCAAAATTTGCTCTTTAATATCTTTTAGGGAAAACCCCAAATATTTTAGAGCTAAAATTTGGTATAGCTCCATTAAATCGCCCTCGGTGTACAAACGGTTGCCCCCATCGCTTTTTGCCGATGGTTTTAGCAACCCTATTTTATCGTAATATTGTAAGGTGCGCACGGAAACATCCATTTCTTTTGCCAACTGCCCCACAGTTATAAGCTTTTTCTCCATTTTTTGCTACCCCTTTGTTTGCGTTTATAACTGTATTATAATATATGACGTTAGGTAATATGCAAGATTTTTTTTAATCGATTTTTTTATTTTACTACCATTTGCAGAAAATCAACTTAACCCTTGGCAAAATATCACTAACCAAAGGAAAATTTCACATTAGTGTAATTATTCAATTAATATTAGGGTTGCAAAAGGGTTGCCAATAGGGTAATGTATATGTATATAAAGCAATAAAAAGATGTGTATTAGATGAAGAATTTGCTTACAAAAACTTTATACATAATATTAATAAGTATTATTTCTCTCACAGGTATAATGCTTGTTTTTTCCTTTATAAATTCCCAAAAAGTCGAGGCTAAAGAAGTAATTTCCATAGACTTTAGGGGGGAGTACAGCAAAGACGGCATAAACTTTTTGCCTTTAGGAGACATAGGCGCACGAGTGGAAGACGGGCTTAGTATGGTTTATTTGCGTGGAAATTTTACCAAAGAAATTCCAAAAAATGTTAGCTTGTGGCTACGCCAAGAGCATTTAGGGCTTACTATAAAAATTAACGGTAGGCAGGTTATGCAAAACAACCAACCGGATAGTATACCTGTAATTCTTAATTCTCCGGGAGTTGGATGGTACGGACTAACCTCACCCGGAATTACCCCTCAAGACAGTATAGAATTTGAATTGCAAACCTACTACAACGAAAGTGCCGAGAATGTAGAAAAACTCCTTGACACAATGTACATAGGGGATGGCAGTCTGCTTTATAACTTAATGCTTATAAATGCGGATATTATAGTAATATTGCTTGTTTTGGCAATGGCATCTGGTGTAATTTATGTTTTGGAAGGGGCAATAGACAAAATAAAAGGGCTACACAGCGGTGGCAGAATTGCAATAATGGGCTTTTACGCCTTTTGCGGAAGTCTCCTTTGCATTACGGACGCAATATACCCGTATTTTTCCCTAATAATACCTTATTCTTGGTTTCCGCCCTTTATAGAAGCGTTGGCATTATTACTTTTTACCGCATCTTTAACCCTCCTAACCAAAAATTTTGTTAGGAGTGATGCTATAAAAAAAGCAATGGGGACGATAGTTATTGCGGTAATTCTAACAGTTCTCCTGTTTTTGGTTATTCAGCTTACAGGCATACTGGATTTGCACCAAATGCAACCGGCAATAAATATGCTTTCCGTAATTGTTACGACAATATGCGTTTTTAGTGTAAATGCGGATATAAAAACGTATAAAGACAGCCATTTGTTTATATTGCTGTTTGCACTTATACCCATACTCGTTGCCGTTGTTTTAGACGGTATAAACCTGTTTTACAATTTTATGCCTTATCGTATTATTATGAGGTATTGCTTTATACTATCGGTAGTATTACTGCTGTGGCAGTTGGTGGAATACGCAAAGCAGGAGGCAAAAGCTAAGGAGCGTATGCAACTAATGAAGGAGGAAATTTTAGAATCTCGTATTGCAATTATGATTTCTCAAATACAACCTCATTTTTTGTATAACACACTAACCTCCATACGCTATTTATGCAGAGCAGACCCCAAAAAAGCGGAGGATGTAATTTCCGAGTTTGCCAGCTTTTTACGTGGAAATATAAACAGCTTAGTATCCACCGTACCCATAACTTTTGAGCAAGAATACCGGCATTTAAACCATTACCTTGCCATAGAAAAGGTGCGTTTTGGTGCTAAAATGGAAATAGAAACGGATATTTTAGCTACAAATTTTATGTTGCCCCCACTTACCATACAACCCATTGCGGAAAATGCCATAAGACACGGAATAAGCATGAAAAAAAACGGTGGCAAGGTAAAAATATCAACATGGGAGGCAGAAAACTACTACTATATTACCGTAGAGGATAACGGCAAGGGCTTTGATGTGGAAAAACTAAAGGGAAAGGACGCACATATAGGGATAAACTACGTAAAAACACGGCTAAGGTTACAATGCGATGGGGATTTAATAATAAAAAGCGAAATCGGCAAGGGCACAATAGTAACCCTTACCATAAAAAAGGAGAGCAACTAAATGAATATTATGATAGTTGACGACGAACCTCTTTCTTTGGGGGATTTAATAAACGTTGTGGGGTCAGTTACAGACAACAGCAGAATTGAAGGTTTCAGCTCGGCAGAGGAGGCAATGGAGTATGTTAAAACCAATTCGGTAGATGTGGCATTTTTGGATATAACCATGCCCGAGATAAGCGGAATACAGTTAGCCCAAAGTATTAGAGAAAAGCAAGAAAACACCAACATTATTTTTGTAACCGCATATCCCGATTACGCTCTTGAAGCCCATAAAATGTACGTTGCCGGCTACCTTATGAAGCCTGCCACAAAAGAGGATATTATTACCGCCTTAAATAATCTGCGGTTTCCTTTAAATAAAGATAAAAAAAATATAAAGGTGCGTACCTTTGGGGGTTTTGATGTATTTGTAAACGGCGAGCCCGTGCCCTTTGGGCGCTCCAAAGCAAAAGAGCTTTTGGCGTATTTAGTTGACAGAAAAGGGTTTACCTGCTCTACACAACAAATAATTTCTACACTTTGGGACGGAGAAAACTTTACGGCAACCCAAAAAAGTCATTTGCGTAATATAATTGCGCAAATGCTTGCAACCCTAAAAAAAGCGGGTGCAGAGGAAATTATAATTAAAAGCTATAATTCTCTTGCGGTAGATACATCAAAATTTACCTGTGATTATTACGATTTTTTGGAAAAAAAGCCGGAGGGCTTAAATCGCTATACAAGGGAATATATGTGCGAATACAGTTGGGCGGAATTTACCTTAGGTGTGCTTGAAGAGCGTATGAAGGTGGACTGATTTACAACAAGCGAGGTAAGGCAAAATGGATTTGGAAATACGAGAGATGAAAGCACAAGAGGCGGACACCATACAAAAATTAGGCAGACGCACCTTTGACGGCTTGGAAGGGTTGTGGGTACCCAAACCAAAAACCGCATTAGTAGGCATAATAGACGGAGAAATTGCAGGAGCATTGATATATAAAATCATACAAACCAAAAGCAAAATAATAGGCTATTTGGATTACGGTTTTGTGGCTAAAAAATTTCATAATATGGGGATTGGTGGCAAACTTTATGCAGAGGGTACAAAGCGGTTAGGGGAGCTTGGCTGCCAAAACTGCTTTGCGGAAGTAAAGGACGACAACATAGGCTCTTTTGGGCTGTTACTTAAAAACGACTATAAAAGAGCAAGTTTTTTAGAGGTTATAAAAACAATAGGGCTAAAAGCAATGCTTAAAAGCTATTTTGCAACCCCCACCTACATTGCCTGCGGAATGGAAACCTACATAACTCCACGCACTAATGTAGTGTACAAAGAAAAAAATAGCACAATATTGCAAATTTTGCTTTTTTTGGTGATTAATGTTATAGTGGGCGGATTTGCATACGAAAAAGGAATTAACGGTGGTTTTTTTGGAGCTTTATTTATTTACTACGGCGGAAGTATTTTAGTTGGGTTTATACACACAATATTTACCAAACGCAGTTGGCAGTTTAGGTTAAACAACGGAGGTTTGGTGATTTCTCTAATCATTACCGCATTTTTAGCACCCTTTCCCATGAATGCCGGGTGGTATCCCAAAAAATACGAAAACACAAAGGAGTGTACACGAGATTTAGGGGTAAATGCCTTAGTTAAATGGCTCTATACTTTGGTTTTAGCGTCTCTTGCCTTAATAGTGGGATGTAGTGCGCCTGTATTAATAAGTTTATGCAGTATTTCCACCATATTTTTAATCTACCATATTTTAGCCTTCTACCCCTTCGAGTCTATTGGGGGAAAACGTGTGCTAAGCTGGAATAAAACCCTTTTTGTTGTATTGTGCATAGTCTCCGCCCTGTTGGTTGGGACAAACTTAATTGTTGTTATGTAGGGTGGGTATTCTTTGCTAATCATCACCATAAAAATAAAAAACCGTTGAGCATACCTAAATTTGTATACCCAACGGAGTTTATTTATCAACAAAAAATTACATATCCACCCATACGTTGCCTGCCTCTTGGCTGTCCACGCATTTGTTAAAGAAGTTTACGCCCTCTATGCCCATATCTATGGTGGGGTAGCCGTAATCTTCCTCATTTACAGCTTTGCCTGCTTTTTTGTCCGTAAGCGCGGCGGTAAAGGACTTGTAAATGTTTGCAAAAGCTTCCGTTAAGCCTTCGGGGTGTCCACATGGCACTCTGTTGTACTCGAGGGCCTCGGGTGTCATGTATTTTGAGCCACGGGAGTACACTCTTGCAGGCTCGCCTCTTAAATACACGATTAAACTGTTGTTTTCTTCCTGTTTAAACTCAATGGTGCCTTTATCCCCTAAAATCCGCACTTTTAGTGCGTTGTCAAAGCCTATTGCCACTTGGGATGTCCAGTACATGCCTGTTGCACCGTTATCGAATTTTACCAGCACTTCCACATTGTTATCAAGCACTCCGCCCTTGCCGAAAACGTCTAAATTAGCGCATAATTTGGTGATTTTTAGCCCTGTAACGTAGTTTACCCAGTTTTCTATATGTGTGCCTAAATCCGCAACGGCGGCACCTCTGCCTGAAAGTGCAGGGTCTGCACGCCAAGGCTTGTTGTCCTCCGTAATCGTTTCTAAAGTATCAAGCAACCAGTCTTGAGGATACTCCGCAATTACCATGCGTACATCGCCTATTAGCCCATTTTTGAAAATCTGACGTGCCTCCCTCGTCATAACATGCCCTGTATAGGTGTAAGTTACGCAAAACAAGCAACCGTTTGCTTTTGCGATTTGCTTTAAATCTTCCCCTTGTTCTACCGTAAAGCAAAGAGGCTTTTCGCAAGAAACGCTTATTCCTTGTTCTAAAAATGCTTTTGCAACAGGGTAGTGAAAGCGGTTGGGAGTTACTATTACCACAAAATCGATTTTATCTGCTCTTTGCCCCTCTTTTGTTGCCATTTCTTCAAAGGTGTAGTAGTTTCTGCTTTTATCTATGGCATACTCTTCTCCTGCCTGCACAATTTCTTCCTCTATGTTGGAAAAACATCCGCAAACAAGCTCCGCTTGGTCGTTAATACGAAGTGCCGCTCTGTGTACCGCTCCTATAAATGCACCCGGACCACCGCCTACCATTCCGTATGTGAGTTTTTTATTCATATTATTCCTCCTGTATTATTTTATTTATACGTATATATTTTACACTTATAAACACAAAAAAACAATATTATTTTTGCCGTAAATAAGTTATTATTCTACCCTTAAAATGTATTTAACCATTTTTCAAATTCTTCTAAAGAAAGTTTATCCGATACGCAATTATCCCGCTTTTTACGGGCTTTTTTAGACCACTCGGTAAATTCGGATTTTGTGAGCTTGCCTGCACGCACCCTTGAGTTTAAACGCTTGTATGTCTTGGTGTAAATGCTGTACGCAGGATTATCCGATATTTTGCTTTTGTATTTCTTCATAGCGCCCACAAGTGCGCAGGTTTTGCTTGGGTCGTCCTTAATTATGCGTGTGCAATATTCCGAGTCCACTCTGCCCTCGGGTACAAAGTATTTGTTGCAGTTAGAGCAAGTCTTAACTATGGGGTTTTGCTCCATTAGCTTTATAAGCTCAAAACGTATAAGCGCCCAACCGCTGTTTAGAGCGTAAGTCTCGTATACATTGGCATTTTGAAAGCGCATACGGTCCGCCGCACTTGCAATATCCTCTTTTGCTACTTCAAAATTAACCGCATTGCCAAGTACGGAAATAAAAGGGTTGTTTTCCCAGTATATTGGGGTTTGTCCGTTTTTCTCCGCCCATTTTTCATACAAATAAAATTTTTGAAGTTTGTTTAGTGTGCCATATACTCCTTCTTCGTTAATGCAAAATTCCAAATGCTTTTTCACATAGCTTTTCATACCTTCGGCATGGAGGAGTATAGTTTTTTTAATGCAGTTAGAAATTAGGGAGGAAGGGTGGGTATTTGCGTTTTTTTCTTCTTTAAGTACGTATTCCGACTCTGTGGCAAACCGTTTTCTAAATTCGTCAAAACCCTTTTTTAAACTGCCGTCGGGCAAAATGTACTCAAAATATAGTGAAATAAAATAAATTATATATATGTTTTCCGATTTTAGTTTAGCCAATACTTGAGAAAAATCCGTAGCTTTGGCAAACTTTGCAATGTTTATTAACCGTGTAAATTCCTCTTCAAACTCCGTTTTTTCTTGGTACAAAAAATCCAAAAGTCCGTCGCCTATTCTAAAAGAGGCTAAGCGCTGTGCCTCTCCCGCATAATAAACAAGCATGTTATTTCCGTCAATTTTTACGCTGTAAGCCATATATTCCACTCCACTAATATTTTGAATTTACAGAAAATAGATAATTAATATATGTATAGTATATTAGACATACACTGTAATGTCAAGTAATATGCACTTTTTTGGTTGCTGTAACTATTAGAAACCGGCACAACTAATGTATAATTGTGCCGGTATTAAATTTATGCTTTTGCTGTTGTACTATCTGTGGGAGGTACTTCCGTTATGGGTGCGTCCACAATTTCCGCATTTAGTACGGGATTGCCCGAAACTTCGTCCTCGCCTATGGTTTTGCCTAAAAACTCGGGTAGTTTCATACCTGCCATTTCAAACATTTCGTTCATAGGGGGGATGCTCTTCATCAAACCGGATAAAAAGTTGGATGTAGAGGTTTTGTTGCCCTGTCCGCTTCCACTATCCCAAACGGTAACTTTGTCTATCTTTAGGTTGCTTATGGCGCTAACCTGTATGCGCATAAGCTCTTCCATTTTGTCTGCAAGCATTAGCATTAGGGCATCTTTGGCATTTCCGCCGGCGGCTTTTACTATTTGCTCGAAACCTTCTGCTTGTTTTACTAAAATTTCCTGCATACCTTTAGCTTCAGCTGCCATTTTTGCATAAATGGCGTCCGCTTGACCGGCGGCTTCTTTACGCATTTTTTCTGCCTCTGCCTCGGCTGCAATGGAGATTTCTCTCTTTTTGATTTCCGCTTTAACAATTAAATCTGCCTCTAACGCTGCCTCTTCTTTGGCATAACGTGCAAGCTCTGCCGTTTTTTCCGCACCGTAGGCTTCCTCTAAGGCTTTTGCAGATTGTACTTTTTCTGCCGCTATGGCTATTCTTAAGGCCTCCGCCTCTTGCTCTCTTAAAAGTGCGTTGGATTTTGCAATTTCAATTTGTGCGGTGTTTTCTCCCTTTATAGCAAGGGAATCCGCATTTGCAACCTCCACACGTTTGTCTCTGAAGGCATTTGCCTCACCAATGGAGCCGTCCCTTTCTTTTTCAGCCACGGATTTTTTAGCATCGTTGATTGCCTTTGCTGCCGCCTCTTTACCAAGAGCGGTAATGTATCCGCTTTCATCACTAATATCCGTAACATTAACGTTTATTAATCTAAGACCGATTTTTTTAAGCTCCGTTTCTACGTTTCTTGAAACCGCCTCTAAAAATTTGTCTCTGTCCGTATTTATTTCTTCTATATCCATTGTGGCAATAATTAGCCTTAATTGCCCGAAAATAATGTCTTTGGAAAGCTCTTGAATTTCTGTAAGTTTAAGCCCTAAAAGCCTTTCTGCCGCATTTTGCATAATGCCTTGCTCGGTAGAAATACCAACGGTAAAACGAGAGGGTACGTCTATTCTGATATTTTGGCGGGAAAGTGCGCTTTTTAAATCCACAGAAATGGAAATGGGGGTTAAGTCTAAAAATTCGTAGGCTTGTATTACAGGCCAAATAAATGCCGCACCACCGTGTATACATCTTGACGACCTGGAAGTCCCATCGTTGTTTTCTCCGACTTTACCGTAAATAACCATAATTTTGTCCGAAGGGCATTTTTTATAACGTGTTAAAAAGATAAGCAACATTATAAATACCAATACGACAATAACGCATACCAATATTAGGGTTTCAAAACTCATAACAAATACTCCTATACTCTTAAAATTTAGCAACTATTAAAGTATTGCCGTTTGCAATACCTGTAATTTTAACCTCGGTGCCTGTGGGAATACTCTCCTCGCTGTCTGTAACAGCATCAAGCTCTACAAGTCTTTCCTGTATAAGTACGTTGATTTTTCCTGTATTAGAACGCTTTGCAGGTATGGTAAGATATACAGAACCGCTTTTGCCGATGGCGTTTTTTATGTTAAGTGTGCCGTCGTTTTGTAGTTTTAGCATACTTTTTAGCACTACTGCCATAACAAAAAGCGCAATAAATCCAAAAATAATTGCAAGGGCAACGGCAAGTACCGGTTGCGTATCCGCTTTTAGCATAATAAGCCCCGACCAACCGAATATAGCAAAAAAAGCTATAATACCCTGTATTGTAAATAATTTTAAGCCGGAATCCACGGGGGGCGTACTGTCTTTAGCATCAATATCTAAATGTACACCGTCGGGAGTAATATCTAAATCTACGGATGGGTCTATATTTACGTCCGTTGTTGCGCTGTCCGCACCGCCACTGTCTCCAAACCCTATTGCAAGCAGTACGATTTGTATAACAAGTAAAATTGTAGAAGCAATGGCAATAACCGCAAATATTTGTTGCGTAAAGTCCATAGATTGCCACCATTCAATCATAATAGTTCACCACCTTTGCCGTTATGTAATAATAATAGCATAAGTATTTGAATTTTGCTATATAAATTTATTATAAAACATTTATTTCCGCAGCCCGCTTAACTTGCTCTATTGCAAGCTTAATTAATTGTTGGCAGGTAATAAGTTTGCCCGAGGCAATCCACTTAGACACAATTAGTGTTATTACATGGGCACGCAACTCAATAATAAAATCCATATCCGGCTTATCGTATTTTTCTCCTGCAAAGAAGTCTTTATATTCTCTTATGATGCTACACATTGGGCTAAATAGGAGGTATGTTCTGTCAGCGCTTTGTAATAACTCTATTAAATCTGCGTGAATATCCCAAAATTCAATGGTTAGCCTAAGCATACTGCGTCCCATTGTTGGGTCCCCTCTGAAATTTTGTATAAAGTTTTGTAACATCTTAAACTTTTTATCTATTTCGTAAACCAAAACATCGTCTACGCTGTCAAAATTCCTGTAAAAAGTTGCCCTGCCAATGTTGGCGGTTTGAGTTATTTGAGTTATTGATATACTATCGTACGGTTTTTCTTCAAGCAGGCTTTTTAGTGCGTTAAATATGAGCTTGCTTGACTGCTTAGCTCTTTTGTCATTTTTAATGTGATACATGTTAAATCCCCTTATGTCTTTATTATTTTTTATCTAAATGTATGCAATGATTTCCGCAGTGCATACACTTTTCTCTGCAATTTGTCTCCTCTCGTTGAAGCTCTTTGTCCCTTTCTATTTCTTCCTTAAGTAATATATAACCCTCTTTGCTATCTACAAATATGTCTTTTTTGATAACATTATTCATTATCGGGATTTCCCTCCTGTGTGGGTGTAGGGGAGTTTATGGGCTCGTCCTCGGTATTAGAACTCCCTTTATTTTTGGTGATGGCAAGAGTACCGTCCATTACCGCTCCGGCGTAATCGTCCGGGCGTATCATGGCACGCATTATGTCAAACTTTGCGTTGCCCTCATTTGCTTTGGTGTCTATTACCAGTGTATATATGTAGGGGGTTGCCTCCTCGTTGCTTATTGCAATAAACCAGCTTACCTCCCTTTTTTTGCCTATAACCGCCGTACCCGTTTTGCCCATTACGTCCGAATCTTTTAAGTTGGCAGGGTAGCCTGTGCCGTCCACCATCACACGTCTTAAAGCAATTTTTTCCATTTCTATGGTGGAGGGTTGCATGGTGTTTTCCTTAAAGATGGTGGGGCTGTTTTCCTGCAAAACCTGCACAGCACCGTCTGTGGTTTTTTCTATCCGCTTTACAATGGAGGGGTTAAGCATATTGCCGTTATTCATAATTGCGGAGTACATAGAAGTCATTTGCAAAGGGCTTATTAAGAGTTCCCCCATGCCGTAGCCCATATCCGCAAGTATTTTGATGTTCATTTCCGTACCCTCGTTTAGCAGATTGGATTTTTTTACGGGAAGCTCAAAGTTTGGCGCCTCTCCTATGCCTATTTTAGTCATATATGCCATAAAGTTTTCTATACCCACCTGCATTGCATAGTAGGCAAAAAATATGTTATCCGAAGATTTTATTGCATATTCGTATATAAATTGATCCGGTTGAGAAAGCCTGTTAATAGTAGGATAATTCCATTTGTAGCCGTCATTTGCCGGATTCCACTTGTTATCGCTTATGGATAAATTAGGTGAGGAGCTGTCCGTTAAAATACCCGATTCTATTGCAGGCACACCCGAAAACATCTTAAAGGTGGAGCCGGGGGCAAATGTGGATTGGGTAGCCCTTAAAATTAAGGGGTAGCCGTTTTCCTCATCGTTGTAAAACTTCCATAAATCCTCGGGAATCTTATAATTAAACAAATTATTGTCAAAAGACGGATAGGAAACCATGCCCACCACATCTCCTGTTTTGTAGTTCATAACCGTTAAAGTGCCGGACTGCCCTTTGGTTAGGTTAGAGGCAAGGGCGGTGTAGGCTTGCTTTTGTACTTGGCTGTCTATGGTTAAAACTACGTCCGCTCCGTCTATTTTTTCGTCCTCATACAGCACCTCCTTAATGTTGCCCATATCGTCTTCGATATATAACATTCTGCCGTCTTTAGAGCGCAACTGCTCCTCTAAGGCGCCCTCTATGCCAAACTGCCCCACCAAAGAGCTTTCCGTAATGCCGTAATCTTTATATTGCTCTATTTGTGCCTCGGTTGGAGAGCCTATATACCCTGCCACATGAGCGGCCGCATCCTTTAGGGGATAGTATCTAAGGGGTGAGTGCCTCTCCTCGTCCACTAATAGCCCCGGTATTGCCGATATGGCGGTTTGTTGTTCTACCGTTAGAGAATCTTTAGGGAAAACGGCAAATACTTCTAAAGAAAATCCATTTTCCAGCGCATTATCGTATTTTTTTTGCACTACTTCTTTTGCAACATCGTAGTTGGTGTACAAAAATTCCTTTATTTGTTCAATATCGTGGGTTTTTTCTAAATCTAAGCAAATACTTTGTGCGTAGTCGTTTTTTGCAAGCAATTCGCCGTCTATGGAAAATATTTCCCCTCTTTTACCTGTTTGAGAGATGTTTATTACTTTGTCTCCCTCTTCAAGTTGGGGTAAAATTAAGCTTGGGGTGTAAATAACGTTATAGCCGTTTGGCCCTGCCACAATATCTGCCTCAAAGTTATAGGATTTTGCGCCTATAAGTTTGCTGTCCATTTTTAGCGAATATTTTAACTTGTACTCCGTTTCGGAAATTTTTTCCACATTTCTGGAAAGTAGGGAAATATCCCCTATTTGCAAAACATCGTAAATATTTGTATACCTTGTGGTAAAATCTCCCTTATTTTGAACATCAGGAGAAAAGGAGTATATATAATTGTATGCTTCCTCGTAATTTTTTTCCGTAAGCTTTTGTACAAACGCATAACCTGTTGTTGCCGCCCCATCCGTATATTGCTGACATCCCGTTAGTAAAATCGTAATTACAAACAAGGGTAGAAATATGTATACTATTTTTTTCATTTATCTTCCATTCTTAGTTATTTTTATTGATTTGCGTTACACAAACCTGTAATACTATTCCATAACATTATACTATTTTTTTTTTATTTTGCAAAGTGGTATATTTTGTATTATAATATGGCTATGAATAACAAAATATACATTGCAACATTTGCAGAAAATTGCCTGTATTATGCAGAAAAATATAATTGCGGTTTGGAAATAGACGAGTTTTGTACCGCCGATAATATGGCTATGTTTAAAGAATGGCAAAAAAAATTTAATGAATATTTCACAACAACCGAAGATTTTATAATCCACGCACCCTTTAACGACCTTGTACCCGTAAGTATAGACAGCAAAATCAGAGAGGTGGCACTACTTAGGTATCATCAAATATTTGAAATTGCGGACAAACTTAATGTTAGAAAGCTAAACTTCCACACGGGGTATATTCCAAACACCACTTTTGAGGAGTGGTATTTTGATAACTTTAAAGAATTTTGGTTTAAATTAGGCACGCAGTACAAAGAGTTTGAAGTGGTAATAGAAAATGTATTTGAGAGTAATCCATTTTCTCTTAAAAAAACGGTGGACGAAATAAACTTAGACAACATAGGCTTGTGCTTAGATGTTGGGCATGTAAACTGCTCTTCCGATTGTACGGTGGAAAAATGGATAGAAGTTTTCTACGACAGGCTAAGGCATATGCACATTCACAATAACAAAGGTGTTGTAGACGACCATAACGGAATAACCGAGGGGGATATAGACGTGCTTAGCGCACTAAATACCGCACCTGAGGGAGTAGGCGCCACAATAGAGTGTTCGGACGTAAAAAGCTCGCTGAAATTTCTTAAAACGGTTGACATTATCTAATAAATATAATATAATAGCTTACGTTACGCAACCTAATGGGTGCAAAACATATGTGGCGGCATAGCTCAGCTGGCTAGAGCATTCGGTTCATACCCGAAAGGTCGTAGGTTCGAATCTTACTGCCGCTACCATTTTTTTAAAACAAAGCAGAAAGTTTCTGCTAAAGGGCAAATTGCCGTAAAGCATAAAGCAAAACCGGTTTAATTTGAAAAATATACTAAAACCCGTAAGGGTGATGCACTCTTAGAGGAGTGAAGCGCTCATAAGGGTGAGGCAGTTGCAACGCACCCGAAAGGGTGTTTTTTTTAGGAGAGGTACAAGTGATAGTCGTAGACGCACAAAAGCAAAGGTTAACAGATACAAAAAAGTTGTTGGACGAAGTTAAGGGCGGACTTAATCTGCCCCAACTTAAAGAGGAATTGCAACAACTTAATGAACAAATGGAAAGCTCGGATTTTTGGAATAACGTGGAGAATGCCAACATCATCACAAAAAAAGCAAAACCCATTAAGGCAAAAATTACTGAGTACGAAAAGCTGGCAACCAAGTACGAGGATTTGGAAGTTTTAATCGAAATGACGGAAGAATCTCAAGACGAAAGTTTGCTAACCGAGCTAAACACAGATTTATCCGCTTTTGAGGAAAATGTTTCGGATTTTCATTTGCAAACCTTACTTTCCGGAAAATACGACAGTTGCAACGCAATTATATCTTTGCATGCAGGGGCGGGTGGCACGGAGGCGCAGGACTGGGCGGAAATGCTTATGCGTATGTATACACGCTTTTCCGAAAGACGTGGCTACGATGTAAAAATTTTGGACTACTTAGACGGGGACGAGGCAGGTGTAAAAAGTGTTACTCTGCTGATTTCCGGAGATTACGCCTACGGCTATATTAAGGGAGAAAAGGGGGTACACAGGCTTGTACGTATTTCTCCTTTCGATTCTAATTCAAGAAGGCATACCTCCTTTGTTTCTTTAGATGTTATGCCGGAAATTGAGGACGATGATAACGATATTGTAATTTCTCCCGAGGATATGCGTGTGGACACTTACAGGGCGTCGGGGGCAGGCGGACAACACGTAAATAAGACGGAATCCGCCATAAGAATTACCCACCTACCCACAGGAATTGTGGTGCAATGCCAAAACGAGCGCTCTCAAATACAAAACAGAGAAACGGCAATGCGTATGCTAAAATCCAAATTAGCGGAAAAAAAGGAAGAGGAAAGGCTTGCTGAAATCTCTAAACTAAAAGGCAACCAAAAGAAAATAGAATGGGGCAGCCAAATACGCAGTTATGTTTTTTGCCCCTACACAATGGTTAAAGACCACAGGACAAACGTAGAAACGGGGAACATTACAGCGGTAATGGATGGGGAAATAGATAATTTTATTAAAGCTTATCTGGTTTCTAATATGGAATAAACAAATAAGTGTAATAATAGGAAGTTAGTTAGGTGAAGTTATGTACGCAACACTTGATAACGCAAGTGTAAGTTTTTTAGATAAACTGATATTTAAAAATGTTAGTGTAACCATAAATAAGGGAGATCGCATTGGCTTAATAGGAGCTAACGGCGCCGGAAAAACCACCCTTTTAAACACGCTTACCAAAAAATTAATACCCGAAGAGGGTAATGTTATTTACAAATCTCACCTTGTTATAGGCTTTTTACAGCAAAATAGCGGACTTGATGTGGCACGCACAATAATGGAAGAAATGCGAGATGCGTTTGCCTACGAGGAAGATTTACTTAAAAAAATGCGTATTCTCGAGGAAAAAATGGCGCAGGACAATAAAGAGGAGTATGCCAAAGAGTATGCCTCCTATTTAAGCATTTTTGAGCACAGAGACGGTTATAATATAGATGTTAATATTAATAAAGTGCTAAACGGCATGGGTTTTTCTAACTTCGATTTAAGCATAAGTGCTTTATCGGGAGGGGAGAAAACTCGCCTTGCCATTGCAAAACTACTACTGGAAAACCCACAACTGCTAATACTGGACGAGCCTACAAACCACTTGGATTTTAACACGCTAAAGTGGCTGGAAAACTATCTGCAAGGGTATAAGGGCTCTATAATTGTGGTATCCCACGACAGATATTTTTTAGATAAAATCACCAATAAAATTTGGGAAATTGAGGATAAACAGCTTTTTGAGTATAAGGGGAACTACACCGCTTTCAGATTGGAAAAGGCGAATAAAATTTCCTTTCAAACCAAGGAATACGAAAAGCAATCAAGGCAAATTGACGCAATGAAGGACTATGCGGTGCGCAATATGGCAAGAGCGTCTACGGCAACAAGAGCCAAAAGCCGTTTAAAACTGTTAGACCAAATGGAGATTATAGAAAAGCCCAAAACTCAGGTAAAAGCCCCGAATTTTTCCTTTGAGTTTGATAAAAACTCGGTAAATGATGTACTTACGGTAGCAGATATTGATGTGTGCGTTGGGGAGGAAATGCGTTGCATAGTAAAGGGAGTTTCCTTCGAGATAAAAAAAGGGGAAAAGGTTGCAATAATAGGAGAAAACGGCACGGGAAAATCCACCCTGCTTAAACAACTCCTAAAAGGGCAGGATATTAATATTGTGTGGGGGAAAAACACAGCCCCCGGTTTTTACGAGCAGGAGCATAGAGAGTTTAATCCAAACAACACGGCCTTGCAGGAGGTAATTACTTGGTATCCTCACCTGTTAGAATACAATGCAAGGGGTGCGTTAGGAAGGGTGCTATTAACGGGTGAAAACGTTTACAAGCACGTAAAAAGCCTAAGCGGTGGGGAAAGGGCAAAGCTTGGTTTTGCCATATTAATGTGCGGAGATTTTAACGTACTGGTTTTAGACGAGCCTACAAACCATTTGGATTTTATTTCAAGAGAAAGTTTAGAGGGCGCCTTACAAAAGTACGAGGGCACGCTTATTTTTGTTTCTCACGACAGATACTTTGTAAATGCCCTTGCAAGCAGAGTATTTGAAATTTCCGACTCTAAACTAAACATATACGAAGGCAATTTCGATTTTTACGAGGAAAGCAAATATACCCAATCGGGGAAACGGGAAATAAACCCTATTAATAAAAGTAGCGAAAAAAACGAGAAAGACAGGCAAACGCCAAAAGGGGAAAACAGAAAGGAAAAACGAGCACAAGAGGCAAAACGCAGGGAAAATACAAGCCGTGTGGAAAAAGCAATGGCGGAAATAGAAAAGGAAGAAGCAAAACTAAAGCAGGAAATAGAAGAAAATCCTGCGGATTATCAACTGTTAAGCGATAACTGTAAACGTTTACAAGACCTTAAACAACAGTATGAGGCGTATATGGAAGAATGGATTTTGTTAGATTCGCAAGATTAATAAATGTGCTACTTCGTTGACATATTTATTAGCCTCTGTTATACTAACCGCAAGTCATATTATTGTCAAAATTAAATTTTTACAGAGATTTATGTAAAAAAGAATTGCAAAGTGATACTTCTTATGAAACATTTTGCGCTAAAATTAGCATTAAAGTGCAAATTCGTTAATATTATTTTTGCCGTGTGCATATAATATAAATAGATAAACTAATAAAGAATTAATTATGTTCAAATTATGGGGGGATAAAGTTTGAAGCAATTAATACTTATTATAGATGATAGTTGGAGTAACAAGGACAGCTTAGAGAGAATTTTAAAGGTGCGGTATAATGTAATGCGTGCATCTAATTTTGCTAATGCTATAGATGCCATAGAAGATAACGGCGTAGAACTGATTTTCCTAAATTTGTCCTTGCCATGTTCTAAAGATATAATCGACTTTATTAATTTTAACAAGCTAAGCATTCCGATTTTGTTTATTTGTGCATCCGCAAGTATTTTAAATGTAAACACATTTATGTACGATTACGTAACACCTCCGTTTATTCCCCACCTTATTTTAAACAAGGTAAAAAATTTATTTGAGCTGGTTAAGTGCAAAAAAAGCTTAAGCACTTTTGAGGATGAGTTGGACAAAAAGATGGAAGTGCTAAGAAACGCCTTTTCTTCCACTATGTGCAGTCTTTCGGAGTACAGAAATATAGAAACTATAAACCACGTAAAACGCATTAGCCTGTACACAAAAAGTGTGCTGGTATTTCTATCCGAAAATATTTATGATGGCGAATTTACAGAAAAAAACATAAATATCGCCTCTACCGCATCAATGTTGCACGATGTGGGTTTAATAGGCATTTCGGACGAAGTGCTAAAGCAAAAAAGCAAATTTACCCAAAAAGAGGAAGGCATGTTTTTCAAGCATACGATTATAGGTTGCAAAATTGTGGAAAAAATGCGTAACAACAATGCAAACAGCGCCTTTTTAAATGTTAGCCATGATATTTGCAAATATCATCACGAAAGGTGGGACGGCTCGGGGTATCCCAATAAGTGCTCCGGACAGGATATACCAATTTATGCGCAAGTGGTGGGCTTGGTGGACGTTTACGACGAGCTTACCTCAAAGCAGGAATTATTGCACGAAAAAGCGGTTAACCTAATTAAAAGTGGGGGCGCAGGCTCCTTTTCCCCCGTACTTCTGGAAACAATAAATTTAATACCCGACGAGCTTTGCTATATTAAAGAGCAGTACAGCGACTAATTTTTTCTTTATGGTGATCCGCCTAAAAAAGCGGTTGATTAAGGGATTTATTTAAGTTTATTACACCTGTTTTTGTGTGTAAAACCCCTCCGTAAAAGGTTGCCATTGCATTAAAGCAATTATTTTACATAAAACTATTGCTTTTAAGCAATGGTGGTGTTATACTGTTAAAAACAGGAGGAATTTATATGGATACACAACTACTTATAGAGCTTATAAAGCGTGCAATGGGGGAGTACAGCATTAATACCTTTGCAGAAAAGGCAGGCATTAATGCAGGCAATTTATCGAGGGTGCTTAGAGGGCAAAATGTAAGTGCAGAGTTGCTGTTAAAAATTGCGGATGCCTCGCAGGATAGGGTTTCCTCTCAAGAATTACTGTTTGCCGCAGGATATACGGGGGCAAAAATACCAATTTACGGCACGGTAGCCGCAGGGAGCCCCATAAATGCTTACGAGGAAATGGACGGCTTTGTGGAAATAAGCGACATAGACACAAGCAGAGCGGATTACTTTGCTTTGCGTATAAGGGGTAACTCCATGGATGCGGCGCACATACCGGATAAAAGTGTGGTAGTGGTACAAAAGCAAAGCACATTACAAAACGGCGAGATAGGTGTATTTGAAATAGAGGGGGAGGCAACGGTAAAACAGCTTGCAAGGGCAGGCAGTAATATTGTCCTTATGCCTGTAAGCACGGACGAAAGCCACAAACCCCAAGTTTACGACAACAGTTACAACGTACATGTACTGGGCAAGGTAGTAAAAGCGATAATAGATGTATAAATTATCCATAACCGCAAACTATATACTAATCACTAACACTAACCACTAACCACTAAAAAGGGACAGTATCAAAAAAAGGTGATAATTATGCAAAGAGTAATACTACACGTAGATATGAATAATTTCTATGCAAGTGTAGAATGTTTCCTAAACCCAAAATTAAGAGACCAAGCAGTAGCGGTATGCGGAGATGCGGATATGAGGCACGGCATAATACTGGCTAAAAATCAGCTTGCAAAAAAATGTGGTGTAAAAACGGGGGAGGCCATTTGGCAGGCAACGCTAAAATGCCCTAAATTAGTGTGTATAAAGGCAAATTACAAAAACTATGTAAAGTTTTCCAATTTAGCAAGGGGTATTTATTTAAGGTACACAAATAAAATGGAGCCCTTCGGCTTGGACGAGGCATGGCTGGATATTTCTTCAAAATATATGGACATACAAAAAGGGGAGGAGTTTGCAAACAATTTAAGAGATATAATAAAAAAGGAGCTTGGCATAACCGCATCTGTGGGGGTAAGCTTTAATAAAGTATTTGCAAAATTAGCTTCGGATATGCAAAAACCGGATGCAACCACGGTAATTTCCAAGGAAAACTTTAAATCTGTAATATGGAGACTGCCTGCCTCCGATTTACTTTATGTGGGTAGAAGCACCAAAAAAAAATTAGAAAAAAAGAACATAATAACCATAGGAGACCTGGCAAAAGCAAAAAAGGAGTATTTAAAAAGTTTTTTGGGCAAATGGGGCGAAACCCTTTATTTATACGCAAACGGCTTAGAGACAAGCGAGGTTTTAGAATCGGAATACAAAAGAGAAATTAAATCGGTGGGGAACAGCTCCACCACCAAACACGATTTAACAACCATTACAGATGTAAAAAACGTGCTGTATTCTTTAAGCGAAAATGTGGCTATGCGTTTAAAAAAATATTGTTTGCAGGGCAGCTGCGTACAACTTTACGTACGCAAAAACACTTTGGAATATTTTACAAGGCAGGCGGTACTGGGGTACTATACCGATTTAACCAAAGACATTTACAACAGCGCAATGGGGCTTTTTCTTAAGCATTGCGACTTGCAAACCCCCATAAGAAGCATGGGGGTTAGATGCACAAAAGTGGTTTCAACAAAGGAAAAACAGCTAAATATGTTTGAAGATTTAAAAAACATACAAATAGAAAATGCCATAGAGCAGGTGCGCAGAAGGTTTGGGAGCAACAGCGTCTTAAGAGGTACGGTGCTTTTAGAGCAGGATTTAGCGGAATTAGGGGAGGAGAGGCGAAGTATTTTCCCTCAAAATAATTTATGAAAAAATATATAGATGTACTTGCAAAATTTAGGAGTGATGGTACAATAGTACCCATAGCGTTTTTTAACGAGGAAGGCACAAAATACTTTATTTCAAGAATAACCGCTATGATAAATGCCGCCAGTATGAAGTGTGGTGGCTTGGGTTTAAGATACACTTGCTACCTTGGCAACAAAATGTTTTATTTGTATTTAGAGGACAACAAATGGTTTTTGGACAGCTAAGAAATAAATATAATAAGAGGTATTAATGAAAATATCGGCAAAAAGAATGATAACAATAGGATTATTTACCGCACTTTTGGCAATAGGAGCTTTTATAAAAGTGCCCTTTTACCCCGTTTCCTTTACTATGCAAACTTTTGTTGCGGTAATGGCAGGCATGATATTAGGTGCAAAGGACGGCGCAATTGCCGTTGCTATATACATTATTATAGGGCTTGCAGGCGTACCCATATTTACAACGGGTGGAGGACCAATGTATGTTTTTCAACCCACCTTCGGCTATCTTCCTGGGATGATATTAGCCGCTCTTGTAAGCGGTGTGCTTTATAAAAAAGCAGGGGGCAAGTTTATGAAGGTACTGTTAAGTGGAATTGCAGGCATGCTTTTAATATATGCCACAGGAGTACCCTATTTATACCTTATGCTAAATTACTATATAGGCAAAACCACAACTTTTGCAGGTGTGCTTAGTGCAGGGTTTTTGGCTTACGTAGTCGGAGACACTCTAACGGTGGTTTTAGCCGCATTGGTAGCCCCTAAACTAAGCAAAATTTATAATAAAAACAATGCACTTCAAAGTACATAAATATGCAAAACCCACTGTTACACACAATTTAACCAAAAAACAGCAAAAAGCCTTTAACTAAAGATATGAAAACGTTTGCAAGACCCATGAAACACAGCGTATTTTAAGGATATTTTCCGTGGGTTTGGGTTTATTTTCAGCCTTCAATTTTAATTATTTTAGATTTATAAGCTAAGAGAAAATTCATAATAATTATATATATTATACATAATACTAATGTACCCGGTAGCCTTAAAGGCAGTAAAACCAAGAAGGGTGTGCCGTAAAAAATTGACTGCCATAGGGTGTTTAGCAGAGCGGAGCATATAATTTGTATTAGGGTAACTTTTAGGGATGTTTTTAAAATGGTGGTTTGCTTTTGGTAAAACATTAACCCCCCAAGTACTCCGTACAGTGCCATAGTTAAGGTGAAAATAGGGTTGTAACCGCCACTGTTTTTAATCATAGATGCAATAAAATCGGCTACACCACCCACAATGCCCCCTGTAACGGGGCCAAACACCGCACCGGAAAGCATAATTACGGTAGGCATTAGGGAAACTTTAATTTCCGGAGTAATGTAGAAGGTAAGTAGGGTGCCCAGTAATGCGGAAATCGCAATAAAAACGGCACAATAAGTAATTTTTTTTGTGTTCTTTGACATAATAAAAAACCTCTCTTATATAGATATTTGTAATATAGGTAGTACACGCATATCTAAAAAGAAAAATTCTTTATAGAACAGCGGACAAGGTTATTAAACCGCAAGCACCAAAAATCGGTGCTTTTCGTTGTTGGGTTTTATCCTAACCCAACACACTTTACGCTTAATAATCTACTCTGTACCTTTATAGTATTTTGTCAAAAGTTATGTAATAACTTTTGGTATAAAATGTACATATAGCTACATTAATTCTGTTCGCAAAGCGAACAACATAAATCAAGTTGCTATATTAATTTGGGGGATTAGCCCTCTACCTTTTCGTCCTCGCCAAAATATAGGCTGTCCTTTTCCTGCTTGCATTTTTCGCATTTATAGGCGCAAGCCTCGCTTTTGCAAAAGCAAACACCGTCTAAATAATATAAATCAGTTCCGCATTCCGGACAAAAAGCGCTACAATCAACTCTCATTCCTGTTTTTGTTATGTTTTCCATGGTAACCTCCTTAGGTTCAGCTTTATTTATGATTATGTCTTGCCATTCGGCTTAACGTAATTTTTTCCGTTTTTACAGGTTTTTTTTCTTCTATTGGCGATGTTGTTTCAACATCCTTTTTTAAAGGATCAACATCATTAGTTTTTATTATGGGTGATGAGTTAATATCACCATCGCTTGTTGGGGCAGATTGGGTGTCTGACATAGTTTCTTTGGGTTTTACATCCTTATCAGCCTTTTGCACCTCTGCAACAGGGGTAGCCGTTTTAGTTTTCGCAACTTCCGAGGCAGTATCTATATTTGTTTTGGTAGTGGGTAAATCGGGTAAAACTTCTTTAGTTTCTTTGGTGGCAAAGCCACCAACAGCAACCGTAGCTACCTGCATATCCCCTTCCTTTGTGGTATTGTTTAAAGTAGTTTTACTTGCGAAATCACCATCACCATTAGGGTTAAAAGTGGAAAGCTCAGGGGCTTTTGCATCTTTTTTGATTGGTGCTGTTTTATTTTTTGCCGTAAATTCCTGCTTAGTTGGGGCTTTAGCATAAACAGCACGGTTTTTATAGTTGCTGACTTGCAAAATAATGCCCGAAACGCAAAAGGCAATTAGGGGGATTATCATAGTAAGTAAAGGCAATTCGGATAAATATTGTATTGTGGAAGATTGTCTCATGGAGTTTTCAAAGGTGCTAAATAAGTACAGCAAAGAAACTGTAAGTAGCACTCCGCCTGTAATTGCCGTAATAACCGCCGCCGCATAAGGTCTGAAAACGTAAGTTACTATACCAAAGGCAATAAAAAGGGATATACCGATTATAAATACAAATAAAGGTAAAATTTTGTAGTCTGAGTTAAAGAAAAGCTGAAACATAAAGGTAAGCACCAAGCCTACCGTGCCTCCCGTGCAAAACAATTTAAATGCTTTATTTGCACTACATATTATAGTAAGAAGAATAATAATGCCTATGGCAATGTAAAAATACATATCTAGTATGGCGGTTGTCGTAAAAAGTGGAAGTAAAGTTATGTTTACAAAAAAGAGTAAAGAAAAAAATAAAACTATGGGAGTAGCATATTTATAATGTTTATATCCGCCAAAGCAAAATAAAGCTCCGAAAATCAACATAACAACAAGTATAATTATAAATATTAAGTCAGATAAGGTCATTGCTTTTACCTCGTAAAATTCACTCTTTTAATAAATTATAAACAATACTAAACCAAAATACAACAAAATACTTCAAAAACAGTTAAAAAAAAATATAATTGTACTTTATATATTAAAAAATATGTGATATACTACATTTAAAAAATTATGAACTTTCTATTAATAAACTTTAAGGAGAATTGTTATGCGTGACTGTCTTACCTTTTCGGGAGGCGTACATCCGCTACATTCAATCGGCGAGGGCAAAATTTTTACACAAGAATTGCCTGTTGAAGTCATGAACCCGCCGGAAATTGTAAAAATCCCATTATCTCAACACATAGGTGCGCCTGCAAAAGAGATTGTACAAGTAGGCGATTATGTAAAAAAAGGACAAAAAATCGGTGAAGCAAACGGTTTTGTGTCCGTTTCAGTGCATGCAAGCGTGTCGGGCGAGGTTATAGAGATTACCAATATTTTGGGGTTGAGCGGAAAGCCTATTCGGGCAATAGTAATTAAAAACGATTTTAAAGAAGAAGAAGCTTACGGAGAAAAATACGACTACAAAAGCTTAGACAAAGACAAAATCGTAGATATTATTAAGGATGCCGGTATTGTGGGTATGGGAGGTGCAACCTTTCCCACACATGTTAAAATCTCTCCGCCACCGGATAAAAAAATCGATACCTTAATTATTAACGGTGCGGAATGCGAGCCCTTTTTAACCGCAGACCACAGGCTAATGTTAGAAAAGCCGGAAAAAATTGTGCTGGGTATACAGGCAATTATGAAGGTTTTGCGTGTAAGCCAAGCATTTATCGGTATTGAAAACAACAAACCGGATGCTATTGAAGTTATGCGCAAGGCAATTCCCGATAAAAGCATTTTGGTTGCGGAAATTATGACAAAATATCCGCAAGGCTCTGAAAAACAGCTAATTGATGCGCTAACGGGCAGAGTAGTACCCTCGGGTGCGCTCCCTATGGATGTTGGAGTGGTGGTTTCAAACGTTGCCTCCGCCGCCGCCATTGCAGATGCGCTACTTTTAGGCAAACCTCTAATAGAGCGTATTGTAACGGTAAGCGGAGCGGTAAAAACTCCTGCAAACTTGCTGGTTAGAATAGGTACATCCACTCAGGCGGTTATAGACTACTTAAACGGCTTTGATGGAGAACCACGAAAGCTGATTTCGGGAGGTCCTATGATGGGGCTACCCATTCCGAGTCTTGAGTGCGTTGTTACAAAAGGCAGCTCCGGCATACTGGTGTTAGACGACAAATACACCAAAAAAGAAGTTGAAGGCAACTGCATAAAATGCGGAAAATGTGCGGATGTATGCCCTATAAAACTATCACCATTCTTAATATCCGCAAGTGCAGAGTTTGAAGATTTTGAAAAGGCGGATAGCTATTTTGCAATAGATTGTATGAGTTGCGGAAGTTGCAGCTACACATGCCCTGCCAAAAAACCCATTGCGCAAAATATAAAATTTGCCAAAGATATGATTTTGCTTAACAGAATAAAAGAAAAACAAAAAAAGGAAAGTGAATAATATGCAAGAGAAATTAATACTTTCAGGTTCGCCCCATATTAAATCTCAGCTTACAACAGCTAAGATTATGGGTGACGTAGTTATTGCTCTAATACCTGCCTGCATAGCCGCCGTATATTTTTTCGGCATAAGTTCTTTGTTAATTATTGCATTATGTGTGGCAAGCGCAGTAGGATGCGAATGGGCAATACAACGTTTTACAAAACAAAAGGTAACGATAAACGATTTATCGGCGGTGGTAACAGGTGTACTGCTTGCCCTAAATTTACCTCCAAACGCACCGTGGTATATTCCGGTGTTTGGTAGTGCTTTTGCTATTATTATAGTAAAACAATGCTTTGGCGGTTTAGGTAATAACTTTATGAATCCGGCTTTAGCCGCTCGTTGCTTTTTGCTTATCTCTTTCCCCGTTGCTATGACAACCTTTTTTACTCCGTTTTTTGGGGTGGATGCGGTTGCAAGCGCAACACCCTTAGCGGCCTTTAAAGCCGGAGCGGAAGTACCCGGCATTGCAGATTTATTTTTAGGTAATGTTGGTGGTTCTATCGGGGAAACAAGTGCACTTGCGTTAATAATAGGCGGTGTGTATCTCCTTATTAAAAAGGTAATTAAAATTACAATACCCTTATCCTATATGGCTACGGTTGCTGTTTTTGCCCTATGCACCGGCGGTGGGTTGCAATCGGTTGGTTTCCATTTATTTGCCGGAGGTTTAATGCTTGGAGCATGGTTTATGGCAACAGATTACGTATCCTCTCCTCAAAATACCGTTGCACAAATAATATTTGGTGTAGGTTGCGGCGTTATTACAATGGTAGTACGTACTTGGGGCGGATATCCGGAAGGCGTTTCCTTCTCCATTCTCTTTATGAATCTGCTGACACCATTACTTAACAGAAAGTTTAGACGAAAGGTGTTTGGCGAGGTTAAGGAAGTAAAGGGGGAATCGGTATGAAAAACGAAAATGTAAAAGACATTTTAAATCTTACATTAAGATTATTAATAATTACCGTAGCCGCCGGATTAATTTTAGGGCTTGTGTACACAATAACCAAAGACCCTATAATTGATCAAGAGCTTAAAAAAGCAACCTTAGCAAGACAAGCGGTATTACCTGTGGCAAAGGATTTCGAGCAGTTAGAAATAAGTGATGCCCAGGGCAAATACCTCATCATAAAGGATGTATATAAAGGCTTAGACGGAAGTAATACGGTAGGCTATACGGCTGCCATTGCAACCAAAGGCTTTAGCCCTAACTTTAACATCACCGTAGGATTAAGTGCGGAAGGCAAAGTTACAGGGGTAAGTATAGGCTCTCACGAGGAAACTCCCGGTCTTGGCGCAAATGCCACAAAAGAGGAGTACACAGGGCAGTATATAGACGGTACAACCCCCTTTAGCGTAGCAAAAACACCCACGGGTGCGGATAACGAAATTATAGCACTTACAGGTGCCACCATTACCTCTAAAGCGGTAACGGACGCCGTAAATACTGTGGGCGAATACTTTAACGAATTTTTAACGGGAGGTGTGTAATATGGGAAAAAGTGATATGAAAGGTATTTTCGTAAACGGCATATTTAACGAAAATCCGATTTTTAGATTGGTACTTGGAATGTGCCCCACCATTGCTGTTACAACCTCTTTAACAAATGCGGTAGGTATGGGCGGTGCGGCAACATTCGTGCTTATATGCTCTAACGTGCTTATTGCACTACTAAGAAACTTTATACCGGCAAAGGTAAGAATACCCTGCTACATAGTGGTTATTGCCATGTTTGTAACGGTGGTGCAACTAATGCTTAAAGCATTTTTGCCGGAGTTGGATCAATCCTTGGGTATATTTATACCCTTAATAGTGGTAAACTGCATAATACTTGGCAGAGCGGAAGCCTTTGCATCCAAAAACAGCGTACTGCCCGCAGCGGTAGACGGAATTGGCATGGGCGTAGGTTTTACCTTAGCGTTGATGCTGGTTGCCTTTGTAAGAGAGCTGTTAGGTAGCGGTGCATTATTCGGAGTAAGCGTATTTGGTGCGGATTACCCTCAAGTGCTACTGTTTATACTGGCTCCCGGCGGTTTCTTAACCCTTGGGTTATTGCTTGCATTAATCAACCAAATTGTAAGCGGAAAAAAACCGTCTTTAAAACTATTTAAGAAAAATACGCAGGACGTAGTTAAAGAGGAGGTACATAATTAATGGAAGCGTTTGTAAAAATTCTTGCAATATTGCTAAGTTCTATATTGGTTAATAACTATGTACTCTCTAAATTTTTAGGTATCTGCCCCTTCTTAGGTGTTTCTAAAAAGGTAGAAACGGCGGTAGGCATGGGCATGGCGGTAACCTTTGTTATGGCGATGGCATCCCTTATTACCTATCTTGTGCAATATTTCATATTAGTGCCCTTGCAGGTAGAATATCTGCAAACATTAGCCTTTATTTTGGTAATTGCCGCTCTTGTTCAACTTGTGGAGATGATACTGCAAAAAACAAGCCCCGGACTATACCAAAGCTTAGGTGTGTACTTGCCCCTAATTACCACAAACTGTGCAGTTTTGGGTGTGGCACTCATTAATATTACAGACCAACTGACGTTGGTGGAATCTCTTGTAAACGGCGTGGGTGCCGCTATTGGCTTTACCATTGCAATAGTTCTCTTTGCAGGTATCAGAGAGCGTTTAGAGATTTCAAGAATACCAAAGCCCTTTCAGGGATTTCCCATTGCGCTTGTTACAGCATCTTTGATGAGCATAGCTTTTATGGGATTTTCCGGATTAATTTAATTAGAGAGGAGTAAGCTAATGCCTATTGTTTGGTCAATAATTGTACTTGGTGGACTGGGCGCAGTCTTTGGTATTATACTCGGAGTTGCGTCAAAAAAGTTTGCCGTTAAGGTAGATGAGCGTGTAAGCGCTGTAAGAGATTTACTGCCCGGCGCAAATTGCGGAGGTTGTGGTTTTCCCGGTTGCGACGGTTTTGCAAATACTCTTGTGGCAGGTAAAGCGGAAATTACCACCTGTGCGGTGCTAAATGCCGATTCCGCAAAGCAAATTGCGGAGGTTTTGGGGGTAAGTGCAGGGGATGTTAAGCCCAAAGTAGCACGTATTATGTGCCTTGGAAGCAACGGAAATTGTCAGGATAAATTTATTTACGACGGCGCACAAGATTGCAGAGCCGCTTATGCTATTGCAAGCGGATTTAGAAATTGCAGATTTTCCTGTTTGGGTCTTGGTACTTGTGCAAAGGTGTGTAAATTTGGCGCAATAAAAATGGGAGACCATGGAATCGCCGCCATAGACGAGGACAAATGCACAGGTTGTGGCAGATGCGTAGAGCAATGCCCTCAAATTTCCATTGCAATACAAGATAAAGAAATAAATGTTTATGCCGCTTGCACAAATGTAGATAAAGGCAAGGCGGTTACAACGGTGTGCAGTGCAGGTTGTATTGGTTGCGCAAAATGCCAAAGAACTTGTCCTTTTGAGGCTATTACCATGGATAGAGGACTACCCATAATAGACTACACAAAATGCCGTCAATGTAAAATGTGCGTTGACGCTTGTCCTCGTATGTGTATTGTTACAACAAAACCGGATAAGGTAGCTCATGTAATAGAAGAAAATTGTATAGGTTGCGGACTTTGCAAAAAAGCTTGTGCTTTTGAGGCAATAGAAGGTGAGCTAAAACAAAAGCACGTTGTAAACAAAGCTAAATGCAGAGGTTGCGGTTTGTGCTTTGAAAAATGCAAGAAAAAAGCAATCGAATTTAAAGTTACAGGCAAGCATGTAAAAAGCGAAAAACCTCCCACAGTAGCCAAAACGGCTAAAGCAGGAGAGGAGCAGGCAACACCCAAAGCAAAAACTTCACCCACAGCAAGTGCTGTTAAAGAGGAAGTAGGGGAAGTTGCCAAAAAACCGGAGCAGGCGGAGCAAGCCGTAAAAGCCCAAGCAGAAACGGCAAAGGTCCAAGCCACTCAAGAGGTAAAAGAGGAAGTAGCGGAAGTAAAAGCGAAAGCAACTAAAGCCACCCAAGAGGTTAAAGAGGCAGCCACGGAAGTAAAAGGGCAAGCACCAAAACCGGCACCTAAAACAGCCAAAAAACCCACGGCAAAACCTAAAGCCCCAACATCACCAAAAGGAGAGGCAAAAAAGCCTGTGGCAAAACCTAAAGAAGACACAAATAAACCGGACTAAATACCTAAGGGCTATTAGCAAAAAGGTGTTTAACCAAACAAATATTTGGGTAGTAATAGTGCATAAGAAGCTAATTGCGCTATTACTGCCTATATACTGTTAAACTCATTGTTAGGCATATCATTAAAGCAAAGCAACCAAAAATCAGTAAGTTAAAAGAAGGTGAAAATAATTGTTAATATTAGCATCGGCATCTCCAAGAAGAGAGGAATTGCTAAAGTTTATTACCACGGATTTTAAAGTGCAAAAAAGCAACGTGGCGGAAGACATAGAGGCAAAGGACGCAAAAGACCTTGTTTTAATACTAAGCAAGGCTAAAGCCCAGGATGTTTACAGCAAAAACACAGGCGCTACCGTAATAGGTGCGGACACGGTGGTGGAAATAAAAGGCAAAATTTTGGGCAAACCCAAAGACGAAAAAGAGGCGGAAAATATGCTTTTTATGCTTTCGGGATGCAAACATATGGTACACACAGGCATTTGCATAATCAACAAAGAAAATATAATAAACGAGGTGATTACCACCGAGGTATTTTTTAATCATATGTCAAACAGCGACATTAAAGAATACTTAGCCAGCGAGAAATATTTGGATATGGCAGGGGCTTACGCAATTCAAAAAGGAGCATCTAAATTTGTGGAAAAAATAAACGGTTGTTTTTTTAATGTAATGGGACTTCCCGTATCTAAAATCTATAACATCTTGCAAATGTTACAAAAAGTTCACTAAATTTGTTACAAAAAATCAAGATTTATGATATAATTCATTGTATATATCTATGAAAGGATGTGTGCAGTGAATTTTTTTCGTAATAAGCCATTAATTATAACAATCATCATTGTTGCGGTACTTATATTTCTAATGGCGTCCGGCACAAACGGCAGTACGATTACCCAAGTTACATCTGCTGTGGCAGGGCCTTTTGTCCCATTACAACAGCTTTTATACAACGTTTCCAAAAATACGGGAGACTTTTTTGACAGAGCCTTTAACACAGGGAGTTCCTCTCAGGAAATTGAAAGGCTTAAAAAGCAATTAGACGATTTAAGGCTGGAGTACGCAAATTATAACGAAATTAAGGCAGAAAATGATCGTCTTTCAAAGATGTTAGACTACAAACAAAAAAATACAACCGCCGAGTTTAGGGTGGCGCAAATAATAGGTAAAGATACAGGTAACTGGTTTAACGCTTTTACCATAAATTTAGGCTACAACGACGGCGTTAGGGAAAATATGGCGGTAATAACCCCCGATGGTTTGGTGGGGAGGGTTTCTCAGGCAGGAATGTTTTCCTCCAAAGTTATTGCCATAATAGATGGAAGGAGCGGCGCTTCTGCCATTGTGGAGCGCACAAGAGATGTAGGCGTGGTTAAGGGCTCTATGGGTAACGACAACGCAAACGCCCTGCTTTCTATGAGCTTTTTGCCCATAGACACGGATATTACGGATGGTGATAAAGTGCTAAGCTCGGGGCTTGACGGCATTTTTCCAAAAGGAGTGCTTATAGGCACGGTTAAAACCGCAAAGGATGGCAGTACCGGCAAAAACATTACAATTAAGCCGGCGGTGGATTTTTCTAAGTTAGAGGAAGTGCTGGTGGTAATGCCCGGGGATAATGCAGATGCTCTGAGTGCCACGGGGAGTACCACAGACGGAGCCAATCAAGAGGCAGAAGGCGATATTTTAACAACAGAGGGAAGTATTGTGCAACAAACCACCCAACCCACGCAACCCTCAGCATCACCATCACAAACCCCTACGCAAACGCAGGAGCAGTCCCCCCAACCCACGCAGGAGGAAGGTAATTGAGAGTAGTCGTACTTGTGCTTATTGGTATTATAAGCAGTATTTTATCGGGTACTGTGCTTAAAGGCAACTATATGGTAGGCTTGCAAGCGGATATTATTCTAATTATTGCTCTATCATTATCCCTTATAGAAAAGGATACTACCGGCATTATTTTTGGGGCGGGTGCAGGCTTGCTTACAGATATTATGTTTGGCACGGTTATTGGCTTAAATGCCATTAGTATAACCATTGTAACGGCGCTATGCTACGCATTTTTCAGAAACAGACAAAGGCTTAACCTACTGTTTCTTGCTATAATAGGAATGGGGGGTTATATACTAAAAGAGCTTATAGTGGCACTTATTGTGTATATGATGGGAGGCAGATTCGATATTGTTTTTATGATGTACAGATACATATTGTTTTCCGCACTTCTAAGCGGAATACTGATGTACTTACTTTACGGACTGCTAACCTTACTGTATAAAAACAGTTGGATGAAGAAAAAACAAACTCACTTATTCGACGATTTTTAAGGATTTAAACAGAGGACAAAATGTTAGGTAAATTAAAAAACAGATTTTTAGTTATGATAGTGCTTATATGCACGGTATTTGTTGTACTTTGCGCCCAACTTGGAGATTTAACCTTGGCAAAAGGGGGGGATTTTGCAGGTACTGCGGATGTAAGAAAACAAAGAACGCTGGCACAAAAAGGCGCAAGAGGGCAAATTTTGGATGCAACGGGGATACCCTTAGCTTACGACCAAAACAGCTTTAACGTGGAGCTGGTAAGAGACCCATCCAAAAATACACCCACAGATAAAGCCTATTACACAGACGTTATAGCACAAACGGTAAAAATTATTGAGGCAAACGAGGGGGAAATTGCAAATAAATTTGCAATTTTGCGCACCAACGACGGCTCTTTTGCTTTCGATTTTGGTATAACCAACAAAGAGGATATTGCAAAACGGGAGAAAAACTGGCGTAAAAATATGTTTGTTTCGGAAAAATCCACCCCCGATGTAATTTACAGAGATTTACGTAACAGATACAGAATACCCGAAGAAATGCCCTACGAGGAAGCAATCAAGGTGCTTGGCATATGGCAGGATATTCAGCTTTCCAGCTATCGTGCCTTTATCCCCATTGTTATAGCAAGAAATGTGGATATGCAAACGGTTGCGGAAATAGAATCCAAAAGCGATATTTTAGACGGTGTACAAATTTCCGAGGCAAGTATGCGTATTTATCCCAAAGATGATGTAGCCGCTCATATTATAGGCTATATGGGTAAAATGACGGATAAAGATATAATAGAGGAGTACGAAAGCAGAGGGTACAGCTCCGAGGACTTAGTGGGAGTTTCCGGCATAGAAAGCAGTATGGAGCAGTATCTTACGGGTAACTCCAAGGAAAAACAGGGCATCAGAAAGGTGGAGGTAAACAGTAGCGGTAAGGTTATAAAAGACTTAGACTACACCCCTCCAAAATCGGGAGACAGCGTAATGCTAACCATAGATTTAGGCTTGCAAATGGTTGCAGAGCAAGCGTTAAAGAAAAACGTGGAAAGTATAGGGCAAATGTGGCAGGAGCAATATCTTAAAGATAAAGCAAAATATGACGAGCAATACGCCACCAGAGACCCAAAATTTTCTAACAGCGGAGCGGCGGTGGTTATGGATGTAAACTCGGGTAAAGTGCTTGCAATGGCAAACTACCCTTCTTACGATATTAATATATTTACCAACGGTATTTCCGCAAGCGACTTTAACGAGATTAAAAACACCGAGGGTAGCCCCTTATTTAATAAAGCAATAGCATCAAAGGGTATACCCGGCTCTATATTTAAGTTGGTAACAGGGCTTGCCGGCTTAAGCGAGGGGGTAATAACACCCACAGAAACCATTACGGATTTAGGGCCTTACGACAAATACGTAAAAGAAGCCAACCCGGGAGAGATTACAGGCAGCGAGTTTAAAGCCCCTGCATGTTGGGCGCATCCGGATGTAAGCGCTCATGCCAATTTGGATATTCACGATGCACTAAAGGTTAGCTGTAACTACTACTTTTTTGAAACGGCGGACAGGCTTGGAATAGATAAACTTAATTATTGGTCGGACAGCTTTGGGCTTACATCTCTTACAAACATAGAGCTTGCAGGGGAGTACGCCGGGCAGGTGGGTAACCCTGCCGTGCTTTACAACGGAGACAACCCTCTAAACAAGCAAAAAACGGATTTGCCTACTTTGGTAAAAAACTCCATAGCAAGGCTTTTGGAAAAATACGGCAAGGAGAGAGGGGTAAAATACAAAGATGCCCAAATAGAGCAAGCGGCGCAAGAGCTTGTTGCCCTTGCAAAGAAAAACACCACTCAAATTGGTCCGGAAATACGTACAATTTTAAGCGAGCAGTTGGAAATTCCAGAAACCATCACCAAACGTAACGGTTGGGAAAACGATATTGCAGGATATATTGCAGATTTAATTTGGAATCCCACACGTACTGTTAATACAGGCATTGGAGTAGGCATTACCGCAATTACGCCCATTGCCACCGCAAGATACGTAAGCGCCATTGCAAATGAGGGCACGGTTTACGATGCACGCCTTGTAGACAGAATAATAGACGAAAACGGAGACGTAATAGAGCAAAAGGAAAGCACCGTTTTTAATAAGATTGATCAACCGGCGGAGTATTTTCAAGATATTAAAGAGGGTATGAGACGCATGGTTGCGGAAGGCAACGCAAAGCAGTTTTTTGAGGATTTTAAATATAAAGACAATATGGCAGGCAAAACGGGAACAGGCAAGGTAAACAAAATAGATTTGGATAACAATGCTTGGTTTGTAGCGTATGCCCCTTTGGAAAATCCGGAAATTGCTGTGGTGGTGTACATACCCACAGGTATTGCAGGGTCTAACGCTATACCTACTGCAAAGGAAATTATAGGCTACTATTTAGGGCAAAAGGAAAAGGAAGATGTAGCGGTGCTACCCTCGCCAAACACCTTAGTAGTGCCAAAAGAGGACTTGGCATTAGTGGAAGAAACAAAGAACGATACACCCTTAGCGGTTATTGCGGATTAAAAAAATTTGCTAACAAGGCAAATTTGTAATATAATTGAATATGAATTTATATATTACAAAATAACAATTTATAGTTTATAAAACAGTAAAAACTATGTTAAACGGGGGAATATTAGTGGGAGATATTGTAAGCATAAAAGGCAGAGAATACGGGCTTGAGATTGTACTTAACCCAAAAGCCACATATCCTGTATTAAGAGAGGAATTAATGCAGAAACTTCAGAAAAACAAAGCCTTTTTTTCTGACAGCGAAACAAAAGTGGCAATACTGGGCAAAAAACTGTCGGATGCCCAAAAAAACGAAATTAAAAGGGTATTTGCAATGGATTTTGGCATAAAGGACGTAATTTTTGAAGAAGTACCCTCCCATAAAAAGGAAGTAGAGCAAAAGGCGCAAAAGGAAGAAAAACCGCCTCTTGTAGAGCGCAAAACACAGGAAGCCACGGCAGAATCCATATTTATAAACAATACCATAAGGAGCGGTCAGCGTATAGAAAGCGAAGGGGATATTGTTGTAGTGGGGGACGTAAACCCGGGAGGCGAGGTAATAGCCGCAGGAAGCATTGCGGTATTTGGCAAACTTAGAGGGCTGGTACACGCAGGTTGCTTTGGCAGAACGGACGTATGCGTGGCGGCGGTTGTTATGTGCCCCAAGCAGTTAAGAATTTCAGGAAGGGTAATTTCCTTTCCTAAAGACAGAGAATCCACGGGGCCGGAAGTGGCGGAGCTGGTTTCGGGCAAGCTGGTAATAAGACCATGTTAGCAGATAATATTAGTGAGTTTGAGAGGTATATATGGAAAAAGTAATAGTAATTACATCCGGAAAAGGCGGTGTGGGCAAAACCACATCCACGGCAAACATAGGCACGGGGCTTGCCCTTGCAGGCAAAAAAGTTGTGCTTATAGATACAGATATTGGGCTTAGAAACTTAGATGTGGTTTTGGGCTTGGAAAACAGAATAGTCTACGATTTGGTAGATGTAGTGGAAGGAAATTGCAAGCTAAAGCAAGCGCTTATTAAAGACAAACGCTACGACGGACTGCATCTTTTGCCGGCGGCGCAAACGAGGAACAAAATGGCGGTTTCTCCCGAGCAAATGAAGGCGCTTGTAGAAGAAATAGAGCAGGATTTCGATTATATTTTAATAGATTGCCCGGCAGGTATAGAGCGTGGTTTTAAAAACGCAATAGCAGGCGCAAAAGCGGCAATAGTGGTAACAGTACCCGAGGTTTCCTCCGTAAGAGATGCAGATAGGATTATAGGTCTGCTTTCGGCGGCGGAAATAGACAACGTAAAACTGCTGATAAACAGACTGCGTCCCGACCTTGTAAAAAGGGGGGATATGCTTGCCATAGACGATACACTTGAAATATTAGGGATAGACTTAATTGGTGTAATACCGGAAGATGAGCGTATTTTTCGCTCCTCTAACTTAGGAGAGCCGGCAGTAACAGACGAAAGCTCCTCTGCCGGAGAGGCATACAGAAACGTAACACGTCGAATAATGGGCGAGGACGTGCCAATGCTTAATTTAGAACAAAGCAGCGGATTTTTCTCTAAGCTAAAAAAATTCTTTACTAAGTAGGAGGCGGTTATGGGTTGGTTTTCAAACAAGAAAAAAAGTAGCCAGGTTGCAAAAGACAGGCTAAAACTTGTGCTTATCTACGACAGGGCAGGCACTACCTCCAATAACGATATGATAAACATGATGAAAAAAGACATTATGCAGGTAATATCCAAATATGTGGAGATAGACGAGCAGGAATTTGAAATAGATTTGAGGAGCGTGCAAAACGAAGAGGAAGGAATAACTTCTCAACTGATTGCTAACATACCCATTAAAAAGATTAAGCAGATGATGAGAAACACAAATAATTAATGAAACTTAGAATATACAACAAGAATATGTGGAAATACTTCGACTGGATATTAATAATATTAATATTTATGTTGGTGGGCTATGGGCTTGTTTCCATAATTAACGTAACCGCAAGCCCCTTTACGGGGGACGAGCACACATTTGCAGAAATATATGCCAATTTAAACTTAGAATCCGCAGGCTATCAGGTAATATTCTTTTTGGTAGGCTTGGGTGTAATGTTTGGGGTAATGTTTATAGATTACTCCAACATGAAGCATTTTGTAGACTACATTTACTGGGTTTGTATAGCCTTGCTTGTTATTGTGCTTTTGTACGGCTCGGAGCAACGTGGTACAAAAGGCTGGTTTATGATTGGAGACAGAGGGTTTCAACCGGCGGAGTTTGGCAAAATCGCAATAATTTTGGTGCTTGCAAAATGCCTGTCTTTAAAAACAGAGGGGCACGAAAACGGCATAACCCAATTTAAAGACGCTCTGCCTGCACTTTGGAGGGTGGCATTGCCTGTTGTGCTTATTATGCTGCAACCCGACTTCGGCACGGCAATGGTATACATTTTTATTTGCGTTATACTGCTGTTTATGTCCAAAACAAGTTGGAAGGTATTTTTAATACTGATAGTGGCGGCGGCAGTTCTACTGCCTATTATATGGTTTACTATGGAAGATTGGCAACGAACACGTATTTTTACCTTTTTAGACCCAAACTACGGTACACAAGGGGAGGGCTTGCAAGTAGAGCAGGCAAAAATGGCGGTAGGCTCCGGACAAATGTTTGGCAAGGGCTTGTTTGCACCGGGCTCTCTTTCTCAATTAGACTATGTGCCCGAAAAACACAACGACTTTATTTTTGCTGTAACGGTGGAGGCTTTCGGCTTTTTTGGCGGTTTTCTCGTTATTCTTTTATACGCACTTTTGTGCATACGTACCTTTATGCTCTCACTTAGGGCAAAGGACGATTTTGGCGCATATATAATAATAGGCGTAATGGCGATGACTATGTTTCACGTATTTGAAAATATAGGTATGAACATTGGTGTACTGCCGGTTACAGGCATACCACTACCGTTTTTTAGCTACGGAGGTTCCAACATGATTGCCAACTGCATTGCCTTTGGCATGGTACTTAGTGTGGACATTCGCCGTCAACGGTGGCAGGAAAGCAAGTAAACGCAGTAGCTTAATTATCATCACAATAAAAAAACAGCAGGTAAGAGAGGGTACATTGGATATATTAAAAAATGTGGAAAAACCGGGTAGGTACACGGGCGGAGAGCTTAACAGCGTGTACAAAGAGAATGCAAAGATAAATTTTGCTTTGTGTTTTGCAGATGTGTACGAGGTGGGCATGAGCCATTTGGGTATTGGAATTTTGTACGAAACCCTAAATGCGTATAAGGATATTTATGCACAACGGGTGTTTTGTCCCTGGGTAGATATGTTAGAGGAGCTTGTGGCAACAAATATGCCCCTAACCTCTTTAGAGCAAGGCGTGCCCTTAAAAGATTTTGATATAGTAGGCATAAATTTATCCTACGAAATGTGCTACACAAACGTACTTGTAATGTTGGATGCAGGCAAAATTCCCTTGCTTGCCAAGGATAGAGCGGAGGATTTCCCCATAATTGTAGGGGGCGGTGCTTGTACGGTAAACCCTGAACCTTTAGCGGATTTTTTTGATATTTTCGTAATAGGCGAGGGGGAGGAAGTCTCGGTAAAGCTGTGTGAAACCTACATCACCCATAAAGAAAAAGGCTTTAACAAAGGGGATTTTTTAGAGGATGTCGCTCAAATCAGAGGGGTGTACGTGCCCTCCTTATATAATGTGGAATATAACGAGGACAGCACCGTAAAATGTGTAACGCCCACTAAAAATGCGCCAAGCAGGGTAAAAAAATGCTTTATAGAGGATTTTGAACATATTAAAAGCGTAACTAAGCCTGTGCTACCTTATATTTCGGTAATTCATGACAGATGCGTGACGGAAATTATGCGTGGCTGCTCTAACGGTTGCAGGTTTTGTCAGGCAGGGTATATTATGCGCCCTGTACGCACAAAAAGTATGGCGGAAGTTAAATCCAACATTAAAAAGGTAATAGAAGCCACAGGCTACGAAGAAATTTCCCTATCCTCCCTTTCGGCAGGGGATTACCCTCAAATAAGCGAGCTTGTGTGGGATTTAATAGAGGAGTACAAAGACAAAAAGGTTTCGGTATCTCTACCATCTATGCGTATGGATAACTATATGGAAAAGCTATCCGAAGCACTTCAGCAAATACGCAAAACAGGGCTAACCTTTGCGCCGGAGGCAGGCAGTCAGCATTTAAGGGATATTATAAACAAAAACATAACAGAAGAAGAAATTTTAAGCACGGTAAAAAAAGCGTTTGAGAGTGGCGTAAACAGCGTAAAGCTTTATTTTATGATTGGCTTGCCAAACGAAAAACAGGAAGATTTAGAAGAAATTGTAAGCCTTGTTAAAAAAATTAAAGAGGCTTTTTACGATACACCCAAAGAAAAACGTAGCGGTTACTTAAATATTACGGTAAGCGCCTCTAACTTTGTGCCAAAAGCAAACACCCCATTTATGTGGGAGGGGCAGGACACCATAGAAAGTTTTAAGGAAAAACAGCGGTATTTAAAGGAAAATTTGCGTATTAAAGGCATAAAATTCAACTACCACGATGCATACACAAGCTACCTTGAAAGTGTGTTTGCAAGAGGGGACAGACGGCTTTCTAAGGTTATTTTAACCGCCTATAATAAAGGGGCAAAATTTGACGCATGGAGGGAGTTTTTCTCCTTTAACACATATAAAGAAGCGTTTTTGGAATGTGGCATAGACCCACAATTTTACGCAAACAGAGTAAGAAGTGAGGCGGAAGTTTTCCCCTTCGAGCACATAGATTACCTTGTAAGCAAGGAATTTTTACTTAAAGAAAAGGAAAAAGCCAAACAAGCCATAACCACAAAAGACTGTTTTGAGCAATGTTGCGGTTGCGGTTTGCAAAAAGAAGGGTGTAGGAAAGGAGCAAGCTATGAGGGTGCTAATTAAATACGGAAGAGAAAACAGCGCATGCTATATCTCTCATTTAGATATGCAAAGAGCCTTCGGCAGAGCATTCAGACGGGGCAACATAAAGGTTTTGTACTCGGAAGGGTATAACCCCCACATTAAAATGTCCTTTGCGGCGCCCCTTTCTTTAGGCTACAAAACTTTAGGGGATTACTTAGAGGTTTTTGTTGATGATGATGAAGAGGTAAGCACTATTATGGCTAAACTAAATAATGTGTTGCCAAAAGATATACGTGTGCAAAATGTGGGAATACTGCCTTTAGATGCAAAAAAACTCATGGCAATTAATCACAGCGCAGCCTACGAGATAATTTTTATGTGGCAAAATAGCGTGGAATGTGATATTATAAATTCGGCTTTAAATAAAATAGAAGACGAAATAAGCAATAAAGGGAGCTACATAACGCAAAACTCCAAGGGTAAGGAAGTGGATATTGCACCCCTTATTATAACAGTTAAGCATAAGGAGGGGGTAATTACAACCACCTTGGCAAACGGAGAAAAATCCCTAAACCCACGGGTTATTGCAGGAGAAATACTAAAAATAGGCAACCTTAATTTAGAGTATACAGTAGTAAGGCTTAATTGCTTTTGCAGTTACAAAGGCAAAATAACAGCATTTGAAAGCATTGCAAAATAAAGGAATATATTATGTTAAAAAGAATTATTGCCGACGTTAATGCCCACGAAGCAAGAGTGGCACTGATGGAGGATAAAAACTTAGTAGAAATTCAACTGGAAATGCGTGGAAAAGAAAGGCTTGTAGGCAATATTTACAAAGGCAGAGTAGCAAACATACTACCGGGAATGCAGGCGGCGTTTATAGATATAGGTTTAGAAAAAAACGCATTTTTATACGCAGGGGATATTTTGTGCGACGAGCAAGACCTTTACTTTGACGAGTTAGGAGAGACGGACGTAATCAAAAAAAAGTTGGATATTCCCAATATTAAGGAGCTTTTAAAGCAAAATCAGGAAATTATGGTGCAGGTGCTAAAACAGCCGGGTGGAACAAAAGGCGCAAGGGTAACCACACACATCACACTACCGGGAAGGCTTTTGGTGCTTATGCCCACGGTGGACCACATAGGAGTTTCCAGACGGATTGCAGACGAGAAAACACGAGAAAAGCTAAAGGAATTAATAACCTCCAAAAAACGTAACGATGTGGGCGTAATTGTGCGCACGGTAGCAGAACAGGCAACGGAGGAAGAAATAGAAAACGAGCTTAGGTTTTTAATGCGGTTATGGGAAAAAGTACGGGAGAAAGCGGATTTTTTAACTGCTCCACGCCTAATACACGCAGAGGAAACTTTGCTTTTCAGAACGGTAAGAGATATGTTTACGGTGGATGTAGACGAGTTTGTAATAAACGACAGAGACTACTACGAAAAGGTTTTGGCGGTGGTAAACATAGTTTCCCCAAATATGAAGGACAAACTAAGGTTGTTTGACGAACAACAAAATATATTTGATTACTTTGAAATCGAGGACAAAATCAACAAAGCCCTACAACGCAAAGTGTGGCTTAAAAACGGGTGCTACATTGTATTTGACGAAACGGAAGCCCTAACGGTAATAGACGTAAACACCGGAAAATACATAGGGGAGGACAACCTCCAAGACACCATACTAAACGCAAATATAGAAGCGGCACAAGAAATTGCGGTGCAACTTAGACTTAGAGATATTAGCGGTATCATCATAATAGATTTTATAGATATGGAAGAGGAAGAAAACAAGCAAAAGGTGGTAGAAGCCCTAAGCAACGCACTAAAGACGGACAGAACAAAATCCAACATTTTAGGTATGACAGGCTTAGGGTTGGTGGAGATGACACGTAAAAAACTAAGAAGAAAACTATCCACACTAATGCAAACCACCTGCCCCGTATGTAGCGGTTCGGGCAGGGTAATAAATTTAGAAAATATGTCTATGAGGGTACGCAGAGAGGTACTGCGCACAGTAAAGGACGAAGGACATAAAGATTATGTTGTGGAAATAAACAGCGTGCTTGCGGAATACATCATCAACAAAAACAACCAAAACCAAGCCATACTCCACGGCTACGAAAATGTTAATTTCTACGTAAAAGGGGTTAGAAACGTGCATCCCGAGCATATAGAAATTACCCTTGTTACAGAAAAAGGAATGCTAAACGGAACAGAGATTTTGTTGTAATACAATAGATAGGTGACAAAATAAAAAGAAAATAGGATCCAAT
>CAZVNZ010000011.1:0-85019 GCA_964628515.1 uncultured Christensenellaceae bacterium
TAAAATCGGAAATAGACGATATTGCAAAACAAACAGAATTTAATGATATGAAGCTTATAAGTGCTGCTGGTACCTTTACCATTCAAGTAGGTGCAAAAGAGAATGATACTCTGGCTATTAAGATGAGTGCTATGACTACGGCAGGTTTAAGCGTTGATGGCAACACAATAGATGATGCCACTAAGGCACAAACTGCTATAACAGCAACACGTACGGCAATCAACAAGGTATCCACTCAACGTGCAGACTTAGGTGCAATGCAAAACAGATTAGAGCACAAAATTGCAAACCTGGATATTTCTGCAGAAAACACCCAAGCGGCAGAAAGTCGTATAAGAGACGTAGATATAGCCAAAGAAATGACGGCATTTACAAAGAACAATATCTTGTCTCAAGCATCAACAGCAATGCTGGCACAAGCAAATGCGGCACCGCAAAATGTATTATCTCTATTAAGATAATTAAACCAATATAATATGCAGATTTTAGCCCGATAATATTGACTACATATTATATAAAAAAATACAGCTTAAGTATGAGCAAGAGGCTCACAACAATTCAAGGAGGAAAGAATAATGAGAATTCAAAACAACATTATGGCGTTAAACACACATCGCCAATATGGAATCAACAACAGCGCAGTATCCAAATCGGCAGAAAAACTATCCTCGGGCTATAGAGTAAACAGAGCAGGAGACGACGCGGCAGGATTGGCAATCTCGGAAAAAATGAGAGCACAAGTACGTGGACTAAACATGGCAAGCAAAAACAGCCAAGACGCAGTATCTTTAGTACAGACGGCAGAAGGTGCGTTGCAGGAGGTACATTCTATGTTACAAAGAATGAACGAACTTGCAGTACAATCCTCATCCGGCACTAATGATGATACGGTGGATCGTGCAGCATTAAACTCGGAGTTTAAACAGCTAAAATCTGAAATAGACGACATTGCAAGTCAGACAGAATTTAACGATATGAAGCTGTTAGGCGCCGGAGGAGGTGCATCTACATTTACCATTCAAGTAGGTGCAAAAAACGGCGACACTCTGGATATTAAAATTAGTGGTATGAATACAACAGGTTTAAGCATTGTCGGTAATACAATAGAGAATACCACAAATGCACAAGCCGCTATAACAGCAACACGTACGGCAATCAACAAGGTATCCACCCAACGTGCAGACTTAGGTGCAATGCAAAACAGATTAGAGCATAAAATTGCAAACCTGGATATTTCAGCAGAAAACACCCAAGCGGCAGAAAGTCGTATAAGAGACGTAGATATAGCCAAAGAAATGACGGCATTTACAAAGAACAATATCTTGTCTCAAGCTTCAACGGCAATGTTGGCACAAGCAAATGCGGCTCCGCAAAATGTATTATCTCTATTAAGATAATATAAAACCAAACAAATATTAGCTGCCTGTCTTATAGGCAGGCAGCACAATATAAATAACTGAATAAAGCATAAAAATAATTAAAGGGGAAAAAATTATTTAAACTATAATAACAAGATGTTATTAATTAATAATTCATGGAGGATTGAAAAATGAGAATTCAAAACAATATCATGGCACTAAACACACATCGCCAATACGGGATAAACAACAACGCAGTATCCAAATCAGCAGAAAAACTTTCATCAGGTTACAGAGTAAACAGAGCAGGAGACGACGCAGCAGGGTTAGCCATTTCAGAGAAAATGAGAGCTCAAGTACGTGGTCTTAATATGGCGTCCAAAAACAGCCAAGATGCAGTATCTTTAGTACAAACGGCAGAAGGTGCGTTGCAAGAAGTACATTCTATGTTACAAAGAATGAACGAGCTTGCGGTACAATCCGCATCCGGTACTAATGATGATACTGTGGACAGATCGGCTCTAAACTCCGAATTTACTCAACTTAAAAGCGAAATTAACGACATAGCAGGCCAAACGGAATTTAACGACATGAAGCTCATAAGTGCTAATGTTACGTTTACCATTCAAGTAGGCGCAAAACAGAATGATACTTTGGATATTAAAATAAGCGCTATGAATACAGTGGGATTAAGCATAGACGGAAACGATATTGCATCCGCCGGCAATGCACAAACCGCAATAACCGCAATTCGTGCGGCAGTCAACACAGTATCCACACAACGTGCAGACTTAGGTGCAATGCAAAACAGATTAGAGCACAAAATTGCAAACTTAGATATTTCCGCAGAAAACACCCAAGCGGCAGAAAGTCGTATAAGAGACGTAGATATAGCCAAAGAAATGACGGCATTTACAAAGAACAATATCTTGTCTCAAGCTGCAACAGCAATGTTGGCACAAGCAAACGCAGCACCACAAAACGTATTATCTTTACTAAGATAATCAGAAGGATATTTAACCCCCTACTAAAAAGGTGAGGGGCAAGATATAAATAAATAGGCTACATTTATTTAGAACACATTAACAAGAAGTTAAAAATAATTCAAGGAGGATTAGAAAATGAGAATTCAAAACAACATTATGGCGTTAAATACACATCGCCAATACGGAATCAACAACAGTGCAGTAGCAAAATCGGCTGAGAAACTATCATCCGGCTACAGAGTAAACAGGGCAGGAGACGATGCGGCAGGTCTTGCAATCTCCGAAAAAATGAGAGCACAGGTACGTGGACTGAATATGGCAAGCAAAAACAGCCAAGATGCAGTTTCCTTAGTACAAACGGCAGAAGGTGCATTGCAGGAGGTACACGCAATGCTACAAAGAATGAACGAGCTTGCAGTACAATCCGCATCAGGTACTAATGATGACACGGTGGATCGTGCAGCATTAAACTCCGAGTTTAAACAGCTAAAATCAGAAATAGACGACATTGCAAGTCAAACGGAATTTAATGATATGAAGCTGTTAGGCGCAGGCACAGGTGCTTCTACATTTACAATTCAAGTTGGAGCAAAAAACGGTGATACACTTGATATTAAAATTAGTGGTATGAATACAACAGGTTTAAGCCTTAACGGTACAGGCGTGGAAATAGATACCGCTGCAAAAGCACAAACAGCAATAACAACTGTACGTGCGGCAGTCAACAAAGTATCCACCCAACGTGCAGACTTAGGTGCAATGCAAAACAGATTAGAGCACAAAATTGCTAATTTGGATATTTCCGCAGAAAACACCCAAGCGGCAGAAAGTCGTATAAGAGACGTAGATATAGCCAAAGAAATGACGGCATTTACAAAGAACAACATCTTATCTCAAGCTGCAACGGCAATGTTGGCACAGGCAAACGCAGCACCACAAAATGTATTATCTTTATTAAGATAATTACACATATATTTAATACCCCGTCTTTACGGGGCGGGGTATATAATATAAAACTCTATATAAATGTAATTTATTTAAGAACAAAAAACAAGAAGTTATAAAAATAATTCAGGGAGGATTAGAAAATGAGAATTCAAAACAACATAATGGCGTTAAATACACATCGCCAATACGGAATCAACAACAGTGCAGTAGCAAAATCGGCTGAGAAACTATCATCCGGCTACAGAGTAAACAGGGCAGGAGACGATGCGGCAGGTCTTGCAATCTCCGAAAAAATGAGAGCACAGGTACGTGGACTGAATATGGCAAGCAAAAACAGCCAAGATGCAGTTTCCTTAGTACAAACGGCAGAAGGTGCATTGCAGGAGGTACACGCAATGCTACAAAGAATGAATGAGCTTGCGGTACAATCCGCATCCGGCACTAACGATGACGCTGTGGATCGTGCAGCATTAAATTCCGAGTTTGTGCAATTAAAGTCGGAAATAGACGATATTGCAAAACAAACAGAATTTAATGATATGAAGCTGTTAAATGCAACAGGTGGTCAATCTACATTTACCATCCAAGTAGGCGCAAAAGCAGGAGATACTCTGGATATTAAGATTAGTGGTATGAATACAACAGGTTTAAACATTAATGGTAGCACTATAGAGAATACCACAAATGCACAAGCAGCAATAACGGCAGTACGTACGGCAGTTAACACAGTATCCACCCAACGTGCAGACTTAGGTGCAATGCAAAACAGATTAGAGCACAAAATTGCTAATTTGGATATTTCCGCAGAAAACACCCAAGCGGCAGAAAGTCGTATAAGAGACGTAGATATAGCCAAAGAAATGACGGCATTTACAAAGAACAATATCTTGTCTCAAGCTGCAACAGCAATGTTGGCACAAGCAAATGCAGCACCACAAAATGTATTATCTTTATTAAGATAATACAAAATAATAAATTATATTCTATTGCTTTTACTAAAAAGCACAGTAAAGAAACCGCTTATAATTGGCGGTTTCTTTACTTTTATAATCCAATTTATGATATATTGTTATAATAAGGTAAAAATTGCAATTATGCCAACAATATAAACTGCAATTATGGCAAAAGTTGCAAACCGAATAATTATACATTTTACATAAATAAATATAAGAATTGAAAAAAAGAGTAAAATAGGGGAAAAATCATCATGCCATAAAATCTAAAATAAAAGAAATATAAAATTTTAAAATTGATAAATACTTTTAATTAGTCTGTTTTCTATGACGAATATCAAAGCTATTTAGTGTAATGTGTTTTAAAAACAGTCGAAATATATCGTAAAAGCAAATTATTAAATAAAAGCACTTGATTTTAAAGGGGATATGTAATAAAATATATTATAATCATTTATATGGGAGGAAAGTATGTATTTTAGTCAAACAGACTTAGACATATTAAAAGAATTAGGTAATGTTGGCGCAGGAAATGCGGCAACAGCACTGTCAGAAATGTTAAATACAGAAATAGATATTTCTGTTCCTACTTGTGAAATGATTAGTTTTTCCGAGATGGGCGACGTTGTCGGCGGTCCGGAAAAGGTAATACTTGGAATTTTAGTGCAAATTTTAGGAGATCTTGACGGCTTTGTACTAATGGCATTAGATGTAGACGATGCAGTTAATACGCTTAAAATCTTGTTAGATCAAGACATTGCATCCGAAAATGTAACTATTGAAGACTTAGAACCTATGAGAGAAGTTGCCAATATACTGGTAGGCTCTTATTTAGATGCTATTGCGTATATGACGGAATTTAGTGTACTACCCTCCGTTCCCGAGATGACAATAGATATGGCAATGGCAATTATGAACGTACCTGCACTTGTATATGGCGAGGTTGGAGAAGAGGTACTAATGTTGGATACTAAATTTGGTGGGAAGGCGGAAAGCATAAAAGGACATTTTTTTCTTATGCCGACAATAGAGTCTTACGATAAGCTAAAAAATGCTCTTTTTACATAAGCTAATTTTATTTTATGAAAACGCTTATAATTGGTATGGCTGAGTATGGGGTTGTAAAGCCACCTCAAAATATTTCAACACTGGGATTAGGTTCTTGTATAGGTGTGGTTTTATATGATAAAATATCCAAAGTGGGTGGAATGGTACACGTAGTTTTACCAAACTCCGGTGGAAATCCTAATATAAACAAAGCAAAATTTGCAGACACAGGTGTGGATTTTTTGGTACTAAATATGATAAAATCAGGAGCAAACCGCAACTCCATTGTAGCAAAGGTTGTTGGCGGTGCTCATATGTTTTTTTCTGCAACAAAGAGCGACTTACTCAAAGTTGGGGAAAGAAATGCAGAAGGGTGCAAATTGGCATTAAATAAATTAAGGATACCAATAATTGCGGAAGATACCGGAGGCAATTATGGTAGAACAATAGAATTAAATACACAAGACGGTAGTTTGCTGGTAAAAACAGTAGGTAGAAGCGAGAAAACTATATAAACAATCACTAAGTTTACATATAACAGGAGGAAAATTATGAAAAGGGTTTTGATTGTTGATGATGCTGCATTTATGCGTGTTACGATCAAGAATATGCTAACAAAAAACGGATTTGAGGTATGTGGCGAGGGCGAAAACGGTGCACAAGCAATACAAAAATGTATGGAACTTGAGCCCGACATTGTTACTTTAGACATTACAATGCCCGAAGTTACAGGCATAGAGGCACTTGCCGAAATTATGAAGCAAAGGCCCCAAACGGTAGTAGTGATGGTTTCTGCTTTAGGGCAGGAAGGTATGGTTAAAGAGGCAGTTATGCTTGGCGCTAAAGGCTTTGTTGTTAAGCCCTTTAAGGAAGACGTAATTATTGCTGCATTAAGTAAGTTTAAATAATATCATAATTTTTCGTGCATATATCGCAATACAAAGACTCGTGTATTTGCGTTATAAAATTTATTGAGTCTGAAAGGCAAGTGGTTTAATATGGCAGAAAACGATGCTTTACTGGAAATGTTTGTATACGAAAATATGAATTTACTTGAGCAACTGGAAAATATGTTGCTTGGGAGTGAAGAAAATGCCGAGCTAAATAAAGAGCAAATAGACGAAACCTTTAGAGTAATGCACACTATTAAAGGTTCTTCCGCTATGATGAGTTACGATAATATGGCAGGACTTGCACATGCTATCGAGGACTTATTTTCAAAAATAAGAGAAAAATCCCCCAAAGAATCTCAATGGGGAGTTATTTTTGATAGCGTTCTTGAAGGAATAGATTTCTTTAAAGAAGAAATCGAGAAAATCCAAAACGGGCAAACACCGGACGGAGAAGCTAACGACCTTGCAAAACAACTTAGAGATATTTTAGCAAAACTAAATAATCAAGAGGAAGAACAAGAAGAGCAGACAGAAGAGGAAAATGGGGAAGAAATTGTATTAGAGCAACAGGAAAATCGAGAAAAACCGGCAGATGCGCAACAAACTTCTGCAAACGAAGATAATGTTATAGATATGCGGGCAGAAGACCTACCCAATATTCCTTTAAATTCTCTTACTTTAGGGGATGGGGACAAATACTACCTCGCAAAAATTAAATTTGAAAACGAGTGCCAAATGGAAACTATTCGTGCTTTTGGCGCTATAATTTCTATTAAGGATTTATACACAAGTTTAGTGCATTTTCCCGAAGATATAGAAAACAACTGCGATGACGAAATTGCAATGCATGGTCTTACCATAGTATTTACAGCTTCGGAAGACAATGCAGAAGTAATAAAATCTAAATTGGAAGAAACTATGTTTTTACAAAGCATAGAATTTCAAGAGATAGACGAAAGCAAACTTATTTCGGGCAAAGAGGAAAGCGTTGAAGTGGTAGACCAACCTGAGCAAGCCACTCAAGAAGTAATTGTGGCAGTAGCGGCACAAGAAAAATCTCCTGTAAATAATGCCGAGCCTGCAAAACTTCCAAGCACACCTCCAAAACCCCCGGCGAAAAAAGGGGATACGGACGATAAACCCTTAAAACAAAGCTTTATAAGTGTTAATGTAAACAAAATAGATAAACTAATGAACTTAGTGGGAGAAATTGTAACCACAGAATCAATGGTAACAAAAAATCCGGATATTGCGGATTTGCATCTTGAAAATTTCGACAAACAAGCAAGGTTACTGCGAAAGCTAACAGACGAGCTCCAAGATATTGTTATGTCCATACGTATGGTACCTATTGCATCAACCTTTAACAAAATGCAACGTATTGTACGAGATATGTGCAAAAAAGTTAATAAAAATGCAGAGCTTGTAATAATAGGCGAGGATACGGAAGTAGATAAAAACGTAAACGACAACCTGTCCGACCCACTAATGCACCTAATTCGTAATGCTATGGACCACGGCTTAGAAACAGACGAAGAAAGGGAAAAATCAGGCAAAAAAGAACGTAGCCGAATTACCCTCGAGGCTAAAAACTCCGGCGGAGACGTAATAGTTAAAGTTTCGGATAACGGAAGAGGCCTAAACAGAGAAAAGATCATCCAAAAAGCAATAGAAAAAGGGCTTACAACAAAAGCCGAGAGCGAGATTTCAGATAAAGAGGCATTTGGCTTTGTACTGCTCCCCGGATTTTCCACCAAAGACCAAGCAACGGAATTTTCCGGACGTGGCGTTGGTATGGACGTTGTATCCAAAAATATTGACAATATAGGTGGCAGTATATTAATAGAAAGCGAGGAGGGAAAAGGCACAACAATAACTATGCACATTCCTCTAACTCTTGCTATTATGGACGGTATGAAGATAAGTGTAGGGGATTCCATATACATTGTACCCACACTAACTATCAGAGAATCCTTAGAGCCTAAACTGCATAAGATAATTGTAGAGCCTAACGGCAACGAAATGATAATTATTCGTGGGGAATGTTATCCTATTCTAAGACTGCACAGCACGCTTAACGTAAATACTGCGGTAGAAACCTTTAACGACGGTATTATGGTCTTGGTTGATAGCGAGGCAGGTGCGGCTTGCTTGTTTGCAGACAAACTATTAGGAGAACAACAAGCGGTTGTAAAACCAATGCCTTTATATATAACACGAATTATGGGAAGAATTAAAGGAATTGCAGGATGCAGCATTATGGGTGATGGTAATATAGCACTTATATTAGACATAAATAACTTGCTAACAGATTAATTCGGTTATTTAACGGCTATAATTATGGGTAATAATAGCCGTGCATATAGTTTTTTATAAGTTATTATTTGTTACTAAAAAGTATCATAATTTAATTATGGTTGACAGCCTAGTGAGGAGGCAAATAAACTGAACGAATCAATGAAGGGTTTTTTCAATAAGATTACAGAATCTTGGAAAAACATGAAGAAATCGCAAAGAACATTGATAATAGTTGTTATAATAGGAACTATAATTGCATTAGCGGTTGTGGGCAATATTGCAGGCACGGTTGAATATCAAGTGCTTTATTCGGGTATGGAGAGTACAGAAGCGGGGGAAGTCTATACTAAATTACTGGATATGGGTATAGACGCAAAAGCAAGACCGGGAGGTACTATTGAGGTACCCAAAAACACGGTGGAAGACGCAAGACTAAAACTAAGTGCGGAGGGCTACCCCAAAACGGGTAGAATAGAATACGACATTTACAAAGAAGCCACCGCATTCGGTATGACGGATACAGACAAAAAAATCTTTGAAAAACTGCAACTTCAGCAAGATATTGCGACTACAATTAATAAAATGGATAAAGTGCAAAGTGCAACGGTACTGCTAACCATTGCGGAGGAAAACCAATTTGTGCTGTCCAATAAAACCAACACTCAATCTACGGCTGCGGTTATGCTTGTATTAAAAGCCGGGCAAACCCTAACCAACGCAGAGGCGGATGCTATTAGGATATTGGTTTCTAAGAGTGTGCCTTCCTTATTGCCGGAAGACGTAGCAATAACGGACGATAAAATGAATATCTACACAAGTGGCTCTATTGACGGCGAAGGCATTGGTAGCGCCAACGAGCAGTTAGATTTACAAACAAGGGTTAAAAATCAATTAGAACAACAGATTTATAACCTGCTTACACCTGTTTTCGGCACAAATAATTTATCCGTATCCGTAAATACCATACTGGATTTTGATAAAACGGCAACGGAGTCAATTACCCTTACTCCCCCCGTAGACGATGCAGGCAACAACGGTATTGTTGTGGCATTAAAAGAAACGGAGGAGCGCATAATAAATGCACAAGGCGCAAACGGCGGAGAGCCGGGGCAGGTAGATAACGGCGGAGGTGTACCCGTATATCCGGAGTTAGATGCCGCTGCAGGAGATAGTGTATACTATAATGTAACAAGAGAGGTTAATCAGGAAGTAAACCAGCTTATCCAACAGATAGATAAAGCAAAAGGTACTATAAAAGAACTTACGGCAACAATACTAATAAACGGCGACCCAACAGAGTTAGCCGCAATATTGCCCGATGTTAAAACCCAAGTTATGACGGCAATAGGTATTCCTATAGACAGGCAGGAAAGCATAACGGTATCGGCTATGCCCTTCCAACAAAATATAGATAACCAAAAATTAATGGAAGAAGAAAAAGCCGCCGCCGAAAGAGCTATGCAAGCACAGCAAATGCAACAGTACATAATGTACGGCATAATAGGTGCAATAGCGCTTATAATAGTATTAATGTTTCTAAGGGCAAGCAAAAAGAAAAAAGCAGCAGAGGCGGCAGAAGCGGCACGGTTACTCGCATTAGAGCAAGAGCAAATGCGTGTGGATTTAGTTGCCGATGGGGAAATAGACTTAAATCAACCTATTGAGGCACCGGAGGAAAGGCAAAATACCACACTCGAGCAAATAAAAGCTATGATAAAAAAGAATCCGGAATCTGTAGCGCAATTACTAAGAAACTGGCTTAATGAAGACTTAAGGAGGTAGTTATGTCGTACGATGATCACGATTTAGATTTTAAAGAAAAAGCGGCGATACTTATGATTGCCTTGGGTAAAGAGTATTCTGCCAGTATATATCAGCATTTAACGGATGAGGAAATAGAGCAACTCACCCTTAGCATAACAGGGCTTAGAGCCTTCGATGCCAATTTAAGAGACGGTGTTTTAGAAGAGTTTTTAGAGGTGTGTATTGCACAAAACTATATTTCCGAAGGTGGTATAGATTACGCAAGAGAAATTTTGGTAAATGCCATAGGTGCAGACCGCGCTAACCAGCTAATAAGTAGGCTGTCCGCATCTTTGCAGGTACGTCCTTTCGATTTTATACGCAGGGCGGATACTACCCAAATCCTAAACTTTATACAAAACGAGCATCCCCAAACCATAGCACTTATAATGTCTTATATGACGTCTCCCCAGGCGGCAGGCATTTTAGCCTCCTTGCCTCCGGAAATACAGGCAAATATAGTGCAAAGAATAGCCACAATGAGCGTTGCATCTCCCGAGTATATAAGGGAGGCGGAGCGCATTTTAGAGCGTAAGCTAATGAGTGCGGGGCAGGAGGAAAATACAACGGTTGGCGGTATCGGTACAATAGTTGAAATACTAAACTCCATAGACAGAAGTACAGAAAAAAGTATTCTTGACAGCATAGAAAGCACAGATCCGGAACTTGCGGACGAAATCCACAAAAGAATGTTTGTATTTGAAGATATTACCAAACTTACCGCTGTTGCTATACAAAGAACCCTCAAAGAAGTTGATAACGATGTGCTCACAATGGCATTAAAAGGTGCTTCGGAGGAGATACAAAATATGATTTTTGCAAATATCTCCAAACGTTTGCAAGAAATGATAAAAGAAAATATGGATTATATGGGGCCTGTGCGTGTACGTGATGTTGAGCAGGCACAGCAAAAAATTGTTAATGTAATACGTAAATTAGAGGATGAGGGCGAAATCGAAATAGCAAGAGGAGGCGCCGAGGATGCACTCCTTGTTTAGAATAGACAAAAGCTTGTTGCCTGACGAAACGCAGGACAGGGAGGTTGTTGTATTGCCTCATTTCGAGGAAATGCTAAAGTTGCAAAACGACGAAATCCCCGAGCCACAGGAAATCAGTGAGGATGACTTTTTTAAAGAGGACTCTTTTTCTAATTATGGTGATGATGGAGAAGAAACCCACGTCGGCGCAGAAAATGAGCAGACAGAGGAGATAGATGAGTTAGAAAATTGCGATGATATAGAGGTTATTGAGGACGAAATAACCAAAAAGCAAAATTTGTTGCATCAACTAAAAGAGGAAATAGAAGATGCAATGCGAAAAAAAGAGCAAATATTAAACGAGGCAAACACCCAAGCGGAAACCCTAAAAAACGAGGCTTCCAACATTGGATACGAGGAAGGCTATGCCAAGGGTGTTGCAGACGGCAAGCAAAAAGCGGAAGAGCAAATAGAATACGAAAAAAAGGAATTTGAAATAACACTTTCTAAACTTTTAGAGGCAAGAGACAGTATGTACGCCCATGTAGAAGAAGGTGTTGTTGATTTATCCGCAAGCATAGCCCAAAAAATCATAGATATTGAAATAAACAAAAACGATGTAGTGTACAAACAACTCGTAAGAAGAACGCTAACAATGCTAAAAAACCAAAGTAATGTGGTACTGCATGTAAATAAAGCGGATTATCATAAATATTTTGAAGGTATAAACAAAGAGTTTCTGTTAGAGTTAAAGCAGGCAGATATTACGGTTAAGCATAATATTTCGCTAAAAGACCACGAAATTTTAGTAACAACAGATTACGGCAACGTAAATGCTGGTATAAAAACTCAATTAAAGCAAATAGAAAACTTGCTAAAAAATTCGTAAATTAGGTAAAATAATGTTTGATATAGAAAACGAAATCAACCGTCTTAAAAATAAAATTTCAGCTTTAGATGCAATAGAATTAAGCGGTACCGTTACAAAAGTAATAGGGATGATGGTAGAATCCAAAGGCCCTATGGTTAAAATTGGGGATATTTGTAAAATTATGCCCAACAGTGGGGACGAACCCATACTTGCGGAAGTGGTTGGCTTTAGGGACGAAAGTGTACTTTTAATGCCTTTTGGCAACCTTTCGGGTATTGGTGTGGGTAATAAAATCGTTGCAACGGGTACAGAGTATTCTGTGCCTGTGGGGGAAGGGCTAAAAGGCAGAATTTTAGATGCTCTGGGAAACCCTATGGACGAGCTTGGAGACATTAAGACGGACAAAATGTATCCTGTGGAAAATTCCCCTCCAAACCCTTTAGAAAGACGAAGAATAAAAGAAATTTTACCCATAGGTGTTAAAGCCATAGACTCCCTGCTTACTATGGGTAGTGGGCAAAGGGTAGGTATTTTTGCAGGCAGCGGTGTGGGTAAAAGTACCCTGCTTGGCATGATTGCAAGGCGTGCAAATGCGGATATAAACGTAATTGCCCTTGTGGGAGAGCGTGGCAGAGAGGTGCTGGATTTTGTAGAAAAGGACTTAAAAGAAGAAGGGCTTGCAAAATCCGTTTTGGTTGTGGCAACTTCCGACCAACCTGCGCTTTTAAGGCTAAAATCCGCACTTGTAGCTACCGCAATCTCCGAGTATTTCAGAGACGAAGGGTACAACGTAATGCTAATGATGGACTCCCTAACCCGTTTTGCGATGGCGCAAAGAGAAATTGGAATGGCAGTGGGAGAACCCCCCGTTTCAAGAGGCTTTACCCCGTCTGTTTACGCAATGCTCCCCAAACTTTTAGAGAGGTCGGGAACATCAAAAAAAGGCAGTATAACAGGTATTTACACCGTGCTTGTAGAAGGGGACGATTTAAACGAGCCTATTTCGGACACCGTTAGAGGTATTTTAGACGGGCATATTGTGCTTTCAAGAAAAATCGCCAACGCAAATCAATATCCGGCAATAGACGTACTTGCAAGTGTAAGCCGTTTAATGTACGATATTGTAACAGACGAGCATTGGAAGGACGCAAACTTTATTAAAAATATGATGATGACGTATAACGAGGTGCAGGACTTAATAAGCATCGGTGCGTATAAAAAGGGCTCTAATCCGGAAATAGACCGAGCAGTAGAGCTTAAAGACCCTATTTTGCAACTACTCAAACAACAAATAGGGGAGGAGTGTCCCTTTGAGGAAACACTGAAAAAATTGGCGGAGCTTGCAAAAAAAGATGACGAAATAGCTACTCCACCCCCTGTATAAGTAATATAATATGAAAAAATTTGTATTTACATTGCAAAAACTTTATAATGTAAAATGTATGGAAGAAAGCCAGCTACAAATTAAGTTAGATGGGCTTAATAAAGAGCTTGACGCTTTAAACGGCGAACTTAACAACTTAAACACTAAATTCTACGAGCAAAATCTACAATATTTAGAAGAATGTAAAAAAGGCACTACTGCCGTAATACTTAAAATGTACGGCGACTTTTTTATATACCTTTTGGACAGAATGAAGGAGCAACGTGCTTTAATTGCTAATTGCGAAAGCAGAATTTCCGTATGCCGAAACGATTTACTAAAGATTATGAACGAGAAAAAAACCTTAGACAAAATAAAAAGCGAACAATTTTTAGAATACACTAAAGAATTACAAAAAGATAACGATATTATGTTGGAGGATTTCTTTTCGGGGAAATACTAATAATATAAATAGAGGTTATTAAGTGGCAGGAATAGAAGAGCAAGCAAAAGTGAAGGATTCAAAAGTTGCTGTACCACCCATTTCTACAAAAAACACGGATGTTAAAAAAGAAAAAAAACCAAAAGGCAAAATGATTTTTATTATTATAGCTATATTAATTATTGCTTTTGCAGGTGTAAGCTACTACTTTAATTTATTTGGAGTTAAAGACCAAGTGGTTTATTTCTTTATTACCCAAGATACCCAATATCAAAAAGCGGTAGAAGAACAAAACACTCAAAAATCTTTATACGAAAAAAAGCAACAGGAGTTAGACGCTCAACTTGCACAGATAGATAAGAAAAAAACCGAGCTTGATACAAGAGAACAAAAAATAGTAGGAGAGGAAAAAATAGCCGCCGCAACAACAGGAGGCAACGAAAATCAAACGGCAAATTTAGAAAAACTTACAGAGATGTATAATGCCATGGCTCCGGAATCTGCCGCAACTATTTTAAACCAAATAACCAACAACGATTGGGTTGCCACAATACTAAGTAATATGGAGCCAAAAAAAGCATCAAAGGTATTAGAAAAAATGGAACCCGTAAAAGCCGCAGATATTACAAGGATTATGGTTCCTCAATAATATTTATAAATTTAAGAAAGGAGGCAAAGGATGAATAACATTAATTTAATGGTTATAAAAGATGTAAAAAAAGTTAGCGAACCTGCAACGGTTAAAAATGACAACACACCTAAAGACGAGCTTTTTCAAAAAACGTTAAATAACGTTTCAAAAAATGCTAAAAAGGTAGATGCTCCCAAACAAAGCAATAATGTTTCGGATGCACAAAAAGTTGATGGCGAAACCGTTTTAAAAGATAATAAAAACCTGCAAAACTCTCTAAACGGAGAGGAAGTAGGAGAGCAAGAAATAATAAACGAGCAGGAAACTATCTTTGTAACCGCATTGCCTATTATTCAAACCATCCCTAATCAAGAGACTATTGTAGAAAACACAGCATCTACGGATACTCTTATAAATGGGGAAAAGCCACAGGTAAAACCTGAGATAGAGGCTACCCCACAGCAAACCAAAGAGGGTATTCCTATTCTTAAGGAGGGGGCAGATACCCCAGCAGAAACCGGCTCTGCAAATAAAACAAACGTAAATGCTGCCGCTGTTTTAGATGTTAAACAGGAATTAACCAAAAACTTAGATGTAAATACAGCTAAAAACTTAACTAATTCCGTTGTAATACAAGCAGACGATACGGACACAAATACTTTACAATTTGTGAGTCAAGTTTTAGAAGAAGTTGACGATATAATAAACAAGGAGTCAAAAACACCTAATAATTCTACAATAAATACAAAAAATGTAGACTTTGAAGGAGTAAAGGAAGAACCGGACGCAAAGGATATACAAACGGTACAACCTAAAACAATATTAGAAGGTAAATCCGATGCTAAAACGGAAATAACAGAAAAAAGCTATATAGGTACAGAAAAGAAGGACACTACGCAAAAAGAGCTTTTACCAAAAACACATAACAATATGGTAGTGTCGGCAGACATTAACTCGGATGGTAAGGTGGATTTTAAATTAGCGCAAGTACAAGATAAATCGGTACCTATTATAGAAAAAGCCAGTATTTTTGAGCAAATAGTTCAGCAGGCAAAAGCCGCTATGAGCAAAAACCAAACAGAGCTTTTTGTACAACTAAAACCGGCACACTTAGGAGGACTTATAGTTTCTCTGTCAATGGGTGAGCAAGGTATGATAGCAAAATTAGTTTCGGGACAAAAAGACGTGGCACTAATGATACAAACAGACATGGCTCAACTACAAGAGGCATTAAAGGAAAAAGGCATAAACGTTGTACACATGGATGTGATATACGACCAAATGGCAAACTCTACAAATAAAGACAGTTCTAACTTTAACGGGCAATGGTCCTCTAACACAAACTCTAAAGGTATTAAATACGAGAGTTTAGAGGATACCCCCATAGTATACGATAACTTGTCTATGTACGATGTATTGACAGAGCAGGGAGGTTCTGTAGAATATAAAGCTTAAACTTATTAAAGAGAGGTTTTTATATGGCTACAAACGCTGTAAGCGGTGCTCCGATAAACTTTAACACACCAAGCACCGACACAAAAACAAATACTACTTCAGGTACAAATGCCGCAAACAAAACCAAGGCAGGCACTACCGCAGAGAAACAAAGAACTCCCAAACAGGATTTGGGAAAGGACGAATTTTTAAAAATTCTATCCATGCAAATGGCAAATCAAGATCCATTAGAGCCAATGAAGGATACAGAATTTATTGCTCAAATGGCACAATTTTCATCCTTAGAGCAAATGCAAGCATTAAATGCCAATGTAGGCAACCAACAGGCATACAGCCTTATGGGTAAAAATGTACTTGCAAATGTAACAGACAGTAACGGGCTTGTTTCCCAAATTTACGGTGAAGTTATCGGTGTTATGAACAACAAAGGTGTAAGCTATTTACAAATTGGTGAATACTACGTGCCTTTAGATGCCGTACAAACGGTATACGACGATAGCTCCTTAGACGATTTGGTACTTAAAGGTGCAAATCTTTCCGGAAAACACATTTTAGCGGAATTACCACCCGAAAAAGAGGGCGGTAAAGCAGAATTGGTAACAGGCAAAGTAGAAACCGTAATAATTAAAAACGGTATGCTACACGTAAAACTTGAAGGCGTGGACAAGGAAGTCCCTGTGGCTTATGTTAAAAAAGTCAGCGATAATGTTATAGAGATACCCAAAGACACAACGGGTACAGATGACAGCAAAGATGACACAACAGTTGATAAGGAAGGCAGTACGGATAATAATACGGACAGCAACGCATAAACTGTTAAACGTAAGCAAATTCAGCATACAGATGCAAGGATAGCAGGGAAAATAATGCTGATAATAACTATAATTAATATATATATCTTAATTGGAGGATAAAACATTATGATGAGATCACTTTTTTCCGGCGTAACAGGCTTAAGAAGCCATCAAACACGCATGGACGTAATCGGTAACAATATTTCTAACGTAAACACACTGGGCTTTAAGAAAAGCGCAACAAACTTTTCGGATTTATACAGCCAAACTATAACACCCTCTTCTGCACCGGCGGCAAATTCCGGCGGTACTAATGCTAAGCAGGTAGGTCTTGGTGTTAATGTATCTTCTGTAGTAATCCAACATTCTCCCGGTGCGGCTCAATATACAGGCGCTCCTTTAGACCTTGCAATAGCAGGCGACGGATTTTTTGCAGTACGTACAAGCGATGGCTTAAGATACACACGTGCAGGCAACTTTACCCTTTCGAGTAACGGAAGTCTTGTAACTCCTTCCGGACACTTTGTACAAGCGTACAACGCAGCTTGGAAAACAGGAGATGCAGGTGTGGCTAAATCCTTAGGACTTGACGGCAAGAAATCCACACATTTTAGTAACTACGGATTTAACCCAAATACTCAAGCAATGACAACTATGCCTTCGGGTAACTATACCTTTAGCTTAGACCCAACAACAGGAGATATGAAGTTATTTGTAAACGGCAAAGCCGTAACACCGGCACCGGCAATTACAGTACCCACAATGGTAACAGATAGTCCTCTTTCGGATTCTACCGGACAACTTGCAAGTAAAGTAGTAGATAATATTAAATTAACAGGCGGTAACATTCCTAATTCTACGGATAAATTTACTATTACAGCACACCCGACAGATTCGGATAAATTTATTATTACAGATAATGCTACACCTGCCAATACCACAACCATTACTATTACTGTGGCAGATTTACAAGCGGGCACAATTGCCTTAGGCACAGTTGGCACTACAGCATTAGGCAATATAACATTTGATGCTAAAGCGTCTGCTACAGCTAGTGATGTATCTGCATTAGTACAAGATATAATAAAAATGAACAGTATAGTAAGGTCTAACGGCACAGTATCGGGTCCGTATTTAATAGACATAGCAGGCTTTGGACAGCTGACATTCGATGCTCCTGTAAGAAAAACGCAACTAACTGAAGAAGCCGCAAGAAAAGACCTACTGACAATCTTAAATAACGCATCAATAGACGTAATAAACAACGACGGCTTTATCTCCGGCACAACCATTGGAGATATGACGGTAGATGTTACAAAATACTATAACATCTCGGTAGACGAAAGCGGTGCGGTTATAGGACAGCTAAAAGAAGACACCATGAACCCAATACCCGGCACAGGATTTATGGCAAAAGGTGAAAAAGTAGTACTCGGTTACATAACAATTACCAAATTTACAAACCCCGAAGGTTTAGAAAAAGTAGCTACCAACCTTTACGCACAAACACCAAACTCCGGCAGACCGGCATACTCCCGTGCAGGAATGGAAGGTGTAGGCGCTATTACACCATCATCTTTGGAAATGTCTAACGTAGATATGTCCGAGGAAATGGTAAGCATGATTGTAACCCAAAGAGGTTTCCAATCCAACTCCAGAGTAATAACGGTTACAGACCAAATGTTAGAAGAGCTTATAAACTTGAAACGTTAATAAAACTTTTGACACATTAATCGTAAAAAAATATATAAATTTGCAATGGTGGATAATAATATTGTTATCCACCATTGACGTAATTGCAAATTAGTTGTATATTATATTATAGGTAATAATTGAGTAAATTAAGGGAAGGTATATAATGATTATAGTAACTAAGCTAAATAACGAGAAATTATACGTAAACTCAGACATGATAGAAATTATTGAAGTTACTCCCGATACTATGCTAACTTTCTATTCCGGAAAAAAATTAACGGTGTTAGAAAGAGCAGAAGAAGTTATAGACCGTATTATCGAATTTAAAAGAAAAGTTGTAGCAGGTGTCCCCGAAGTGTACGAGGGGCATATTAGCGATAAATTTTAATTTAAAAAAGGTTGAGGTGAATTAATTGGAAATAACGACAATAATGGGTTTGGCAATTACAATAGTTTGTATTGTTGTATCTATAGTAATAGATGGAAACATAAACGACTTTTTTAATATACCTTCTATTTTTATAGTTGTAGGCGGTACAATAGGTGCAACCATAACGGCTTTTCCTATGAAGGACTTAAAAAAGGTAATACCTCTTATTAAATTAACATTAAAAAAAGACGAAGTAAACATTGTAAAAGATATAGATGCCATAATTGATATGGCAAATATTGCAAGAAAAGACGGCTTGCTGTCCTTAGAGGAATCTATCGAAAATATGGATAACCCTTTTTTAAAAAATGGTGTAATGCTAATTTTGGACGGTACAGACCCGGAGCTTGTTAAAAACGTAATGGAAACGGAAATTTATTTTATGGACGAGCGTCACAGCGATGCTATTAAGATTTTTGAGACAATGTCCTCATTAGCACCCGCTTTTGGTATGATAGGTACTCTTATAGGTCTTATTAATATGCTTGTAGCATTAAGCGACCCCGACAGCTTAGGACCTGCAATGTCTGTGGCATTAATAACAACATTTTACGGTGTTGTACTTGCAAATGCGATATTTAATCCGCTTGCAAATAAATTAAAATTACGCAGTAAAAACGAGCAAATACAAAAAGATATTATAATAGAAGGCATACTCTCCATACAAGACGGAGAAAACCCAAGAATAATTAGGGATAAATTAAACGCCTTTGTATCTAAGAGCAGTTTATCTATCCCCGAAGAAAAAACAGAGCAAGCAACAGAGGGTGGAGAATAATCTATGAGTCGTAAAAGAGCAAAAAAGGGAGACGGTGGCAGTCAGGGCGCTCCCGAATGGATGAATACATATGGTGATATGGTAACCCTATTGCTTACATTTTTTGTTCTGTTATTTGCTTTTTCCAGTGTGGATAACCAAAAGTGGAATATGCTTATAGAAACCTTTACGGGCGCACCACCTCCGGCAATAGTAGAGCCCATAGACCCTGTAAACCCGGTAGAGGGCATAGCAAAAAGCGAAATTATTCCCGAAATGTTCCAAAAACCCGTGGAAAACCCTTCCACAGAACAAACGGCACAGGAGGGCAAGGAAACCAACAAGGCTGTTGTAGAAAAAATGTTTAGCGATTTATACGAAATGCTAAAGAAATATATAGAGGGAAATAACTTAGAATCCCAAGTAGTAGCTACTAAAGACGGGCAAACGGTGTATATAACATTTACAGACGGTATACTGTTTAGGTCGGGTAGTGCGGAAATACTTCCCGAAGGGGTGCAAATACTTACAGATGTAGGAAATATGTTTAACGAATCCCTTTCAAGTATTATGCGCATAATTGTAGAAGGGCATACAGACAACGTGCCCATAAAAACTACTGAATTTGAAGACAACTGGGATTTATCCACAAAACGTGCCACAAATGTAGTTAGAGAAGTACAAGCCGGCACAAATATACCATTTCCAACTTTTGAGGCATTGGGTAAAGCAGAATGGCACCCTGTTGCATCAAACGAAACGGAAGATGGCAGACAACAAAACAGACGTGTACGTTTTATTGTAGAAAGCGTATTAGCACAACCAAATAATACATTAAGTTAAGAAAGGATGTATAGGGAATGAAAAAAAAGAAATTAATAATAATATTAGTAGTTGTTATTGCTGCTTTAGGAGTGGGTGGATACTTTGTCTACGATAATTTCTTAAAGCCCAAAGACCCAAACGCAGTAGTAAGAGAAAAATTATATAACTACTCACCGGGGGATTACTTTGTGGTAAACGTTAAGGACAGCACTCGCCTAACTAAAACATCCCTAACCATTGCCCTAAAAGGAAAAGATATTACGGCAGAGCTTACAGAGCAAAATCCTTTAATCAGAGACACAATTGTAAAGGTATTGCGTAATTATACGGAAGAAGAGTACAGCCAACCGGATATTGTAGATACGGTGGCAGAAGAAATTGTAAAAGCACTTAATGCGGCACTTTACATAGAAGATGTTGCAGATGTATATATAAGCGACTTTGTTATGCAGTAATTGTGTAATAATTAAGCTCAAATAGGAGGGTATTGTTTGGCTAATGTATTATCGCAAAACGAAATAGACGAGCTGTTAAACGCCTTATCTGCCGGAGAAGATATTAGTGTAGGGAGCGAGGATGCCTCAGAACAGCAAAGTGTACGTTTGTACGATTTTAGAACGGCAAATAAGTTCTATAAAGAGCAAATGCGTACCTTTAATATTATCTTTGATAACTTTGCATACCTATTATCCAACAAGCTAACAGGTTTGCTTCATACTATGTGCGAAGTGGAGGTTGTTTCCGTAGAGGAACAAATTTTCGGAGAGTTCTCAAACTCGTTGCCTTCCCCCGTATTATTAGGTATAATAGAGATGCCACCATTGCAAGGCTCGGTACTTATGGAAATTACTCCTGCCCTTGCTTATGGCTTTATTAGTAGACTATTTGGAGGTGCTGCAGATTACACGGAAACAAGTAAATCTTTTACAGAAATAGAAATGTCTATAATAGAAAATATTTTGCATCAAATAATGCTTATTATACAGGAGTCTTTCAGCAAAATTTTAGAAATAGAGCCTGTACTTTCAAGGATAGAAACAAGCTCTCAATTTGCGCAAATAGCCGCAATGAACGAGCCTGCCGCAATCATAACCTTAGATGCAAAATTTGACAGTATTCAAGATATGATTTCTATCTGCATACCCCATTTTTCTATTCAACCTATTTCAAAAGAATTAAATACGGGTAGCTGGACACTTGCATCCAATGTTGCGCAAAATCAAACAAGTAAAAAGGATACAATTAAACATCAATTAGATAATACATATGTAAATATGCAGGCAACCTTTAACGATACGCAAACTACTTTGCAAGAAATACTCAGCTTAAAGGTTGGAGACGTAATTTGCATTAATCATAATATAAACGAATATATAACGGTGAATGTAGAGCATATGCCTAAGTTTAAGGGTGTAATAGGAAATAATTCCCATAAATATGTTGTACAAGTAGCTAAGGTTATTAAGGAGAATGAAGGCATTGAGTAACGAAATGATGAGCCAAGAAGAAATTGAAAGAATGCTAAGTGGTGGAGATGCCCCGGAAGAAGAACCGATTGCCACCCTTGTAGTAAGCGATTATCTTACCAAAGACGAACAGGACGTGCTTGGAGAAGTAGGAAATATTTGTATGGGTACTTCTGCTACTACTATGTTTACTTTGCTTGGTAAGCGTGTTACTATAACTACACCTGTTATAGAAATGCACACGTTAGAAACATTATCCCAAGAGTACCCGGCGCCTATTGTAGTTGTGGAGGTTTGCTATATTGAGGGCATTACAGGCAACAACCTTTTAATACTCAAAGACTACGATGTTGCATTAATAACAAGCGTTTTACTGGGGGAAGACCCAACAGAAGTAGACGAAAACAATGTAGAATTAGACGAAATCCATCTAAGTGCCATAAGAGAGGTTATGAACCAAATGGTTGGCTCGTCCGCTACATCTTTAGCAGATATTATGGGTACGCAAATAAACATTTCTACACCCGTTGCAAAGAAAATTACAATAAAAAACGAAGATATTTCGGACGAATTTCAAGACAGAACAAAGCCCATTGTAAAAATTGGCTTTAAAATGGAAATTGAAGGGTTACTTACAAGCGAAATTATGCAAATATTGCCCCTCGATTTTGCAAAAAGCCTTGCAAAAAGGGTGCTTTCGGGAGAGACGGACGTTGTTGACGCACCTACTCCTCAAGCAGAGCCTGTTGTGGCAGATACCGGCGGAAATATAGACGAAAGCCAAATCGCAGCTATGTTTGCGGCACAAGCTCCTCCGGAGCCTGCACCACAGCCACAGTATGCGCCGGCGCCTCAGTATGCACCACAGCCTCAGTATGCGCCTCAACCCCAATACGCACCTGCTCCTCAACCAACTATGGTTATGGGCAATGTGGATGTTAAGGCGGCTCAATTTCCAACATTTGATACAAACTCTATGTACGCAAACAACTTAATAGCAGACAACATCAACATGATACTCGATGTACCCATGAAGGTTACAATAGAGCTTGGAAAGGCTAAAAAGAAGATTAAAGAAATTTTGGACTTTAATACAGGTTCTGTAATAGTGCTGGATAAAATTGCAGGAGAAGCCGTGGACATACTTGTAAACGGTAAACGTATTGGAAAGGGTGAAGTAGTAGTAATAGATGAAAATTACGGCGTAAGAATAACAGAAATTAATATTACATCTGCCATGGGGTTACTATAAAAAAGGTATTGACTGATTATGATAAATACTAAAAGAATAAATGTTTTAGTAGTAGATGACAGCCTGTTTTTCAGAACGGCAATTTCTACTGCTATTTCTAAAAATTCGGGGATAAACGTAATAGGTACGGCAGCAAGTGCTCACGAAGCAAGAGACAAAATACTTCAATTAAAACCGGATGTAATGACGCTGGATGTAGAAATGCCAAAGCTAAACGGCATCGAGTTTTTAAAAATACTAATGGCGCAAAAGCCTATGCCTGTAATAATGGTTAGTGCTGTTGACGGCATAGTTTTTGATGCCCTAAGGGCAGGAGCGGTGGATTTTGTAGAAAAACCTTCCTCCGGCAATACGGATTTAATGAATTCCTTTGGAAACGAGTTGGTATCAAAAATACTTATTGCGGCTAACGCACAACTTAAAGGCTCGTACAATACAGGGCATACACCCCCCAAAACTCCTCATTTAGCTGCCACGCAACTAATAAAAAATGTAAGCACAAGGGGTATAATTGCTCTTGGTGCGTCCACAGGGGGCACAGAGGCTACAAGCGCAATTTTAAAACAACTACCGTCAAATATACCGGGTATGGTAATTACCCAGCATATGCCACCTGTCTTTACTAAAATGTACGCCCAACGTTTAAATAACGAAAGCAAGCTAACGGTAAAAGAAGGGGCAGAGGGGGATGTAATTTTACCGGGAACGGCATTTGTAGCCCCCGGCGATAAACATATGACAGTCCTAAAACGTGGAGAGCAATATGTAATTCACTGTTACTTAGGAGAAAAGGTAAGCGGACATTGTCCTTCTGTAGATGTGCTCTTTGATTCTGTGGCTAAATACGCAAATAAAGATTTTGTGGGAATACTCCTTACAGGAATGGGCTCGGACGGGGCAAAAGGGCTGTTGCAATTAAAAAACAAAGGCGCTTTTACCATAGGACAGGACGAAAAATCCTCCGTTGTATACGGTATGCCCATGGTTGCGGCAAAATTAGGTGCAGTTACTAAGCAAAGCGCTTTAGAAAACATACCCTCCGTACTTTTAAATTATTTAAAAAAATAAATATAATTATGTAGGCAGGTAATACAATGATTGAAAATCTTTTAGCAATAAGTGAACCGTGGTTACAATATGCAATCAGAATAAATATTCTAAAGGAAAATAAAAAAGATTTACACCATCTAAAGGATGAAGTGTTGAAAGATAGTAAAATTTCAACCTATCTTAAAGACATTACTAACTTCCACAACATTATAGTAAAAAACCATAAAGACCCGGATTTATCAATACACAAACTGTTATTTTTGCTTGATATTGGGCTTGAGACACCCGAAATCCAAAGTGCAATTAAACAGATAATAAGCCACAAAGACAAGCACGGTGTATATCAGTCAAAGACAAACATTCCTATTCATTACGGTGGTAGGGGAGAGGTTGTTTTTGGTTGGTGCTTGTGCGATGCTCCGCTACTGCTGACCGCATTAGTAAAAGCAAAGGCAGATTACAGGCAACATATAGAGCAGGGCGTAAAATATTTATTAAGCCTGTATGAAAAACAAGGATTTCCTTGCAGGGTATCCGAAGAACACGGTTCGTTTCGAGGGCCGGGACGCAAAAATGATTGTTGCCCTTATGCAACGCTTATTATGCTAAAGCTATTATCGGAGATTGATGAATACCGAAACTGCCATATTATTAAGGAGGGAACGGAGGTCATACTGTCTTTATGGGAAAATAGCACAAAAAAGCATCCGTATATGTTTTATATGGGCACGGATTTTCGCAAACTGAAAGCGCCTGCCATATGGTACGACATTGTAAGTGTTGCCGATTTGTTAAGCAGATTTGATTTTGTACAAGCAGATTTTCGATTTAGGGAAATGATAGAAGTGATACGAGGCAAACAGAACGCAGATGGTATGTTTACTCCCGAATCTGTGTACCAAAGATCCAAAGGTTGGGATTTCGGACAAAAGAAAAATGTGTCCCCTTACTTGTCATATTTATGTATACGACTACTAAAACGGGTAGATATGATGCATTAATACTGTAAAATAAGGCAAAACCTAAAATTTAAGCTTACCTTTATACTCTCCGTCTTTTTTGCTAATATAAACCAAAATTTGCGCAACAGCCTCATAAAGTTTTTGAGGAATGGCGTCGCCTACGGAAAGTTGGGTTAAAAGCTCTGTCATTGCGGCATCTTCCACAATGGGTATACTGTTTTCCATTGCCTTTTCCACAATTTTTTCCGCAACATGCCCAAGCCCTATGGCGGTTACAATAGGAGCATCACCATCTTCGGGATTATATTTCAGCGCCGCCGCTTTTTTGTCTTTAACACCTTTTATAACTTCGCTCATAAATTATACTTGAATATCAATTCCGCTTAACACAACCCTTTGTTCTTCGTTTAGGATTTTTTGTGCATTAAGGGGAGTTGTTGCCTCCTCTATTATTTTTACTTCTATACTTTTAACGTCAAAACTAACTTCTTTTAGGGATTCTTTAAGTTCCTGGGCACTTTTTTCCATATAGTTTTTGATTTTATCGTTATCCACACGTAATTCTAAGTTTAAATCTTTGTCCATAGAACGCATAACCGTCTCTATTCGTCCCATATTTTGCGTTTCAAGGGCAATTAGTACCGTTACATTTGTTTTATCATTTAAATCCGAGCCTTTGTTTTTCTCAAACACGAATAACTCCGCAGAATTTTTTTGGTTTTTATATTCAAAGGGGATTTGGCAGTAGTAAAAATTGTCAAAAGTATTGGCTACTACCGCTTGGGCAAGAACATTATCCGCACGAGCGGTAGCCGTTGTACCTGCCTCTGTGCCGATTTTTGCCGCATTTCCCTTTATATTTGAAAGTAAATCCAACTGGTTTTTAATGCTTTCGTGTATAGGATTGGCCACACCCTCACTTTGAAGGGGAGCAAACAGTTTATTTATAGCACCAAGCAACTTAACGGCGGCGGTTAGGGGAGTATCCGAATTTTGCGGAATGCTGGAAGCTACGGTGGGGGTTGTATTTACGTTTTTAGCATCTAAAGGTGTGGACGATGCTTGGCTTTTAACGGGCGCCGTAGAGTTTTCTACAACTTTAGGCTGTGCCGTTTGCCCGTTTGCATCTGCTTTTTGAGCAATGCTGACACTTCCTTTGTCTGCACCTGCATTTACAGATGCTTTCGCGTCCGTAGTATTTTGGGCTGTGGGTTGTGCCTGTTCTTTAATTTGCGGTGTCTCGGTATTTGTTTGAGTAGGCGCATTTTGCGTGGTTTGTGTGTTTTGAGAAATTTGCCCTTCTTGTTTAGGTGATGCCGTATTTTGAGGGTTGGTGGTAGTAGTAGGCTCAGAAACTTCCTTTGCTTGTGTAAAAGCAGCGGTTAAAAGGGCTATTGCCTCTTGCTTTGCCGGTATATTGGAGTTATTTACAAAGTTTTTTATGGCAGTCTTGCCTTCCTCTAAAGACATTCCCGAAAGGCTGTCCATAAAACTCGTAAAATTAGGAGAAGATACAATTTCTGTGGGTAGCCCGGCGCCTTTGGCATTGGAAAACAGAGTGGACACAAAAGCGTTGGTAAATACCTTTGCATTTCCTGCACTGTTTGCTAAATTAAGATTTAAACTCTCCTTAGCAAATTGGGTAAGCATTTGCAAGTCGTTTGAAAAGGCTTTAGGATTTTGGATGATTTGCATTAGTGCGTTAATATTTTTTTCTGTGGGTGCAATATCGTTTGCCGCCATAAAGGTAGCAAGTTTACCGTCCAAATCGGGAAACTGAGTGGCTATTTTACCTAAATTGGCTATGTTTTTTGCGGTGGGCAAAAACCCGTCATTTTGCAAAATTTGGGCTAATCTAATATTAGCCGCCGATGGCTCTACGCCCATTCTAAGCAAAGATGCTTCCATATTGTTTACATTTAGCCCAATAGGCGCATTGTTTACGGCAACCAATTTTAAAGCCACATTTTTATCACCCTGAGCGGTAAGCATTAACTGCAAGTTATCTCCTGCTTTTACGGTGCCGTCTGCGGCAAACTCTGCCTTAATTATACTGCCGTCTTGGGTTTTTAAAATAACTTCGTTACCGCTGACATCTAATACCTTGGCATTAACCATATCTCCTTGTTGCATTCCGGAAAAAACCTTGCCCTCCGAAGTACCCTTAGAGATAATAGGTACATTAACCTGTACTATACCCTCTACTCGCACAAAACTATTCTCCTTAGTCTTTATTTTTTTTATTATAACCCATAAAAAAAATTTTTTCCATAAAAAAACATAAAAACTTGCGGTTATTATCTTAATATTATATAATAAATATAAAAATAAAATATTACTTGAAAAAAACAGTTTTTTTAATAAAAAAATGCTAATTATTTGCAAGTTGTTTACGATAAATATAAGATAGGGAGTGTTTTTGTGGCAAAAGTATTAATAGTTGACGATTCTGATTTTCTTAGGCTGGTTTTAAGACGTATGCTTGAAAAACATGGATTTGAAGTTATTGGCGAAGCGGCAGATGGGCAAAAAGGTATAGAAATGTGCGTTGCACTAAATCCGGATATTGTAACTTTGGATGTAAATATGCCTGTAATGAGCGGAGACGAAGCTCTAAAGCACATTACTGCGCTAATGCCTAAAATAAAAGTTGTAATGGTTTCCGCTTTAAGTCAGATGTGGATGCAAAATCTGGCTAAAGAAGAGGGTGCTGTTGCATTTATTGTAAAACCTTATAAAGAGGAAAACATTGTTTCTACTTTAAAGGATGTTGCAGGAGGTTTGGCGTGAGCAATATTAACCCGATAAATAATTTTTATCCTACTAATAACAACCCAAACAGAACAAACAATAATCTAAATACAAACCAATTTGCATTACTGCTTAACTCTATGTTAAATAACAGTGCGGCATCTATCGGTAACTTTTCGGATACGAGCAATAATATAGGCTCTAACAACTCCGATTTATTTAATATGGGCAATATGGGCAGTTTAGGAGATTTAGGCAGTTTGGGCTTGCTTGGCAACTCTAACGGCTTAGGTGCTCTCCTTGGCGGTGGAGGAAGCGGTAGTCCCTCCTCCTTACTTGGAGGAGGGCAAAGTAACGGTACGGACAACAGTATGGTTACTATGCTGTTAATGCTACTTTTACAGCAAAGCCAAAATAACAACAACAATGCAAATAATTCGCTATTAAACAATGCGGTGCAAAATTGTCAACATTTATTTGCAAATAATGGCAACGGTGCAAATGCACAAAATTACACCATACCCGAAGAGTCGGCTAAGGAGGCAAACCCAAGGCTTACAAGCATAATGGGAGAGCGCAGTCCTCAAGCCTATAAAAGCATAATAGAACAATTTAATGTAGAAACAAACGGTAGATACACCACAAACAAACAGGGTGTAGGAGACGTTTACGACAATATTTTTACTTGGGATGTCACAAAGGCAATGGGTGCGGAAATTCCTCATTATATAAGTGAAAAAACAAGCGACCCTGCACTAAGCACAGACGAGGGCATAGCAGAGCTTGACGCAAACGATACTAACGACTGGCTAAATATTCACGGCAGTAGATTTGGTTGGCAAAAGGTAAGCGCAAGCGAAGCCCAGGCCTATGCCAATTTAGGAATGCCTGCCGTTACATCTTACAAAAACTTAGATGGTGGCAGTGGGCAGTTGCAGGTAGTTACGCCGTCTCAAGACGGCAAATACGACGAGCAAAAGGGTGTAACAATAGCTCAAGCAGGGAGTAATTCCTACAATTACGCACACATAACCAAAGTGTTTGGGGACGGCAGATTAAATCAAGTGGAATATTTTGTGCATATTTAGTCAAATATTTATAAAAAAGGCTAAAGTATTTACAATTATTTACGATACAAATAAAGACAGGGATGTCAATTATTAAATACATGAGGTGATGAAAGATGGCAATTAATTCTTTAAGTGGTTACAGACCGGTAAGAATATCGGGCATAAGCTCGGGTATGGATACCGAAACTTTAGTTACAAATATGATGAAAGCCCAACAGCTTAAACTTGATAAAGTCTACAAAGACAGGACAAAGTTAGAGTGGAAAAGGGATGCCTATAACGATGCCATAAAACAAACAAAGGACTTCAGATACAAATATATGTCTGTATTAAGTGCAGACAATATGTTTTCAACTTCTATATATCAAACAAATAAAATTAACCTTCCGCAAAACAACTTTGTGGATATTGTTGCAAAATCCAATGCGGCTAAACTTAACTACGAAATTCAAAGTATTAAGATTGCGCAAAGTGCAAAAATACAAGGCAACAGAGGAGTTAGTAAGTACAGCGGTATAGAGGGTGCAACAGGCACAAATATGGAAGCCGTTACAACAGGTACAAAAGAATTTAGCGCTGCTGCCGCAGGTCAACAGCTTGTAGATTTAGAATTTGCAGACGGCACAAAAGCGTTTACCTTTGCAAATGCAGACGACAAACTTTCCTTTAACATAAACGGAAAGGATTTTGTTTTCGAGCAAACGGATACCCTGCAACATGTTATGGATACGGTAAATGCAGATACAACTGCTAAAGTTACAATGTCTATGGACGGCAATAAAATTAAGTTTAGAAGTAACGAAGTAGGCTCAGGCGCACAGCTTAGCTTTGCAAACGTGGGCACAGCCAATGCACTGTTTGGAGAAAAAGGTGTATTTGGTATAGAAAATTCCATTAAACCCACAAATGCGGTTAATACCTCCATGACTTTCGAAGAATTTGAAAACGCAACAGGCAAAAGCTTTGGCTTTGGCGGTGGAAGTAACTCCATAGTAATTAATGGGCAGTCCTTTAGTTACGACAAATCGGATACAATAGATTCCTTTATGCAAAAGGTAAATGCGGCATCGGGTACAACCGGTGTAAAAATGCACTACAACGAGCTTAAAGACCAATTTACATTTAACAGCAACAGCAATGCACCCATAACTGTATCCGACGGTACAGGCTCCTTCTTTGGAGCAGCAAGCGGTGTAACAAGCGGAACTTTCTCGGATATTAAACAAATTAAAACCTCCGATTCCATACTTGTTGCGGCACAAAAAATGGGTGTAGATTTACAAACGGATAACGGTATGCTTAAATTTAGCATAAACGGCAAAGATTTTAGCTTTGATGTTAAAACCACTTCCATATCCGCTATGACAAACACGCTCAACAACGACACAGACATAAATATTTCCTTTGCTTACAGCAGTATCTCCGATTCTTTTAGCTTTTCTACTAAGGCAACAGGCTCGGATGCTAAGTTGGAATTTGCAAACGGCACAGGCTCTAATGCTTTTGGAGCAGGCGGATTATTCGGAATGTCTACAATGAGTGCATCGGGTACAGATGCAGAAATGTATATTACAGATGGCAGTACAGATGCTATGGGTAATAAAATCTACGAAAAAATAACAAGCAAATCCAATACCATAAATATAGATGGTATAGAATATAAACTAAAGGCAGATATGGCAGCCGGCAGCGACGACGACAACATCAAGTTTAATGTTGTACAGGATAACACAGAAGTTGTTGCCAAGGTAAAAAGTTTTATAGATGAGTACAACAAGATTTTAAGAAGTCTTACAACCTCTATAAACGAAAAGAAGAACTATAAATACCCACCACTTTCCGAAGAAGAAAGAAAAGCCCTTTCCGAAAAGGATTTAGAGCAATGGGAGAAAAACGCAAAACAAGGCACACTTAGAAACGACACAGATATTTCTAAGCTACTGACAGATTTGCGCTCTCAACTAAACGTAAAAATCGGAGATACCGGACTTTCCGCATCAGATATCGGTATTAGCATAGGCACTTCCGTATTCTCTATGACAAACGAAATAGAGTTTAACGAAGAGAAATTTAAAGCAGCTTTGGAAAAAAATCCGGATGCGGTTGCACAAGTAATGGCAGCAAGCGACCCGGATAAGAGTATAAAAACAGGAGCGGACGGCTATACACGCACCTCTAAAAACGGCTTAATGTCCTCAATTTCCGAAATTACAAGCAACTTCGAGAGGAATTTAACCAAAAATGCACTAACCAGCACAAATAAATCCATTACGGAAACTTCAGATAAAATGGACGATATGGTTAAAAAGATGTATATCTTAGAGGAAAAATACTATATGCAGTTTGCAAGAATGGAAAAACTGATGGCACAGTATCAAGCACAAGGCAGTTGGTTAGGCGCACAGTTAGGTATGTAAAATAGCTACCTGTAAGTGTAAGATACTTTAATTAGGCGATTTGCAAGTAATTGATACGCCTACTTATAGGCACAAACTTGCATAGTAAGGCTCATAAACTAAATAATTAATAGGAGGTAAGTGTTTTGTACGCAACAGCAGATTTATATAATAGATATAAACAAGATTATATAGTAACGGCAAATCCTATGGATTTAATAATAATGCTTTATGACGGGGTTATAAAGCAATTAAAACTAACAAGGATTTTAATAGATTCCAAATCTATGGAGAAGGCTCATAAATGCTTAACAAAAGCACAGGACATTATTTTAGAGCTACTGAAGAGTTTAGATATGAACTACAAAATATCCGCAGATTTAATGAAACTTTACGATTTTTATCTAAGCGAATTGGTGCAGATAAACATTACTAAAGATGTAGCAAGAATAGAGCCTATTTTGGAGATGTTTGAAAGTTTAAAAGAAGCTTGGCAAACAATTAAAAACTCCGGCACAAACAACTACGTTGCAGATGAAGAAGTGCAATAATGGCTATGGAAAAAAGCAAAAAAATTCTGTTGCTTAACGAGAGGGTTAGCCACTACAAGCAGTATTTAGATGCTACAAAGAGTATAGAGAACTACTTAGAAGCAATAGACGAGGACACCGCATTAGATAACATTACAAAAAAAATGGATATACGTAATTCTCTAATGAAGAAAATAGACAAAATTAATAAAGATTACTTATCGGCGGGGGAAATAAACCCCGCCGAAAAAGAAGAATACGATAAGCTACTATGGCTTAAAGATGCAACACTTAAGGAAATAGTAGAGTTAGACAAAATAAACGGGGGGAAGATGGCAGAGATACACAAAATCTTTGCAAAAAATGTAAAGGATACCAAAGATTCCATAAAAGTTTTAAATGCGTATTCTAATAGTATATTTACAGACTAAAAGCAATTATTTATACTAATTTTATTTTTAATATATACATATCCTTTGGAATGTGGTATATTATATAATGAAATTAGTATATTAGTTTAAAAGGGCAAACTATAAAGGAAGGGTAGCCCTTTTAAAAAAGTTTATAGGCAAACAATTTGCCCATAAAACTATATAAGAGGGAAAATAATGAAGATACAGAATATCAACCATATGGCAGTTGATACAATGCACAAAAGCGATGTTGACAGTGCAACGCAAGTGGGGGAAAAAGAGCTTGTCTTTAAAAGCCAACTGACAAACCAAACAAAAGCTGCGTATACAAAACACATAGAGCAGCTTATTTCGGATATAGAAGCACAAGGTAAGGTGCTTACAAAACGTGCGGATATGGGGGAAATGCAAAAATACAGAGAGATGATTACCACCCTTATAAACGAAACGGTAAGCAACGGCTATGTGTTTAATAAAGAAAGCAAAATAAGTGTAAGCGGACGCAGTAAAATATTTGTAACAATTAAAAAAGTAAACGAAAAGTTAGACGAGATGACCAAAAAGCTCTTAGAAGAGGAAAAAGAAAATATAGACTTTTTAAACGATGTAGACGATATAAGAGGTTTATTGGTAGATATGTATTTTTAATAAAGGAGTTGCGGATTAAGTATGTCTGAAGAAAAAATTACAAACAACACAGAATCGGAAATTAACAACAGGTTTTTAGTATTTTCTATTGGAGAAGAAGATTATGCCCTGCAAATTACTTATATAACGGAAATTGTAGAGGTACTACCCATTACATCTGTGCCAAGCATACCTTATTATTTAAACGGAATTATAAACTTAAGGGGTACAATTATCCCGGTTATGGATGCAAGAAGGCGGTTTGGCTACGAATCTAAAGAGTACGATTCAAGAACCTGCATTATTGTTATTGATAACGAAGGTGTTTTAGTCGGTTTGGTTGTGGATGCTGTGCAAGAAGTTGCTACAATATCTAACGAAGAAATTTCTATGCCTCCAAACAGCGAAAAAGAAAACGCATATGTTAAAGGTATAGGCAAGCGCAAAAACGAAGTTCAATTAATCATTGACTGCGATAAACTATTAGATGCGTAAGAATATTTATTAAGGGGATTTTATATGCTATTAAAAGACCAGGATTTCATACGCCTAAGAGATTTTATGTATTCTAATTTTGGTATTAATTTGGCACAAAAGCGGTTGCTTATAGAGGGCAGATTAGCAAAGATTGTAGCTGATAAGGGCTATAAAGATTTTTCGGAATATATAGACAATTTAATGGCAGACAAAAGCGGGGAAGAAGTTTCCATAATTGTTTCTAAACTAACTACGAACTTTACATATTTTATGCGGGAAGAGCACCATTTTGAGTTTATGACAAACGTTGCACTTCCGGAAATAATGCCTAAAATTAGGGATAATAACTTATGTATTTGGAGTGCAGGTTGCTCTTCGGGGGAGGAGCCTTACACAACAGCAATGGTACTTGCGGATTATTTCGGGTACGAAAAAAGGGGCTTGGATTCTAAAATACTTGCAACGGATATTTCCCAAAAGGTTTTGGGGCAGGCAAAAAACGGTATTTACGGCGCAGATAGAATGTCTAAAATACCAAGCGGTTGGTACCAAAAATACTTTACAGATTTAAAAAACGAAACTTACCAGGTTAAACAGGAAATTAGAAACGAGGTAATTTTCCGCACTTTTAATTTAATGGAGCCTGTGTTTAAATTTAAAAAGAAGTTTCATATTATATTTTGCAGAAATGTTATGATATACTTCGATGCTCAAACAAGGGAAAAATTGGCACAAAGGTTTTTTGACACACTTGTGCCGGGTGGATATTTATTTATAGGAATGTCCGAAACTCTGCTTAACAGCAATACTAAATTTACTTATGTTAAGCCGGCGATATATCAAAAAAAGTAAGGTGAATTAATTTGAGTATAGAAAGCGCAAGAGCACGTATGGATCAAGTTGCGGCAATGTATAACAGCACCATAAAAAAGCCAAGCTCTGTGTTTAGCTCAATGTTGCAAGAAAAACTGGCAAATACAACGGACACAATAGATATGCAAGGTGCAAATACTGTGGGTACGGAGGCTACTAATAACGTAGGCAATGTAAGTAATGCGGGTTTTATAAACGAGTTGCAAAACCTACTAAATTCCAATACCCAAAATAACCTGCAATCTGGGGACTATTGCCTAAAATGCGGAATACCTGCAAATTTGGTTAATCAAAATAACGCTTTTAATACGCTAAATACATTTAATGGTAATAGCCACGGACTACTAAACGCCACAAACTATCCTCAAGGCAGAGGGGTTAGCGATGCAATACGTAATCAAGCAATGCCCTATATGGATATTATAAATAAAGTGTCCGCCGAGCAAGGAATGCCTGCCGATTTAATTATGGGTATTATTAAAGCGGAGTCTAACTTTAACAACTCTTGTGTGTCCTATGCAGGGGCAAAGGGGCTTATGCAACTAATGCCCGAAACTGCCGCAGAAGTAGGAGTAACAGACGAGTTTGACCCTGCCCAAAACATAGAGGGTAGTGTAAAATACATCAACAAACTAATAGACAGATACGACGGAGACGTAAAGCTTGCCTTAGCGGCATACAATACGGGCCCCGGTAAAATAGCAAGAAGGGGAGTAGTAAGCAGTAATTCCCCAGAATATTTAACAGTACCCCAATCTATAAGAGATTATGCGGACAGAGTGCTTAGGTATGCAGGTTATCAGGAATGAGCGAAGAAAAATACAACTTAGATACAGTAGCAACCTTATTTCCGGCAATAACCACCAAAGATAACTCTTCCACATACCGAATTTCAGCCATACTTAAAGAACAAATAGACGAAGCAATACTACAAAGGGCATTAGATGACGTTTTTGCCCGATTTCCTATGTTTAATTTAAAACTTGTTAAGGATAATTTTAACGAGTATTTAATAAAAAACCCAAATAAGCCCACAGTAAAAAAGGATACAGATTACCCCTGCGGTGTTATAGACTACTCTGCCAATAATGACTTTATGTTTCAAGTGATTTACTATAACAATATTATTGCAATAGAGGTTTTCCATGTGCTGTCCGACGGTACGGGTGCGCTGGAGTTTTTTAAAACCCTTCTTTACCAATACCTACTGTTAAAGGGCAAAGAGGTTTTTTTAGACGAAAACATTATAGACCCAAAAAGCACATCCCCACCCGAGGAAAGCGAGGATAGCTGTAAGAAATACTATCATACAGACAGCAAAACCTCTGTACCTAAAGTAAAGGATGCTTTTAGAATAAAAGGGCATTTATACAAACCCTACGGCAACAATGTTACATACGGTGTTTTGGATACAGAGGAGCTAAAAGAGCTGGCAAGCAACTACAATGCTACTATTACTCAATATATTGCAGGGCTTTTAATACAAGCCATTTATAAATCCAATGTAAAGCCAAATATAGATAACGCCCCTATTGTCCTTGCAATTCCTGTAAATTTGCGTCCTTTTTTTCCATCAAAATCTTTAAAAAATTTTTTTTGTGTGGTAAATATTTATGTAGAATTAAAAGATTGCACAGATTTACAAAGCATAATCGAGGTGGTAAAAGCGGAGTTTGCAAGATGCTCAAAAAAAGAATATCTAAAGGATATGTTAGACTCCAACCATGGTATTACGGATAATATCATCGTAAAAAAAGTGCCAAGACTGTTAAGATACGCAGGTACAAGGTTTGTATACGCCTTTTTAATAGAGAATTTAAAAACGGTTACCCTCTCAAATGTGGGGGAGATAAAGGTGGCAAAATCTATGGTGCCTCATATAGAAAGGTTTGAGGTTACCATATACCCTACGGCAAAAAGCCCTATAAACTGCTGTGTTTGCTCTTATAATAACCGCTTTACCGTAAATTTTGTGCGCTCGGTAAGAGAAAATAAAATACTCAAATACTTTTTTACTTACCTTGCAAACAACACCAAAAAACCCTTAAATATATACACAAACGATTGGGGAGTAAACACCGATGACACATTGTAATAATTGTAATGTATATATAGACGATGGGGTGCAAATTTGCCCACTTTGCAACAATCACCTAAAAGTTGAGGATGCCAATGCCAAAAACAGTTGCTATCCCGATTATTTCCATAAAGAAGAAATAAGCTACAAACGTCGAAACAAGATTATAGCCTTTTTAATTCTGCTTATTTTTTCCGTATCATTAGGTTTAATAAATTACTTTACCCAAGCCTATTTAAAGGTGCTGTGGAGCCTTGATATTATAGCGATTTTTGCATATATGTGGGTGCTTATAGAAAATACGATACGCACAAAATTAAGAGGAAGTGTAAAGCTGTTTATACAGGTGTTCTCTATATTTTTTATGCTTTTGGTATTCGATTTAGTGGCAGGCTTTGAAAACTGGACTTTCAACTCCGCACTACCCATAGTGGTAATATGCGCTTTAGGGCTGTGCGCTTACATCATCACCAAAAAACGTATGGCCCTAAAAGACTACTACTCGTATAGCGCCGTTGCAATAATAATTGGCGTACTTCCTGTAATAACCTATTTATTACAACTTTCCCAAACTTATATTTTAAGCCTGATTGCCCTTGCTTTTTCCGTTGTTTTATTTGTGATGATGGTGATATACAAAGTAAGCGAGCATCCTAAGGAAAACATTATTAGAATGAGGATGGGAAAGAGGAGATAGTTTCTTATTTTTGTATAACTTAATTTTTTGCAAGGTATGGGTGGCTGTGTAGTGGGCTGCTTTTTTTATTCGGTAAATAAATATATAGTTATGTAAAAAACCTTTATAACCGCCTTTTACGGCATTTTGTTATTTGACAAACATATTAGCCGATAATATAATTTTACTAAATCAAGTATTAAAATCAAGTACAATAATATTGGAGGCCTGATATGGAAAGACCGCAAGGGCGTGAAAAACGTGTAGGAACAGGGCAGGGCAATGTATCTCGAAGAGGGGAAGGCTTGGGCGGTGGTCCGGTTGGGAATTTCTCGGGGGAAAGAGAGCCTAATCTCTCAAATGATAATACGCAAAAAGGCTCGGGCTTTGGCGGTGGGGGAGACGGCGGTGGAAACGGAGGCAACAGAGGTCCTGCCCTAAGCGGTGGTATGCTAAAAAAGCTGTTGCCTGTTATTGTAATAGTAATTATTGTGGTGGCGGCCTCTCGCATGTGCGGACAAAACAACAATCAAGAAAACCTTGTAAACACAAATAGCGATTATTCTGCGTCTCAAAATTCGGACTACGTAAACAGCAACTATACGGACAGAGGTGCTTATGCCGTAAATAACTCCGTATCTCCTATGGCAAGGAGTAAATACACAACCATTACAGGGGGAGGGAAAGATAAGGTTACCCTGCTTATTTATATGATAGGCACAGACTTAGAGAGCAGAAGCGGTGCGGCAACCAAGGATTTACAGGAAATACTAAATGCGGATATTTCGGATAATATTAATATAATAATTCAAACGGGTGGGTGTAGCAAATGGCAAAACAATATAGTTTCAAGCGAAACTATTCAGCGGTATAAAGCAACAAGGCAGGGTTTAGAGGTAATAGACGATAATGTGGGGGACATGCCCATGGTAGACGAAAATGTGCTGGGGGATTTTATAAAGTTTGGTGCAAAAAGCTACCCTGCGGACAGATATATGCTGGTGTTGTGGGATCACGGCGGTGGCTCACTTACCGGTTACGGCTATGACGAAAAATACGCTCAATACGGCTCTATGGGTTTAGATAAGCTAAATAACGCCTTTAATAAAGGTGGAATTAAATTTGATATTTTAGGTTTTGACGCCTGTTTAATGGCAACTTTAGAGACGGCAATAGTAGCGGAGACAACGGCGGATTACCTAATTGCATCCGAAGAAACAGAGCCCGGTTGTGGCTGGTATTACACAAATTTTATTAGCGAGCTTTCTAAAAATACATCAATTAAGAGTACCGACCTTGGCAAAAAAATTATTGACGATTTTGTTTCGGTTACGGATAAACAGGCTCCCGGTCAACAAACTACACTCTCTTTAATAGATTTGGCGGAATTTAAAGGCACAGTACCAAAAGCATTTGGGGAGTTTTCCGGCTATATGCAAAATGCCATAGATAATAAGCAGTATAGCGACCTTGCAAATGCCCGTGTAAACACAAAAGAATTTGCAAAGGGGCATGGGCTTAATCAAATAGATTTAATAGGCTTTGCGGATAAATTTGAAAATAAGACAGCAAGTGATTTTGCCGATGCTCTTACTCAATGTGTAAAATACACCCGTAGCGGTGGAGGAATAACAGGGGCTAAAGGCATAGCCGTTTATTTTCCCTATGGTGATACCCGTAGCGTAGGCACTATGCTCTCAACTTATAATAAAATAGGTATAAACCCCGAATATTCCGAGTGCATACGGAGTTTTGCAAGTGTAGCGGCAGGTGGGCAGATGGTGTCTAACAGCGGTGGTAATCCTTTAGGCTCGCTATTAGGGTCTCTAACATCAACATCATCATCGACAAGTGCCTCGGGCAACCCTCTTACCTCCTTACTTGGTATGTTTTTATCCTCTCAAGGCACAAGTTCACCTCAAGATGCAGGGGGGCTATCCTCAATTTTAGGGGAGTTGCTAAACTCCGGGATGTTAAATAGCTTACTTGGTAATAAAAGCATAGATTACGATTGGATAGACAAGCAACGAATTACGGATAATTCCCAGTTCTATTTAAGCAATACCTTAGATGCAAAGGACTTAGTACCAACCGAGAAAAATGGTGGCTTCGTGCTTAAATTAAGCGAGAAGCAATGGTCTGTAATTTCCGAAATAGAGCTTAATGTGTTTGTGGATGATGGTAGCGGTTTTATAGATTTGGGGCTGGACAATACCTACGAGTACGATTCCGACGGAGATTTATTAATGGACTACGACGGCACGTGGCTTAGTATTAACGGAAATACCGTAGCCTATTATTTGGTAAGCGAATCAAAAGAAGGGGAGAGCTACTCCTATATAGGCAGAGTGCCTGCAATGCTTAACGGCGAAAAGGTGTATATAATAATTGCTTTTGATAACCAAAACCCTTATGGTGCGATTTTAGGTGCACAAACAAATTACGATAAGGAAAATGAGACGGCAACCATTACAAAAGGACTTACAGAAATTGCAAAGGGCGATGTAATAGACTATTTATGCGATTATTACTCCTACGACGGTAAGTATTCGGATACGTATATGTTAGGCGATAAATATACCTATGACGGCGAAGGCTTTACTGTGGAAAACTTAAGTATCGGAGATTTACCATACAGCGTTACATACAGAATAACGGATATGTACGGAAATAAATACTGGACGGAAGCAATAGAGGGTAATACGTCCTTTTAATACTAATTAATTCTAAATAAAAATTTTAGTGTGTAGCATATGTGAAATTTTATTTTACTAAGAAAAAGAGGGAAAACCACTTATGCGCAACTATGCGCAAAACACAAGTTTTACGCATAGTTGTTGCAATGAAAACCCAAGTGTGCTATAATACCTTTATAAAGCCAAAATCTGCGCTTTTGTTTGCCGGGTTTCTTTATATTCTAACAAGCCAAACATCCCCCACGGCAAACAAAAAATAATAAACCAAGAGGTATCAACTATGCCCACCAAAGAAGATTTAATATTTAGACTTAGAAAAATTCAAAGGGATTTACCTAATTTTACATCTACCTTTTTTATTGCAATGGAAAATAATTCCACTATACTTACACGGCTAAACTATGCTTACGATTTACGGGTGTTTTTTAACTTTTTAATTAAAGAAATCCCCTATTTTGCAGGTAAAAAGGTTATAGAAATTACAGCGTTGGACTTAAAACAAATAGATATTGATAACCTATATCAGTTTTTGGATTATCTTAATTTGTACTATAATAACAACAATAACAACGAAAAAACAAACCCGGAAAAATATATAGAGAATACCGAGCGTGGAAAAGCCCGTAAAATAGCTTGTTTGCGCTCTTTTTTTAAGCATTACTACAAAAAAAAGGTTTTAGATAAAAACATATGCGAGCTTTTAGACACTCCTAAAATTCACGAAAAACCTATTACAAGACTAACTTCCACAGAGGTGCAAATGCTTATAAACAGCGTGGAAAGCGGTAGTAACTTAACGGATAAGCAGAAGGATTACCATAAAAAAAATATGCTTAGAGATTTAGCCATACTTACATTTTTTTTAACTACGGGTATTCGTGTTTCCGAGCTTGTTTCCATAAATATTGCAGATGTGGATTTTAGCGCTAATTCCTTTTTAGTAACACGTAAAGGCGGAAACAGGGTAATACTTTATTTTGATACGGAAACTAACACGGCACTAAATAATTATTTGGAGGAGCGGAAAAACAGGGGCAGTTATGCCCTTACCTCTCCCCTTTTTACCACCACCGAGCAAAACAGGATTTCCGTGCGTGCGGTGCAAAATATGGTTAAAAAATATACAACAACGGTGACACCCCTAAAAAAGATAACCCCACATAAATTACGCTCTACCTACGGCACAATGCTGTACGACGAAACCTCGGATATTTATTTGGTTGCAGATGTTTTAGGGCATAAGGACGTAAATACCACCAAAAAGCACTATGCGGCAATGTCCGAAGAAAACAGAAAACGTGCATCAAAAGTAATTAAACTGCGAGACTAACTTCGTTGCTTATGCGTAATTAAGCGTATAGCAATTTTAAATAAGTAAACCATAAAAAATTATGCCAAGCAGGGCGGATATACCTATTAATGCAATAGGATGCAGTTTTTTATAAATTTTAAATTGAATAACCGCCAAAATACCTATTATAATAAGCCCTTTAAAATCAAAATAACCGCCACCCACAAAGGTGGCTTGTGCAATTAAAAATACGCTTGAGGCAATTAGTCCTATTACAGTAGGTCTAAGCCCGATAAAAGCAGCATCTACAAATTTGTTCTTTCTGTATTTATCAAAGTATTTTGCAATAATAAGTATTATTATAAAAGAAGGCAGTACCACACCAAAGGTAGCTAAAACCGCCCCTAAAAGGCCGTTATTTTCTATGCCTACAAAGGTTGCAATGTTTATGGCAAAGGGTCCGGGAGTAGACTCGGAAATACCTATAAAGCTAATTAGTTTATCTAAAGTCATCCAACCGTTTTCTATAACACGTTGGTTTATTAAGGGTATCATAGCATAACCACCGCCAATTGTAAAAAGACCTATTAAGAAAAACTCAATAAATAAATTAAGCATTTTTACCTCGACTGCTGTTTTTTATAAAAACATAAAAAATACCCACTATAATAGCACCTATTAAAATATAAATAACATTTATGGAGGTAAAGGAGGCTAAAAGAAAGGCGATTGTTGCCATAACATAAAAAAAGGCATCCAATTTATTTGCTTTTGCAAGTTTTACCACCGAAATACAAAGTAGCAGTATTACACCCATTTTAATGCCTGTAAGTGCCGCACTTACCCACTTGTTTTCCATAAAGGGTGTAAGTATGAGGAATATCACACAAATAATTATAAAAGATGGTAGCACAACCCCAAGAGTAGCAAATAGAGAACCTAAAAACCCTCCCACCTTGTAGCCAATAAAGGTAGCTGCATTTACAGCAATAACCCCGGGCGTAATTTGAGAGATTGCAAAAATGTCTGTTACGTCCGTTTCTTCTATCCAGCCATGCTTTTCCACCGTTTCCTTTTGGATTAAGGGTAGCATGGCATAACCACCACCAAATGTAAATAAGCCTATCTTAAAAAAGGACACAAATAACTGCCAGATTTTCATAACTGCATTTCCTCTATGGCGTACATTATACCGAGTTTTGCATGCTCGTAAGTAAGTCCGCCCTGTAAATATGCGGCATACGGCGGTTTTATGGGAGCATCTGCGGATAATTCTATGGAGGCGCCTTGCACAAAAGTGCCTGCCGCCATAATAACAGGGTCTTTGTACCCCGGCATATCCCAAGGGTAGGGCACCACGTGAGCATCTATGGGAGAAGCTTTTTGTATACCTCTAATAAAGTTTATAAGGAGTGTTTCATCATCAAAAATAATAGTTTGGGTAATGTCTCCCCTCTCTTCGACGTAAGTAGGGGTTACGGCAAAGCCAAGGCAGGCAAATACATTTGAAGCAAGCACAACACCCATAAGCGCTTGCGCAACGGTATGAGGTGCCAAAAACAGCCCTTGAAAATACCTGTCGTAACCATAAGTGTAAGAGCCTATTTCCATTGCAATATTAGGTGCGGTAAATCTTTGGGCGATTAAATCCACTAAATCCTCCTGCCCTGCAATATACCCACCTGTGGGGGCAAGCCCTCCCCCTGCATTTTTAATTAAAGAGCCTGCAATAATATCCGCACCCACATTAGTGGGCTCTTCTAAATTAACAAACTCGCCATAGCAATTATCCACCATAATTATTATATTTTTGTAATGATTGCGTATGGCGTTTATAAGTGTTTTTATATAATCGCAAGTAAAGGCGCTTCGTACATCGTAGCCTGTGGAGCGTTGAATGTACACCAGTTTTATACTGCTGTCCTGCTTTAAATGGGCTAAAACGGTGGGTAAATCCACTTGAGTCTCCACTAAGGGCACAGAAATAAAGCCAATATCATAAGCACTTAGCGAGCTTTTTGTACCGCTTATTGTGCCAAGCAGGGTGTCGTAAGGCATACCCGTTATGCAAAGCATTTTTTCCTTTGGGCGCAGTATACCGAATAATGCGGTGGAAATTGCGTGAGTACCGCTCATAAGCAAGGGAGAAACTATGGCACTTTTTGCACCAAAAGCATCTGCATAAACCTTGCAAAGCATATCTCTGCCAATATCTCCGTAACCATAACCTGTACTGCCGGAAAAATGCCTAACGGAAACCTCGTTTGCCCTAAACGCCTCTATAACTTTTAGTTGGTTTATTTCCGCAGTTTGTTTAATGCTTTCAAATACTGCTTGTACTTTGGCTTCGCACCCCTCCACAAGTTCTACGGTTTTTTTGGAAATTGGGAAGTTCTCCCCAATATAATTACTCATTTTACTCATTTGTCAGCTCGCTTACTATGTTATTGTTGTTATATATCGTAGCATCAAACCACTTTATGCGGTTATCCCTTTTAAACCATGTTATTTGCCTTTTGGCGAAACGTCTGGTGTTTTGCTTAATTTTTTCTGTAATCTCCTCTTTAGTTAGGCTAAAACTATTCTTGCTAAATTCGTTTTCTATAATTTCTTTATAACCTATTGCCTTAATTGCTTGGGTATCTCCGTATTTTTTGTATATGTAGATTGCTTCCTCAAACAAGCCTTTTTGCACCATAATATCCACTCTTTTGTTGATTTTTTCGTAAAGTAATTCTCTTTTAGTGGCAATACCGCAAATTACAAAATCGTACTCTTTGTTTTGGTTGTTAAAGTCGTACCCTGACCCTGATTCCCCGTCGTTTAATATCTCCAGTTGGCGTATTAACCGCTTTTTATCGTTTATATGTATGCGCTGTGCGCTGTTTTCGTCTATTTGTCTAAGCCTATTATGTAACTCTTCGTTGGACAGTTTTTCTAACTGCCCTCTTAATTCCTCGTTGCGTTTGGTTTGGGTAAAATCCAAATTATAGGTTATGGAATTAATATAAAGCCCTGTACCACCGCAAATTACGGGTACTACTCCCCTTTTTTGCATATCTGCAATAAGAGCCTTTGCCTGCGCTTTAAACATAGCAACGCTGTACTCTTCGTTTGGATACACAATATCTATAAGATGATGCTTAATTCCTTGCATTTCCTCTGTGGTTGGCTTTGCCGTGCCAATATCCATTTCTTTATAAATTTGCATAGAATCCGCAGAAATCACCTCTCCGCCAACCTTTTTTGCAATTTCTACCGCCAAATCGGTTTTACCGCTTGCGGTTGGTCCTAAAACTACATAAACCCTCATACTATACGCTTAAACCCTTTTTCTAACTCTTCTTTTGTAATGCAAACGGCAATAGGTCTGCCGTGGGGACAGTTTGGAATTACGTTTTTAGCCGTAATTTCCTCAATTATGCTTTTAATTTGCTCGCTACTTAGGGGCATGCCTGCCTTAATGCTGTGTTTGCAAGCACTTCTAATTAGTTTTTCCTTCATGATGATGATATCTTTACTGCCTTTAACTTCTCTTAGTTCAAAAAGCACGTCTTCTATTAGCTTTTCTACTCCCCTCTCCTCTCCTACCGCTAAGGGAATGGCGTTAATCTTTATGGTTAATGCCCCAAACTCCTCTATACTAAAGCCGATTTCAGAAAGGTCGGTGGTTTTTGCAACTATAAGCTCAAAATCCTTAGCATTTAGCTTCATAATATGAGAAATCAGCAAAGGTTGGCTTTGGATTACCCTTTCTTTTTTTAGTTGCTCAAAAATTATCCGCTCGTGAGCCGCATGTTGGTCTATAAAATATATACTGTTGTTGCTTTCTATAATTATATAAGTCTCAAAAATCTGCCCTATCAGCTTATAATTTGCAACCTCCCTCAAAGGTAGGGATTGTTGCTCTTGTTGCGCTATGCTCTGCCCAATTTTTTTAAAATCCTCAATATCAAAAATATCTTTAGCATTTATTAACCCGGTTGTATTTTCGGCATCTTTGGGCAAATATTCGCTGTTTGTTTTATGCACGCTAAAACCCGTTTGCTTAAGGGTTGTTTGCTTTTCGTAAAGCCTTTCCGCACTGCGTAAATCGGGCATTTGAAGTTGCTCTTTTTTTATTGTGATGTTGGTGATGGTATTATACCCGCTGTTTTCGTTAGTATTTTTGCCATCAATAGTATTATCGTAGGCGTTGTGGGCATCCATAGCCTGTGTCTCTATTTGTGGTTGTAAGGTGGGTGTAGCCTCGCTTATGGTAAGCATTGGGGTGTTTAGATTATCTAAAGCCCGTCTTATGCCAATATCAACACAATGAAGGATATACGTCTCGTCCTTAAACATAATTTCAAGTTTGTTGGGGTGTACGTTTACATCCGCTAAATCGTAAGGTATTTGAATGCTAATAACAGCTAAGGGGAAATGCCCCTTAAGCAGACGTTCACCATAGGAGTGAATAATTTGCTCCTGTATACTTTTGGATTTTATATACCTGTTATTTACAAATACGGAAATATTTGCGGTAGATCTATATAAAAAATCGGGGGCGGACACATAACCTGTAATTAAAATATCATCCTTGCTGTAATTGACTTCCTTAACTTTGTTTTTTATGTTACTGTCGTAAATGCTCATAAGTGCATCTATGGCTTTATTGTTACCCGGGCTTTGATAGATTATTTTGTCGTTATTTATGTATTTAAAGGCAATATCCGGGTTGGCTAAAATAAGCTTTGCCATTATATTTGAAACCCCAACCGTCTCCCGTGTGGTGTTGCTTAAAAACTTAAGCCTTGCCGGTACGTTATAAAAAAGGTTTTCCACAGTAATGGTTGTGCCCTCGGGCAGTCCTGCATAAGCTACATTTTTTTGGTTGTCAACAACCTTTAGCACGCAACCCTCGTTGCTGTCATTGGTACGACTGCTAATAGTTAAATTACTTACCGCACTAATGCTAAAAAGTGCCTCCCCCCTAAAGCCCATTGTAGAAATATTATCTAAATCCTCTAAAAGTGAGATTTTACTGGTGGCGTGTTTTTCTATGGTTAGCAAAATATCCTCTTTGTGTATTCCACTACCGTTGTCGCTTACCCTTATATATTTTTTGCCCCCCTCTTTTATTTCCACCGTTATGGCGGTAGAGGCGGCATCTATGGAGTTTTCGCATAACTCTTTTACTACGGCGGCAGGGTTTGCCACAACTTCGCCTGCGGCTATGCGAGTATACACCTGCTCGTTTAGCATACTAATTCTTTTCATTTTCGTAATCCTGTTTTAAGCTGTTTAGCACATTTAGCGCTTCTATGGGGGTTAGGCTGTTTAAGTCTATATTATCTAACTGTTTTAAAAACTTAGGCAGACTCTTTGGTTGTTTGGGTTTTTCGCCCTTGGTGGCATCGTTTGCGTTGCTAAGAGAAAGCTCGAATTTTTGCAGAATATCCAAAAACTTATTTGCCTGCGTTATTACCTCGTTTGGCAATCCTGCCAAACGTGCAACCTCTATACCAAAACTTTTATCCGTACCGCCTTTTATTATTTTGTGCAGAAAAATAATTTCGCTACCCATCTCTTTTACGGCTACGGAAAAATTCTTTAGGTTTTTGAACGTGTGTTCAAGCTCTGTAAGTTCGTGATAATGGGTTGCAAACAGAGTTTTTGCACCTATTTTATTTATAATGTACTCTATACTTGCCCAAGCAATAGACATACCGTCCACCGTGCTTGTACCTCTGCCGATTTCGTCTAAAATTATTAGGCTGTCTTTGGTTGCACAGTTAAGAATGTTTGCAAGCTCGTTCATTTCCACCATAAAGGTACTTTGTCCGGAGGCTAAATCATCGCTTGCGCCAACACGGGTAAAAATTCTGTCAACTATGGAAATTTCCGCACTTTTTGCCGGCACAAAACACCCTATTTGTGCCATAAGCACTATTAAACCGATTTGGCGCATAAAGGTACTTTTGCCTGCCATATTAGGCCCTGTAATAAGTAGCATATTATTGGTTTCCTTGTCTAAAAGGGCATCGTTTGGCACAAAAGTCATTTTATTTAGCTTTTCTACAACGGGGTGTCTACCCTCTTTAATATCTATTTTACCATTGGTTTTTATTTTAGGCTTTACATAATTATTTTCGTATGCCACAAATGCAAAGGACTGCATACAATCAAGAATAGCAATGTTAGCCGCCGTTTGTTGTATACGCTCTATACAGGTAGCAATGTAATCCCTTAGCTCTAAAAACAGTTTATACTCTAAGGTGTTACGCTTTTCCTCTCCACCTAAAATGGTGTCCTCCAAACTTTTTAGCTCTTCTGTGATGTATCTTTCGCAGTTAGATAGGGTTTGTTTGCGCAAATATCTGTAAGGTACTTGGGTAATGTTGGACTTTGTGACCTCTATAAAATAGCCAAATACTTTATTATAGCCTATTTTTAGGTTTTTAATACCCGTTTGCTCCCTCTCCTTTGCCTCTAACTCCGCAAGCCAATTTTTGCCGTTGATGCATGCGTCTATTAAAGCATCTACCTCCACAGAAAACCCCTGTTTTATAATGTTGCCCTCTGTAATTGAGTGAGGACAATCCTCGTTAATGGCTTCATTCAGCAAAGAATACACATCTTCGAGGGTATCTGTATTTGCGTAAATTTCTTTAAGTAAATCGCTTTTTGCATCCTTTAACAGCTCTTTAATATAAGGAATGGCATTAAGAGAGTTTTTTAAAGAAAGGCAATCCCTGCCGTCTATTGTGCCGTAGGAAATTTTGGTTATAATACGCTCTAAATCGTATACACCCTTTAAATACTCGCAAAGGGAGTTGCGTAAGTACATATCCTCTTTTATTTCCTCTACCGCATCTAAACGCAAATTAATTTCTTTTGGGTTTTTTAGGGGTACTAAAATATATTTGTTTAAAAGCCTTGCACCCATGGCGGTTTTGGTTTTGTTTATAAGCCAAAGTAGCGAGCCTTTTTTAGAGTTATCTTTAATGGTGCGTGTAAGCTCTAAATTGCGTCTGGTGTTGTTGTCTATTGTAATGTAGTTGTCCTTGTTTTTATTAACTATTTTATTTATGTGCAACAAAGAATTTTTTTGCGTACCGTATAAATACCCAACTAATGCCCCTGTGCTTACTATTTGGCTGTGCCCAAGGGAAAAGGCATCTAAATTATGCACTTTGAAATGCTCTTTTAGTCGGTCTTTTGCATTTTGCTCGTCAAAAGCATAATCAAAATAGGGGTTGGCAAAAATATGTTTAAGCCTTGCGTGCTCTAAGGTTATAAGTAAGTTTTTTATGTGGCTGTCTGCTGTTATAATTTCTTTTGGGTTGACACGTATAATTTCGTTTAAAAGCCCCGACTCTTCCTCAAAACTTGCGGTGCAAAGCTCCCCTGTGGAAACATCGCAATAAGAAATTCCAATGATGTTGCCCTCTTTTTCTTTAGGGTAGGCAATGCACATTAAATAGTTGTTTTCCCCTTCCTCCAACATTGAGTTTTCTATTACGGTACCCGGTGTAATTACCCTTGTAATACCCCTTTTAACTATGCTTTTGCCTGCCACGGGGGCTTCGAGTTGGTCGCAAATTGCAACCTTATAGCCTTGGGCAATTAATTTTGCTATATAATTATCCACGCTGTGGTGAGGCACTCCGCACATCGGCGCACGCTCCTGCATACCGCAATCTCTGCCTGTAAGGGCAATTTCCAGTACATTTGACGCAGTTTTTGCATCATCAAAAAACATCTCGTAAAAATCCCCTAAACGAAACATTAGTATGCAGTCTTGATATTCTTCTTTTAAATCCAAATATTGTTGCATCATTGGCGTTAGCATTATATTATTTCTCCAAACAAGGTAGTTTTTTTACCTTTAATTATTTTTACATCTACAAATTGCCCTATTAAGTCCTTGCCACCTTCAAAATTAACCGTTTTAAAACCGGTTGTTTTTCCGCAAATATGCGCATTATTCCGTAGGCTTACACTTTCTGCAAGCACTCGTTGCACACTTCCCTCGTGGCCTTTGTTTATTTCCTCGGTTATGCCGTTTTGCAAAGCAACAAGCTCCATAATGCGCTGTTTTTTTATTTCCTCGCTAATTTGCCCCTCCATACCTGCCGCTTTAGTACCACTCCTTTTTGAGTACACAAAGGTAAAGGCGGACTCAAACCTAACCTCTCTTATCAAGGACAGCGTTTGTTTAAAGTCCTCCTCCGTCTCGGTGGGAAAGCCCACTATAATATCTGTGGTAATTGCAATGGAAGGAATGCTTTTTCTTATATTTGCAACTAAATTTAGGTAATCTTGCCTTGTATACCCTCTGTTCATCATACTTAAAATGTTTGTACTGCCCGATTGTACGGGTAGATGTATATGCTTTGCAATTTTGCTGTGCCTTGCCATAACCTCGATTAGCTCTTCTGTCGCATCTTTTGGGTGAGAAGTCATAAATCTTATGCGCTCTATACCTGTGTTTAAGCAAATTTCCTTAAGCAGTTTAGGAAAGGTTATACCGCCGTTGTAAGAGTTTACGTTTTGCCCAAGTAGCATTACTTCCCTGTACCCCTCATTTGCAAGGGTGTTTATTTCTTTAAGTATATTTTGAGGTGTTCTTGAGCGTTCCCTACCTCTTACATAGGGCACAATGCAGTAGGAGCAATAGTTGTTACACCCGTACATTATATTTACGCTTGCAAGAGGAAAACTGCGTTTTATTGCAATATCTTCGTAAATTTGGGTGTCCTCTACAATTTCTGTAACCTTTTGCTTGTTAATTATGTGAGTATTCAGTAAATCTTTTAGGCGATGCAAATTATGCGTGCCAAACACAATATCCACAAAAGGAAAGGTGGCTATTAGCTTTTGCGCCACATCTTGTTGTTGAGTCATACAACCGCAAACGGCAATAATTAGGTTTGGGTTGTCCTTTTTGCGTTTTTTTAGCTTGCCCACATTGCCAAAGGTTTTTTGCTCTGCATTTTCCCTTACGCAACAGGTATTAAATATAATAAAATCGGCATTTGCTTTGTCTCCTAAAGTAAATCCCGTTTGCTCCAATATACCTGCCAGTTTTTCGCTCTCGTGGTTATTCATAGCGCAACCGTAGGTTTCTATATGATATTTAAGTTTGTTTTCTATAATATGGTTTTTTAGTAATTTATATTCACACATATAATAATTATACTAATTAATGGAAGAAAATTCAAACTATTTTATTTTTTTAAGATACTCCACCTCTTCTTGTGTAAGCTCTCTGTATTTCCCTTTTTTTAGGTTTCCTAATTTAATATCCCCTACCCCTACACGTTTTAGGTAGCAAATGTTTTTGTCTATGGCTTCAAACATCCTTCTTATTTGCCTGTTTTTACCCTCTGCAATTACGCATATAATCTCGCTTCTATCCTCGCTACTGTCTATTAGTTTAAATATTGCGGGTGCAGTTTTATAACCGTCTATTTCCACCCCTTTAGAAAGTATTTCTAAATCTCTTTCCGTAACCTCACTATCTGCTACCGCAAGATACTTTTTTTGTATACTGTGTTTTGGGTGGGTTAGTTTATTTGCAAGGTCTCCGTCGTTTGTCATAATAAGCAGTCCTTCTGTGGTAAAATCCAGTCTGCCCACGGGGTACAGCCTTTCATCTATACCTTTTAGCAGGTGCATTACAGTTTTTCTGCCCTTTTCGTCCTTGCAGGTGCTGACATAGCCTGCCGGCTTGTTTAGCATTATATAAATCTTTTTGGATGAAGGGCATACATCTTTGCCCATAAACTTAACTTTATCTGTAATGGGGTCTACTATAAAACCCATTTCCTTAACGGTAACGCCGTTTACCTCCACTCTGCCCTCTAAAATATGCTCTTCTGCTTTTCTTCTGGAGGATATACCTGCATCCGCCAAAAATTTTTGTAACCTCATTTATTCTGTCTCCTCTGTTTTTGAGTATTCCTCGAAATTAATTATTGGCAACTCCTCTAAAGAAGCTATGCCAAAATGCCTTAAAAAAGCGTCTGTGGTAATAAGCAAGGATGGTTTTCCCAAAACATCCTTTCTACCGCTCTCTTTAATTAAATTAAGGTCTAAAAGGGTAGAAACCGCATAGTTAGACCTTACTCCTCTTATAGCCTCAATATCGCCCCTTGTTACAGGTTGCTTGTAGGCAATAATGCTTAGTGTTTCTATCACAGACAGGCTTAATGCTTCCTTTTTAACCGGATTTACCACATTTTTAACATAGCTTGCATATTTTGGATTGGTGCATAACTGCAACTTATCTTCTGTACGCCTAAGTACAATGCCCTCATCCTCGCTTTTTTTGGTGATGCGCTCTAAAGCCTCTTCTATCTCCTCTAAGTCTACATCTAAAGCACTTACAAAGGTTGCAACCTCTATGGGCTCTCCACATACAAAGAGAACGGCGTATATTGCGTTTTCTATTTCTTTTTGTGTCAAAGCTAACTTACCATACCTTCCCTTAGTTTTTCCTCTATAAGAATATCTTTAAAATGCTCCTTTTGCATAACCTTTATTTTGTCTATATGCCAAAGCTCTAAAAGGGCTATAAATGTAACCGCAACTTCCATTGGTGTGCGTGTATTTTCAAAAAGGGAATAAAAATACACCTGCCTTTCATTATATAGCCTTTCAAGTATGTAGCTTTTTTGCAGTCTAATGCTAAAAGCATCGTTAGTAATTTTTACTTCTTCGTAAAACTTTGGTTTAACATCTCGCTTTAGCATATCCACCAAAGCTAAATACAGAGCAGAAACATCACTATCTTCCAAAACAAACTCCTGCTCTTCAAATATTTCTTCGGGGAGTCTGTAATAGTAGCTTTCTGCGTTTTTTTCTGCCTCTTTTAGCTTTAGGCTAAGCTCTTTAAACACCTTGTATTCTCTTAGGCGCTCTATTAACTCCGCTTGAGGGTCAACTACCTCCCCTTCCTCGTTTAATTCCTCTCTGCTTGGGAGTAAACTTCGAGATTTAATATACACCAAATTAGCCGCCATATTTAAGAAATCGGAGGCTTTGTCCATATCTACCGTTTCTATTTCTTCCATATATTCCAAATACTGCCTTGTAATTTCGTATACAAAAATATCCTCTATATTTATTTTGGCTTTGTTTATTAAATGGAGCAGTAGGTCAAAAGGCCCTTCAAACTGCGCAAGCTTAATTTGGTATGCCATTAAAATAAAAACAAAGAGTAAAACTGATAGTAACCAAACTGAATAATCCCTGACAGCCCGCCTAACACAATACTCGTAAAACCTGTAAAAATAAGTATGAGCAGTATAATAAAGCCGTACCTGTACAGCCCGTTGGTGATGTTTGCGTATTTAGCCGGTATAAATGTACTTATTAAGGAAAAACCGTCTAAAGGGGGTATGGGCAGTACGTTAAATATGGCAAGTGCAATATTTAGGGAAATTATAGGCCTTAAAATATTTATGTATATTTCGTTGGTTACTCCCCCGTTTACCGAAAAAAAGAATATTCCGTACACAATAAAGGATAGCACTAAATTTGCAATAATGCCTGCAAGTGCCACTATTAAGTTATGCTTTTTGTATTTTTTGAAGTTACGTGGGTTTATAGGCACGGGTTTTGCCCAACCAAAGCCAAACAACAGCAAACAAATTGTACCCAGCAAGTCTAAATGCTTTGTTGGGTCCATTGTCATCCTGCCTAAGTTTTTTGCCGTTGGGTCTCCGCATTTATAAGCCGCATAAGCATGAAAATACTCGTGTACGGAAAATGCTATAAGCACCGCCGGTATGGCATATAATAAACCCATCCAATATTGTGGATCGTTAAATCTTGAAAAATTCATAGTTACCTCTCTTAATATGATTTTTTTCGCTCTTACGCTTTTTTATTAGTATAGCTATAAGCTATAATTTTGCTATAAATTCGTCTACAAGCAGAGTCATTTTGCCTGCTACCTTTTTGCCTGCCTCAAAAATTTCCTCTATTGTAAGTTTTTCTTTAGTTACTCCGGCTGCTAAATTGCTAATGCAGGATAAGGCGCACACATCTATATTAGCATGAGAGCATGCCACAACCTCGTGTACCGTGCTCATACCTACTGCATCCGCTCCTAAAGCACGCAAGCCACGTATTTCTGCCGGTGTTTCGTAAGAAGGGCCTACCATATATGCGTAAATACCCTCCTTTAGCGGTATGCCTTGGGTATTTGCCACTTCTTTTAGCAAACCGTTTAGCTTAGGGCTGTAAGCATAGGACATATCGGGAAACCGCACACCAAAATCTTCCATATTTTTGCCCTTAAGCACGTTGATACCCGAAAAGTTTATGTGGTCGGTAATTATCATTAAATCCCCTGCACTAAAGGCTTTGTTTATGCCCCCTGCCGCATTTGTCAAAAGTACCGTTTTTGCCCCTATCATAATTAAGGTACGCAAGGGTATTACCGTCTCCTCTGCATTGTACCCCTCGTAGCAATGAAACCGCCCTGCAAGCACCGCTATATTTTTGTTGTCTTTTTTTGCAAAATACAGCTTGCCTTTGTGGCTGGGTGCGGTGGATATGGGAAATCCGGGTATTTGTGCATAATCAAACTCACACACAACATCTAAATTATCCGAATACCCCGAGAGCCCCGAGCCTAACACAATCACAACTTGGGGTACAAAATCCGTTTTGCTTTTAATATACTCTTTTGCTTTTGTTATTCTTTCTAACATTTATTTTCCCCTGTTATATAATTTTTATAAAATTCTGTCTGCAAGAGCGGCTAAAAATTCTCCGTTGGTGGGTTTGCCCTTTGCCGCACTTATAGTATACCCGAAAAACTCTTCTATAAACGTAATGTTGCCTCTCTCCATTGCCGTTTCTATTGCATGGCGTATATTGCGCTCCACACTTAAATAGGTGGTGTTGTGCTTTTTGGCTATCTCTAAGTATACCTCTTTTATTGTAACCGATTTATTGCTGTTTGTATACATTATGCAAAGGGCATCTTTAATATATGTATAGCCCTTAAATTTTAGGGGTATGCCAAGCTGTTTAAGTATTTTTGTTATATTTTCGTTAATGTATTCCTCTGCATTAAGAGTGCCATTAAAACCGCTGTTCTTAAACTCCCAAGCCTGCACTATCCGCTTTACAAAAACATTTTTTGCATATGGCTTTACAAATATATAATCGGCTTTTAAATCAAATGCTTTTTTTATTAAAAAATCCTTATTTATGGAAGTAAGCATTATTTTTATAATATCGTCGTTATATATTTTTTCCATAATTTCAAAGCCGTCGTAGTTTGGTAGTATGGTTTCTATAAGTATTATATCGGGTTTTAGTTTCTCATACAGTAAAATTGCCTCTCTGCCGTCGTAACAGCATACAATATTATTTGCAATCTCAGAAATCATCCCCTTAACTTCTGCGGCATATTGTTTATTTTGTTCCGCCACTAAGGCATTTTTAAACATTTGCTCCTCAAATACTTTCTTTTAGTTTTTGTGCATTTTCTACTAACTCCATTGCATGCACCTGTGCGTTGGCGCTTTCTATTCCTCCTATAAGCCGTACAATTTCCTTTAGTTTTTCCTTTTCGTTTAGGCTTACTATTTTGGTGTTGGTGGTATTTTTTTCTTCTGATTTTTCTATTAAAAAGTTTTTATCCGCCATTGCCGCAATTTGCGGTAGGTGGGTTACACATATTACCTGCCGTGTTTTTGCTATTTGCGCCATTTTTTTGGCTACAACCTGCGCCATTTTACCGCTTATACCGGTATCTATCTCATCAAAAATTAAAGTGGAAATATTGTCTGTACCTGCGGAAATATTCTTAAAGGCAAGCATAATACGAGAAATCTCCCCTCCTGACGAGGTTTTAGACAGGGGCTTTAAATCCTCCCCTGCGTTTGCGCTTATGTAAAACTCGCATTCGTCTAACCCGTTGTTCCCCGTTTGCTTTTCCTCTATTTGTGGCATTGGTGTAAACATAACCTCAAACCGAGTGTTTATCATGCCTAAATCTTTAAGTTCTTTAATTAGCAAATCCGCCACTTTTTTACCTGCTTTTTTGCGTTTTGCGGAAAGCTCTGTGTATTTTTCGTAGAGTTTTAAATAAACCTCGTCCTTTTCCTTGTTTAGCTTAATTAGCATACTTTCGGAGTTTAGTAAGTCCTCTATGCGTTGTTTAGAGGTTTCAAAATACTCTAAAACATCCTCTTCCGTGCCACCGTATTTTCTGAGTAGATTATTAATTAAATCTACACGCATCTCCACCTCGTTTTGCCGTGCTTCGTCAAACTCTATGTTGTTTGCAAGGCTGTTTAACTCGTGAGCGCTTTCCTCAAAGGTATAGTAGCTGTCTGTTAAGCGTTGGTGTAAGTCTGCGTATTCTTTGCTGTATTCTGCAATACTGCCCAAGCTGTCCACCACCGATTTTATAACGCTAACCGCACCGCTTGAGTATTCTGTGCCGTTGTATAGCCCTTCGTACCCTATGTTTAGCACTTCGTATATTTTGCCTGCGTTAATTAAAAGGTTACGCTCCTCTTTAAGTGCTTCTAACTCCCCTATTTTTAGTGATGCCTTTTCAATTTCTTCCGTTTGGTAGGTTAGTAGGTCTATTTCTTCCTGCCTTTTTTTTGTGTCCGTGCCAATGGAGGCAAGGCGGTTATTAATTTGCCCGTACTCTGCAAGCAATTTGTGTATTGCGTCCTTTTCTTTTTTTAAGTCCACAAAAGCATCTATAAATTTAAGGTGATTTTCTCTGTACAGTAAGGATTGATGCTCGTGCTGACCGTGCAAATCCACAATTTTGTCCGTAAGCCCTTTAAGTATGGCAAGGCTAACCATAACACCGTTTATTCTGCAAATATTTTTGCCTGCGGAGGTTAGTTGTCTTGTAATTATCAGCTCTTCGTCTGCATCTATGGCGTTTTCCTCAAAAAAATCTAAAAAACGGTTTTGGTCAATTTTAAAACTGCCTTCTACCACCGCACTTTCAGCATGCTTGCCTATAAGCTCTTTATCTGCACGTTCGCCTAAAATTAAGTTTACAGAGTCTATAATAATGGATTTACCTGCACCCGTCTCTCCGCTTAAAATATTAAGACCGCCTTCAAATTCTATGGAAAGCTCTTTAATTAAGGCTATATTTTTAATATACAAACTCTTAAGCATAAAAAACCTACTTTAGCATATCTTTAAATTTATCCGCAATATCTCCGGAAATTGCCTCCGAAGTTGTTGCAACAAAAATTGTGTTATCCCCTGCAATACTACCCATAATACCCTCGAAATTCAGGTTGTCTATGGCTTCTGCCACCGCATTTGCACTACCCTGCATGGTTTTTACCACAATTAAACTTAAAGAATAGTCGATAGATAGCACCGTTTCTTTAAAAATCCGTATAAAAACGTCAATATCCTTGCTTTGCTTGGAAATATTTACGCTGTACTTATATTTGCCGTATTTGGTTTGGGTTTTAACAAGGGAAAGCTCTTTAATATCACGAGAAATTGTTGCTTGTGTAACCTTAAACCCTGCGTTTTTAAGCATTAATACAAGGTCGTCTTGGGTTTCTATCTCATTATTTTTTATAATTTCCAATATTTTGTTGTGCCTTAGTAATTTCATTCTTACCCCTTTGTTAATCTGTGCTCCAAAGCGAAAGTTTGCATTTTAGCAACGAAAAGAAGTTTACCTCTTCAAATCGTATAAACCTTGCTTTAACATCGGATTTTTCTATTATTATGGAGTGGGTGGAGGCAAAATCAAACTCTTCCTGCCCATCTAAAGATATTTGTGCCGTAATATTTTCCTTATGAGGCACCACCTTTACAATATCCGTAGATTTTAGCACTAAACTTCTGGAATACAAGGAGTGCTGACAAATAGGAGTTACAAGCAAGCAGTTTACCGAAGGTGCAATTATAGGCCCACCGGCAGAAAGTGAGTATGCCGTAGAGCCTGTGGGGCTTGCAACTATAATACCGTCCCCCATATATGTTTCCGCCTTTTTATCATTAATGTATAAATCTAGTCCTATAATTCTTGATACGGCATTTTTGGTTATTACAATATCGTTTAGTGCCAAATGGCTTTGCTCTTGATTATTTGTGATTAAACAGCCATTGAGCACCATTCGTTTATCTACATGGTAGTTGCCCTGTAAAATGCTTTCTACCGCCATATTAATATCTTTGGCATAAATTTCCGTAAGAAAACCTATTCTGCCAAGGTTTATCCCAAGAATATTCATTTTACAGCAAATATATTTTTTTGCCGCCCTAAGTATAGTGCCGTCTCCGCCTAATACAAAAAGCACATCCGAATTACAGGCATCCTCATAATTAGTAATGTTTAGTGCCTTTGCGATACATTCGTCGTAGCAAATATTAAGACTTAGCTTACTTAGTTGCTCTATAAGCATTTTAGAAGAGGTTAAGGCTTCGTCTTTTTCTATGTTTGCGTAAATACCAAATTTAACCATACTAAATCCTTTTTTATTATGCTAATAGTATATATTATTTTATTAAAATATACAAGTTGTTAATTTACAGATTTATGTGGGCATTTTTTACAACAGTTACTACATCAAAGTATGTTTCTTTATGGTGATGAGAAAAAAACGCAAGATATTCTATATTGCCGTTTGGCCCTTTAATGGGGGAATATGTTACGCCACCCACGTAAAAGCCGTAGTTTTTGCCGTAGTTTATCACGTTATTAATTACTTCTATGTGGGTTGACTGCTCCCTTACTACCCCTTTTTTGCCCACCTTGTTTTTGCCTGCCTCAAACTGCGGTTTAATTAATGTTACAATTTGCGCATTAGGCGCAACATTTTTAATAGCCGGAAAAATTAAATTTAGAGATATAAACGAAACATCCACACTTACAAAATCTATGGGTTTTTCAAATTTTTCTAAGTATCGTGCGTTGGTGCGTTCGTAAAGCTCCACATTTTTATTGTTTCGCAAACTCCAATCAAACTGTCCATAGCCCACATCTATCGCATATACGTAAGAAGCACCGCTTAGAAGCATACAATGGGTAAACCCCCCCGTAGATGCACCAATGTCCAAACAAACCTTGTTTTGCAAATCTATATTAAACTGCGTAATTGCCTTTTTAAGCTTAAGCCCACCCCTTGAAACGTAGGGGCATTCGTCTTCTTTTATGCGTATTTGCACATCATCATCAAAAGTTTGAGAAGGGTTTTTAACCAAAACGTTATTTGCATACACATTGCCTGCAATTATTTGCGCCTTTGCCTTCTCTCTGCTTTTTGCAAGCTCTTTTTCCGTTAGGAGTATATCTATACGCTTTTTCATTAGTTGTCCCTTTTTTTAAAGGAAAAGAAATGCACCATAGAGCCTATGGCAAGCACTATTTTTTTACTGTTTTTTAATGCAAAACTCTTACCTATGGCTTTTCCCGCAACGGTAAACGCACCAATAAGAGAGGATACTACAATGGATATTACTAAAGTATCTACACTTTCAAAATACACCAATGCTTTGAGGGTAATGGCGGCACCTGCCGCACCGCTTACAATACCGCATACGTCCCCTATTACATCGTTGCAAAAGTTAGACACCACGTCTGCGTTTTTTAAAAGTTTTAAAGCGTAATGGGCCTTTTTATTTTTTTTGGAAGACATTGCAATAAAGGGCGCTTGGTCGCAACTTGCAAAGGCAACTCCTACAACATCAAAAATTACACCAACCAAAATTAGTGCAATAAGTATAAGCAAAGCTTGTATTAAAGGCATATCCGCCAAAAAATACTCGGTTAGCACAGAAACACCGCCTGCAATTATCAGCGTTATAAAAAAAATTTTAATTGTCCAAAACTTAATAACTTTCATAATACCTGTTTATTTATGTAACTTAGACGCAAAGCGCCTTACTATGATATATAAAAAGGTGGTGACAACACGGGTAGACCTTGCAGTATATGGTCAGGTAGGATTTCCCTATCGGCCTACTTTTCGTCGCCGAAAAAGCGGTTTCCCTTTAAAGCCAACAAAATAACGTTGCCGTACATTTGACCTGATTGCCTAATTATAACCACACTATAATCCCCGCATTGCCTGCGAAAACGCATCAGCCTAGGAGCTTTCCTCTTCAGCACAATTCCGGTTTTTAGTCTTTTTTGCCGGTATGGTTTCAGCACCGCTTTTACCCTCTTGCATCGCGAATACAAAAAGGCTGCATTAGCACTATCCCCCATACTAACTCAAGACAGGCTACACTGTACACAGCTTTAACCGCAATACAGGTTTAATCCTAAGCAGTAAAATTACTTCCACCACAATAGGTCTCCGCGAAAGAAGGGTCAACGCCCATATGCCCTTATGGATCGCCCTTTTTTCTTAACTCCCAGCACCAGCTCCCGACGGGGCGTCAGCAGCCAACACAAGAAACTTCATCGATGTGCCCTTTAACGGATTTTTAGGCCCGCCTTCAAAACCGGCAGTACCGACTAGGATACTGCACCACCTATGGTTTTTTTATGATTTAGTTTTTCCCGTAACCTTACTTTTGGGTTGAGGTACCGTCTCGGAGGAGGGAAATTCTATATTACCGTCGTCGTCTGCCACACAGCCGATAACATCGTTGTATTGTCCGAGACTGTAACTTTTTAGTATTTCCTGCTTAATTTCTTCCGCAACATCGGTATGCTCTGCCAAATATTTTCTTGCGTTATCTCTACCTTGCCCAATTTGCTCCCCTTTATAAGAGAACCATGCACCCGATTTATTTACAATACCCAGTTGCACACCTAAGTTGATTAGGCTTGCGGTAAGGCTTACACCCTCGCCGTAGTAGATTTCAAACTCCACCACCTTAAAGGGTGGTGCTACCTTGTTTTTAACTATTTTAACCTTTGTTTTGTTGCCTATTACTTGGTCTCCTACTTTTATGGATTCTATTCTTCTTATATCCATCCTAATGGTTGCGTAAAATTTAAGTGCCTTACCCCCCGTAGTAGTTTCGGGAGAGCCGAAGGTTACGCCTATTTTATCTCTTAGTTGGTTAATAAATATAACAATGCAGTTAGATTTATTAATAACGCCGGCTAACTTTCTTAATGCTTGGCTCATAAGCCTTGCTTGCGCCGCCATGTGTGAGTCCCCCATTATGCCCTCGATTTCCGATTTTGGCACCAGCGCCGCCACGGAGTCTACAACTATGGCATCTATTGCACCACTTCTTACAAGGGCTTCTGTAATCTCTAACGCTTGCTCTCCCGTATCCGGTTGAGAAACGTATAAATTATCTATATCCACTCCTAATTTTTTTGCATAGGTTGGGTCTAAGGCATGCTCTGCATCTATAAATGCGGCAACACCGCCGGATTTTTGAGTTTCTGCAATAATATGCAGTGCAACCGTGGTTTTACCCGAGGATTCCGGCCCGTATATTTCTATAATTCTGCCTCTCGGTACTCCACCCACTCCTAAAGCAATGTCTATTTCCAAACAGCCGGTAGGTATAACGGAGTAGCTTAAATTGGCGGCTGCCTCCCCTAACTTCATTACAGAGCCTTTGCCAAATTGCTTTTCTATTTGAGATAGTGTTACCTCCAGCGCCTTTTCTTTTGGAGAAATTTCTGCCTCTGCTTTTTTTCCCTTGGCTTTGGTAGTCGTTTCTTCTTTTGTTGATTCTGTCTCAGTTGCTTTTTCTTTTTCCATACTATTCCTCAATCTTTCAAAAACTTAGAGTTTTTAACTATATATTCTATGCAAGAGTACACAGATAATGCCACACTAACCCAAATAAGCACCTGTCCTATGGGTATATTTGTGTTAAAATCGTTAAGCAGTAACAATACTATTGCCACAAACTGCACAACCGTTTTTAATTTACCGGATTTATCCGCCGCTATTACAACCCCTTTAGATGCTACAAGGGCACGTACTCCTCCTATAATAAGCTCTCTTGAAACTATTATAAGCACAACTATAAAGCTTATTTTGCCATAGTCTTGCAAAAGCAGCAGGGCTGCCAGCACCAGTAGTTTATCTGCAATAGGGTCCCACAGTTTTCCAAAGTTAGACTCTATCTTCCATTTGCGAGCAAGATAGCCGTCCAACCAGTCGGTAATTGCCGCTACAATAAATATTATAGCAGAGTATATATACCAATCTTGTATGTTTAACAAATAAAAAATCAAAAATACAGGAATAAGCACAATTCTAAATAGGGTTATTAAGTTGGGAATGTTATTTTTACGCATAATACTCAAATAAGTTCTCCCACACAATCATAATTATAGGCTTTTGTAATTTTTACATTGTAAAACTTGCCTTGCTCTAAAACTTTTTTGGCATTAATAAAAATTTTACCGTCCACTTCGGGAATTTCCTCTCTTGAACGCCCGTAATAAAAGCCGGTATCCGAATCTTTACCCTCTATTAGTACCTCGTAGTCCTTGTTTATTCTGTCCTTCTTTTTTTCGTAAGAGATGTAGGACTGCAAATTAATAATGGCATCCTTTCTAAACTCTTTTTCTTCTTCGTCTATTTGCTCCTCCATATCGTATGCAGTAGTGCCACGTTGTGCGGAGTAAGCAAACACCCCTAAATTATCGAATTTAATTTCCTTTAAGCATTTGGAAATTTCGTCCACTTCCTCCCTTTTTTCCGAGGGGAAACCGACTATTACCGTTGTACGCAAAACAAAGTCTTTAGACTTGCTTCTTATTCTTTCAACCGTATCGTATATGGATTGCTTGGAGTTTTTTCGGTTCATTAGTTTTAGTATTCTGTCGTCAAAATGTTGCACGGGCATCTCTATATATTTTACCACGTTGTCGTATTTAAGCATGGTATCTAAAATTTCGTCCGTTATATCCTCGGGATACATGTATAAAATACGCAACCACTTTACACCCTCTATTTTTGCGCATTTTTCTATTAAATTACTAAGGGAGGCTTTGCCGTATAAATCTATGCCGTACTTTGTGGTGTCTTGGGCAACTAAAATAATTTCGCTGTATCCGTCTTTTGCAAGTTTTTCCACTTCGGATGTAATATCCTCCGTTTTTCTGCTGCGATACTCCCCTCTTATAGAAGGTATTACGCAATAACTGCATTTATTATTGCAACCGTCCGCAATTTTTACGTATGCGGTAGGTTTTAAAGTGGTTACAACTCTGTTGTACTTTGTTTCGTCAAAACTTAAATCCGCAAAGTTTATGTATTTTTCCCCTTTTAGTACGCAGTTTATTGCGTCTTTAATATCTTTGTAGGCGGCAACTCCTAAAAAGGCATCTACACGAGGCATTTTTTCAAGGAGTCTCTCTTTGTACCTTTCGGGATAGCAACCCGTTACAATAATGCCCTTTAGTCCGTGAAACCGCTTTTGTTGCTCTGCCTCCAATATAGTGTTTATGGTTTCCTCTTTTGCTTCTGCAATAAAAGCGCAGGTGTTAATAATTACGATGTCTGCCTCCTCCATAGTTGGCACAAACTCGTATTCATCTTTAAGTAAGGCTAACATAACCTCTGTATCGATGGTATTTTTGGGACATCCCAAAGAAATTATTCCTAATTTTACAGCCATATAATTTCCCTCTTTTTAAATTTAATCTTCCGAGTTACCCAGCATTTCCTCAAATTGTGTTTTGGAAATAAGCACATTACGTGGCTTACTGCCGTCCGCCATAGACACAATGCCATTTTCCTCCATTTCGTCAATAAGCCGTGCAGCCCTTGCGTACCCTACCTTAAGCCGTCTTTGCAACATGGATGTTGACGCTTGCTCGTATTCTAAAACTATTTCCACCGCTTTTATAAAAAGCTCGTCTTGTGTTTCTTTGCCTGCAAAAATATTTGCGGAATCCTTGGAAATACCGTTCATTACCTTTTCGTCGTAGGCAGGAGTGGATTTTTCTTTTAGGAAGTTTGTAACCGCCTCCACCTCGTTTTCCGAAATAAAGCAACCTTGCAAACGCATGGGTTTTGGTGCTCCCGATGGGTAAAACAGCATATCGCCGTGCCCTAAAAGTTTTTCCGCCCCTGCCTTATCTATTATAGTACGTGAGTCTATTTGAGATGATACGGAAAAAGCAATCCTTGACGGTACATTTGCTTTAATAATACCCGTTATAACATCTACCGAAGGACGTTGAGTAGCTATAATTAAATGTATGCCGGAGGCTCTGCCAAGCTGTGCAATTCTGCAAATAGCCTCTTCCACCTCTCCCGGAGCTACCATCATTAAATCTGCAAGCTCGTCTACGATAACCAGTATTTTAGGGAGTTTTTCGCTACCCTCGGCTACAATTACCTCGTTGTATTTTGCTAAATCTTTAGCCCCTTTGGCCGCAAACATTCTGTAACGCATTGTCATCTCGTTTACCGCCCAATTAAGTGCGGAGGAGGCTTTTTTAGGGTCTGTAACCACAGGAATAAGCAAATGCTCTATGCCGTTGTATGCGTTTAGCTCAACCACCTTAGGGTCTATCATAATCATCTTAACATCGCCGGGTGTGGAGTGGTACAATATGCTTATAATAAGAGAATTAATGCACACACTCTTACCTGCCCCCGTTTGCCCGGCTATAAGTAAATGAGGCATTTTATCTATTGATGCATATACGTTTTCTCCTGCAATATCCTTACCTAATGCAAAAGATATAGGGTTTTTGTTGGCAATATATTTTTCGTCCGCCAAAAGCTCTTTTATGCCCACCATGCTTTTTTTTGCGTTGGGGATTTCTATACCAACTACGGGTTTTCCCGGAACAGGCGCCTCTATACGCACATCTTTTGCGGATAAATTCATGGCAATATCGTCTGCAAGATTAACAATTTTATTAACCTTAACCCCCGGTGCCGGCTGTAACTCGTATCTTGTAATAACAGGGCCGTAGCTTACATTTACCACAGTTGCCGTAACATTAAAGCTTGCAAGGGTGTTTTCCAATATGGATGCCTTTTCTTTAATTTCTTCGCTTGAAAGTTTATTTGGCAACTCCGCATCTTTTAGCAAATCTAAAGGCGGATTTACGTAAAACTTTTTAGCCGACTCGGTAATTTCGGCATTGCCCTCATCTAATTTATCGAAAATCTCTATTTTTCGTTTTTGACTCTCCACAGGTGCAGGAGGGGCTTCGTTTTCAAAATTTATATGCCCGTACTCCACATCTTCAGCTCTATCCTCAGTGGGTTGTGCCGGGCTTTTTTCCCGGTGATGTTTTTCTATGTGGTTATCCCAAGGCATTTCCTCTTTATTTGGTTTTTTGTCCTTTTTAGCTTTTGGTTGTGGAGGGGGTGCCTCCGGGGACTCTGTATCGTTAATTTCGTCTATATAGAGCTGTTTTTTCTCTCTTTTTTGCTCTACCTTTTCTTTGTAGTCCACATAGGTGGTTTTTACTACTTCTTTAATATCTTTAGATACTTTTTTTATGGATAGATTTGTAAGTGCAATAACGCAAGCGGCTATGCCCACAATAAAAACGACGTAACTTCCGGCAAGGCTTACAAACATATATGTAAAGTAAGGGAGTACTGCACCTATAAAACCACCGCCGATGTAATCTTTAGCGCCTACATCAAAGGATTTTATTAAGTATTCTCCAAAATTGCCGTCTTTAATATAAATATTTTCTATAACATTTAGGTGCATTAGGGAAAACACAAAAAGCACCGCCACGCACAGCAATATAATTTTACCTCTGTTGGTTTTGGCTTTACGTGCCGCAATAACCAGCACTCCAACCACACCTAAAATTAAAGGCATTACAAAGCCTACAACCCCAAACAATCCAAAAAATACATTTTTCAGAAAATCCCCAACTATGCTATCTATTCTAAAGTATATCGTAATTGCCAAAAAAACCGCAATACCTATAATAATTATACCAATTATTTCGTTAGTCTTACTGTTTTTTGTCGTTTTTTTCTTCTTTTGAGCCATTTTTACCCGCTTTTATTTTAATAATTCGTTACTACTATTTATGTATATATTATACCATTAAATTCTGAAAAATTCAATCAGTATTAAGCTCGTATCCCTTTTTTTCCGATTGTCCGTACTGCCTTGCAAAATTTTCTTTGTTTTTTTCTTTGTAAAGCGAAAACAGCTCTTTAGCATCCATTCCGCTTTTTAGGCACATGCTTACAAAAAAGTGGAGTATATCAACAAGCTCTCCCTTAACTAAGGCGATGTCCACTTCTTTTTTGTTTTTCCACCACTTAAAGTTTACCTCGTCTAACAGCTCGGACAACTCGGACAGCATTGCAAGCACTTCCTTTTGCAACCACTCCTCCATGGTGATGCCCTCTAAATTACGCTTAGCGATAACATCATCATCAAACATTTGTTGCAATTTAAAAATCTGCTCTAATTTGTCTGTACTTTCCATTAGCTTAAACCCAAAATTCCTTTTAGTTTGCCTTCGTCCTCAATTTTGCCCACTACGGTGCATACAACCTCGTCTATATTTAGCACATCTTTTAGTATGTTGTTGACTTCCTCGTGGGTTACACCCTCCATTAGCGCAAGCTTTTCCTCGTCCGTTTGTACTTTGCCTGTAAGAATCATGGATTTGCCTATCATATTCATCTTAGAAGAGGTGCTTTCCATAGAAAAGATGTGGCCGCCTTTAATTTGCTCTTTACTTTGCATAAACTCCTCTGCGGTTATACCATTTTCAAGTAGCTCCCGTAATTCTTTGTGTATAACTTCGCACACCGTAAATACGTTTTGGGTAAGAGTACCTGCGTACACCCCAAACATGCCTGTATGGGTGTATAATGCAGGGTAGGAGTACACGGCATACGCCATTCCAAGCTCCTCTCTAACCTTTTGGAAAAGCCTCGAGCTCATAGAACCCCCAATAACGTTGTTAGCCACGTTTAGTGCGTATTTTCTGTTGTCTGTTATGGCAAAACCATTGTAAGCAAGGCAAATGTGTACCTGCTCTATATCCTTGCTTATATAATCGAAACGCTTTTTAGGTACAAATGCCTTACAGCAGTCAAGGGTGGGTTTATTTCCTGTGGAATGGGAAATATCCGCAAAGTATTTGTTAATTAAATCCACAATAAAATCTTCCTCAAAATTACCTGCAACAGAAATAATTATGTTGTCCGTTGTGTAGTATCTTTTAATGTAGTCTATTAAATCGTCTCTAAAAAAACTTTTTATATTTTCCGTAGGGCCTAATATGGTTTTTGAAAGTGCGCAACCACCAAAGTAGTTAGAAGATATGCTGTCCATAGCAAGTTCTTCGGGGTTGTCCGTGCTCATGGCTATTTCTTCTATTACTACACCTTTTTCCTTTTCTAACTCCCCTGCATCAAACACGGAGTTGCAAAATAAATCGGAGAGTATTTCTACCCCTTCTTTAATTTTTTCGTCTATGGTTTTTATGTAATAGCAGGTGCATTCTTTGGAGGTAAAGGCGTTTATTTGTCCACCTATGCTGTCTACCTCCATTGCAATATCCTTTGCACTGCGTTTATTTGTTCCCTTAAAAAGCATATGCTCTATAAAATGAGATATTCCGTTTTCTTTCTCTGTTTCTATTACACTGCCTGCACCCACCCAAATGCCAAAGGTTACAGAGCGAAAGCTGGGCATTTTTTCCGCAACCAATTTTATTCCGTTGGCTAATTGCTTTTGTATTATCATGAAGTATTCACCTCTCTTCAGTTTTACTGAAATAGTGTTTTTGCTGATATATTATAAAATGAGTAATACCCTTTAAGTATTACTCATTTTTACAATAATACTAAATTTTATTCTTCTTCCTTTTTACCCTCGGGTATCAAGCCTTTTCTTGTTAGGTTTATTCTGCCTTGCTTGTCTATTTCGCATACCTTTACGAGTATTTCGTCCCCTATGTTTGCCACGTCCTCTACTTTTTTAACAAATTCGTTGGCAAGGTTGGAAATTCTGCACATACCCTCTTTGCCGGGTACAAGCTCTACAAAAGCGCCAAAGTTCATAATACGGGTTACTTTACCTAAGTAAACCTCCCCTACTTTAATTTCTTTTACTATGCCCTCAATTATAGACCTTGCTTTTTTGGATGCTTCTTCGTCCGAGGTTAGTATGGAAACACTTCCGCTATCCTCAATATCGATTTTTACACCCGTTTCTTCGATAATTCTGTTAATCATCTTTCCGCCCGGCCCGATTACTTCTCTGATTTTATCCGGGTCTATGTTAAACTGGACGATTTTAGGTGCGTAGGGCGACATAACTTCTCTGGGTTTGGAAATTACTTCGTTCATCTTTCCTAAAATATGCAGTCTGCCTCTTAATGCTTGCTCTAATGCTCTTTTTAGTATTTCTTCGTCTATTCCTTTAATTTTTATATCCATTTGAATGGCTGTAATGCCCTTGTCTGTACCTGCCACTTTAAAGTCCATATCGCCAAGGAAATCCTCTAAGCCTTGAATATCCGTAAGCACAACTACCTTGCCGTTTTCCGTGTCTTTAATAAGACCCATTGCACACCCTGCAACCGCTGCTTTAATAGGTACACCTGCATCCATTAATGCAAGCGAGCTTGAGCATACACTTGCTTGAGAGGTAGAGCCGTTAGAGCTTATAACCTCGGATACCGAGCGTATAGCATATGGGAACTCAACTTCGCTTGGGAGTACGGGCTCTAAAGCACGCTCCGCTAAAGCACCGTGTCCGATTTCTCTTCTCGATGTAGAGCGCATCATCTTTGCCTCTCCCGTAGAATAGGGTGGCATATTGTAGTGGTGCATATATCTTTTAAAGGTATCGTCGGATAGCCCGTCTAAGTTTTGCCCTTCTCGCATTGCGCCTAAGGTTACTATATTCATTGCTTGGGTAAGCCCTCTTGTAAATACTGCACTACCGTGCGTTCTTGCAAAAATACCCGTTTCGCACCAAATTTCTCTAATATCCTCGTAGCCTCTACCGTCTGGGCGTACCCCTTCGTTTACTATTTTGTGCCTTATTACTTCTTTTGTCATGTAGTACAGCACGTTTGAAATGTGTAGGGCACTATCGGGAAATTGCTCGGCAAAATGCTCTATAACTTCCTTTTTAACCTGTTTAGTTCTTGCCTCTCTTTCCTCTCTGTCAAAGGTGTCTACACTGTTTTTTACCATATCTGCGGCATAACTGCGTACCGCTGCGTTAATTTCTTCGGGAATTTCGTATAATTCCACCTGCTTTTCCGGTTTGCCCAGTTTATCCTTAATGTTTTGTATAAAATCGCAAATCCTTTTAATTTCCTCATGCCCAAACAAAATAGCCTTTAGCATTTCTTCTTCTGTAATTTCGCTTGCCCCTGCTTCTACCATCATAACCGCATCTTTAGTGCCAGAAACTACTAAGTTTAGTCTGCTTTTTTCTCTTTGAGAGGTATCGGGGTTTATTACATACTGCCCGTCTACCATACCAACCACAACAGAGCCTGTCGGACCTGCAAAGGGTATGCCCGAAATACTAAGAGCCGCAGAAGAGCCTATCATAGCATAAACCTCGGGTGGTATTTCAGTATCCACAGACATTACCGTAGCAATTACCTGTACATCGTTAAAATAGCCTTTGGGAAATAAAGGTCTTATGGGTCTGTCTATTAATCTTGATGCTAAAACCGCTTTTTCGGAAGGTCTGCCCTCCCTTTTTATAAAACCGCCGGGGATTTTCCCTGCCGCATACAATTTTTCCTCGTATTCTACACTTAAAGGGAAGAAGTCTATTCCTTCTCTTTGCTCCGTAGATGCTGTTACATTAACAAATACCGCAGTATCTCCACATCTTACGATTACCGAGCCGTCCGCTTGAAAAGCGTATTTTCCGCTTTCTATAATTAGCTTACGGCCTCCTAATTCCATTTCAAACACATTGTTTTGTTGCATATTTTTCCTCCAAACTGCACTATCAAAAAAATAGGAGCGGTAAAAACCCGCTCCGTTAATTACTTTCTTAAACCTAAGTTAGTTATAAGCTCTCTGTATCTTTCTATGTCTTTATCTTTTAAGTAGTTTAGCAAACCTCTTCTTCTACCAACCATCTTTAAAAGTCCGCGTCTTGAGTGAAAATCCTTCTTATTGATTTTAAGATGCTCGTTTAAGTGGTTAATTCTGTAAGTAAGCAATGCTACCTGTACTTCGGGAGAACCTGTGTCCCCTTCCTTTTTGCCGTACTTTTTAATAATTTCGCTTTTTGTTAAAACTTCCATTTTATCCTCCATTTAATTCCTGACCGTCATACTATGGTGCCGTCGGAGTGCCGTACATCAGAGCATGCGGAAAAAACTTACTAAAATAATATAACACAAATACTGCCGTTTGTAAACATAAAATTTTAAATAGAAAGTATATTTTTTGCCATTTCCATATCTTGTGTAACTCGGCTTTTAAGCTCTTGTGCGGATTCGAATTTTTTTTCCGTTCTTATAAAATCCACAAAGTACACACGAATTTTTTTGCCGTAAATGTCTTTGTTAAAATCAAAGATGTTTGTTTCTATGTTAATTGGGTTGTTAGAGCTTATTGTTGGGTTTTTACCCACGTTTGTAATACTGTTGTACAAATGGTTGTCTATTGCGGTTTTAGTAGCATACACACCGCATTTTGGGGTTAGTTTTGTTGTGGTGATGTTTGCGGTAGGAAAGCCTAATCGACTGCCTAACTGCCTACCCTTTTTTACAATTCCGTCGGCAAAGTAGTATTTACCAAGCATATTTGCCGCCATATCCACATTGCCTTCCCTTAAAAACTCCTTAATAGCGGTACTGCTGACTTTTACGTCTCCCACGCTTATTTTAGGAATTACGCTTAGTGTGTAGTTTAATTCTTTAGAGCATTTTTCCAGTAATTCCACATTACCCGATGCAACTTTGCCAAATTTAAAATCAAACCCTACGGTAATATGTCGTATATTAAACATAGTTTTTAAAAAAACCAAAAAATCGTGAGGGTCCATAGTTGCAAAACGCTTTGTAAACCTTTGTATATAAAAATAATCTATATGCAGGTTGTTAAGCATATCCTCTTTTTCTTCTATGGTAAAAATATCTTTGGTGTTGGTGGGTTTATTGTCGAAGGTGAAAACAAGTTTTTTTAAGTCTTTATGCACCAGCAAATCGTCTATTAATTCTATATGCCCAAGATGCACACCATCAAAATAACCTATTGCTATGGCACTCTCGAAATCCACAGGTAGTCTGCTTTCGTAAATAACTTTCATAATCTCACCATTAGTTTACGTTTTCGTTAATGTATATCATACTTATTATTTTAAGAAAATTTTCCGTTTTTGTGCCTATTCCTACAAAAATATTATTGCAATACACTTTGTAATTCGTGGCGTCCGATATTTGCAGAGGCGCTTTTTCTAAGTCTATGGGAGTACCCGTTGTAACTATTTTAAATAAATAATCCTCTAATATTATGCTTGGCATAAAATCAAGTGCCTTATCTATTGGTATTAAACAGCTTAAATCTTCCTTTTGCGTACATTCTTCGATTTCCTTTAAAGTATAGGAATTTTCTATATTAAAACCGCATGTTTTAGTTCTGAGTAAAAAAGACAAGTATGCCACGTTTTGTAATCTGCTTGCAATATCCTCGCACAGCGCCCTTATATAAGTACCTTTAGAGCAGGCTATTTTAAGCAAATAGCTATTGGCTTTATAATAAAGTATATCTATATTATATACCATAATACTACGTTTTGGCAAATTAACTTCTATATTTTTTCTTGCAAGGTTGTATGCCTTTTGTCCGTCTATTTTTATGGCTGAATACTTAGAGGGTGTTTGGTCTATACAACCCACAAACTCCCCTAAAACACCTTTAAGGGAATTAATATCCACACATTTATTACTCGTGGCTATAACCTTGCCCATACTGTCTTGGGTGTCCGTTTTTATGCCGAAGGTAAATTCCCCTATGTACTCTTTACTTTCCTGCATTATATAGTCCGCTATTTTTGTTGCCCTGCCTACACATACGGGTAGTACACCGCTTGCAAGAGGGTCTAAGGTGCCTGTATGCCCTATTTTTTTTGTGTTTAGTATTTTGCGTAGTCTAACCACCACATCGTTAGATGTCATCCCCGGTGGCTTTAGTATGTTTATTACACCGTTCATAAATAATCTTTGGAGGTTTTTATTACCGTTTCTATAACCTCAAAAATGCTGTCCTTAACCAAAAAGCCGGATGCACGTTTGTGTCCTCCACCCCCAAATCGACTTGCAAAGTCAGCTACATCCACGTAGCTTTTAGAGCGCAAGCTCACTTTATAAGCGCCTTCCTCCACCTCTCTTATAAAGGCGGCAATTTCCACACTTTCAATATCCCTTGCAAAGTTTATTACAGTTTCGCAATCCTCTAACTTAGCATCGCAATCCGCTAAATCTTGGAGGGTTAAAATGGAAATTGCAAGTTTATTATTATGATGAAACCTAATATTTTCTATAAATCGGGCAATTAGCTTTGTACCGCCTAAACTCCTTGAATTAAATACCCTGTCTGCCACCGTAGAAATATCAAAACCGGTTGCAACCAGCTTGCTTACAGTTTCAAAAGTATGCTTTGTAGTGTTGGAGTAGGTGAAAATCCCTGTATCCGTAGCTATGGCAATATAAATCGGTACGGCAACGGTGCTGTCGACTTCCATATTAAAATGCTCTAAAATCTCAAATATAAGCTCGCCCGTGGAGGAGCTTTGTTTTATATAATTGACATCGCAATAACCTGTATTTGAAATATGATGGTCTATATTCAAACTGCGCAAGCTGTCTAACAGCTCTTTTGCGTTTCCGAGACGTGGGTAGGAGGCGCAATCCACACAAATTACCCTTTTATAATCTTTGGGGTTTATGTTTTCGTACAAAAGATATTCAAACCCCTGCATCACATATTTAAAAGGTGGGGGTGTGTTTAGCACTACCATTGATGTTTTTCCCATTTTTTGTAACATATAATTTAAGGCAAAAGCACTTCCTAAGGCATCGCCATCGGGATTTATATGAGTTATGACGGCAATATTGTTTGCATTGCGTATAAATTCCTTAACTTCCTTCATTTATGCTCCCGATTAATATCATCTATTATTTTAGAAATCTTCATACTGTATTCGATGGAATCGTCTAAAACAAAGGTAAATTGTGGCATCCTTCTAATATTGACTTTATGCGCCATTTGGGTTCTTATAAATGAGGATGCAGATTTTAGTGCGTCCATTGTTGCCTCTTTGTTTTTGTCTGTATCGTACACACTTACATATGCCTTGGCAAATTTTAAATCCGGCGTAACATCCACTTTTGTAACGCTAACCATTTTAGATAGTCTGTCGTCTTTTACATCGCTTAAAATCACCATACTTAAACAACGTTTAATTTCTTCTTCTATTTTGTTTATTCTGTTTGTAGGCATTTTTTTATCCTTTTTTACAGCTTGCGTTTAATTTCTTGCATTTCAAAGCACTCTATTACATCAAGCTCTTTAATATCGTTGTAGTTGCTTAAAGATGTACCGCATTCGTAGCCTTGTGCCACCTCTTTTGCATCGTCTTTAAAACGTTTTAGGGAGCTTAGTGTACCTTCGTACAGCACCACGTTGTCTCTTAACAAGCGCACTTGAGAGTTTCTTTTAATGATGCCGTCAAGCACATAACACCCTGCAATAGTACCAATACTCGAAACTTTAAAGGTTTGTCTAACTTCTGCGTGGCCTGTAACAATTTCTTCGTACTCCGGCTCTAACATGCCGTGCATTGCGTTTGTAATATCTTCTATTGCCTTGTATATAATTCGGTAGAAACGTATGTCTACCTTTTCTCTCTCGGAGGCGGCAAGCGCCATATTATCCGGCCTTACGTTAAAGCCTATTATAATTGCGTTAGAAGCAGAGGCAAGCATAACGTCCGTCTCTTTAATTGCGCCTACACCACAATGTATTGCACGTACACGCACTTCTTCGTTGGAAAGTTTTTCCAAAGATTGCTTTATTGCCTCAACCGAGCCTTGAACATCCGCTTTTATAATTATGTTTAAGTCCTTTATTTGCCCCTCTGCAATTTGTGTAAACAAATCGTCTAAGGTTACTTTTGTCATCTTTTTAAGCATTTCTGCCTTTTGCTTGTCCTTTCTTTCCTCCGCAACCTGTCTTGATAGCTTATCTTGAACGGCGGCATGCATAACATCTCCGGCAACAGGCACTTCGGAAAAACCGATAACCTCCACGGGTTGAGATGGATACGCCTCATCTACCGGCTTGCCCATATCGTCCAATAAGGCACGGACTTTACCGTAGGCTGTACCTGCGATTATTGTGTCACCCACCTTTAGTGTACCCGTTTCCACAAGTACGGTAGCAACAGGGCCTCTGCCTCTGTCTAATTGAGCCTCCACTATTGTGCCCTTTGCAAGCCTGTTTGGGTTTGCCTTTAAGTCTTGTACTTCCGCAACCAGCAGTATCATTTCCAGTAGTTTATCTAAGTTTTTGCCGGTTTTTGCCGATACTTGTACAAATATGGTATCGCCACCCCATTCTTCTGCAATAAGCTCGTATTCCGTCATCTCTTGCATGATTTTTTCGGGGTTTGCGTTTTCTTTATCTATTTTGTTTATGGCAACAATAATAGGCACGTTTGCCATTTTTGCGTGGTTTATTGCCTCTATGGTTTGTGGCATAATGCCATCGTCTGCCGCAACTACAATAATTGCAATGTCTGTAACCTGCGCACCCCTTGCACGCATAGCGGTAAACGCCTCGTGCCCTGGTGTGTCTATAAAGGTAATTTTTTCGTTATGCAGCTCCACTTGGTACGCACCGATGTGTTGGGTAATACCACCTGCCTCGCCTTCAGTTACCTTTGTTAGACGTATTTTGTCCAGCAGCGAGGTTTTGCCGTGGTCTACATGCCCCATAATTGTAACAATAGGAGGGCGTTTTAATAAATCCTTTTCGTTTTCCACTAACTCCTCTACCAATACGTCCTCTGCCGTTTGTGCGATTCTAAGCTCTATGTCTATATCGAAATCGGAGGCAACAATCTGTACCGTATCGTAGTCTATTTGGGAGTTTATTGTACACATCATATTTAGCAGCATTAACTTTTTAAGTAAATCGGAGACGGGCTTGCCCGTAATTTCCGAGAAATGCTTAACGGAAATTGTTTCTTCCGTCATAATTGCTTTTTCTATTTTAACAAGCTCTATTGGTGCTTTTTGCACTATAGGCTGTTTTTTATGCCTGTATTTCTTAGAGCCCTTGGGGAACTCGTCCTCGTCTGTAAATATACGTTCTTTAATAACCGCTTTTTTAGGCTTTTTGCTTAAATCCTCCGTAGTCTTTTTACGTTTTGCGTCAAAAGGCATATTTTTGGATTTATCGTCGTTGCCCTTTACCGGTTTATCTTTGCTTATCACTTCTTTTTTAATAGGCTTTTCTATAAAAGCGGGAATATTGTCGTCGTTTTCCTTTTTTGGTCTAAAGTTAGGGTTTCTTTTATCGTTAACATTGCCGTCCTTATTTATGGGCGGTCTGCTGTCTCTGCCATCTCTGTTTACAGGTCTGTCCTGCCTGTTTTCTTGGGGTCTGCCATCTCTGTTTACGGGTCTGTCCTGTCTGTTTTCCGGTCTGTCTGTGCGTGGGGGTCTGTCCGTGTTTGGTCTTTGGGTGGAGTTAGAGCCCTCTCTGCTTTTTTCGTAAACAGGCCTTGTGTTGCTTGTATTATTAGCCGTACTTTGCAGATTCTTTTCCTTTGGTGATGCAACTTCTACGCGGCTTGTTTGTGCTTTTGGTGCATCTGTTACCGGTTGTGAGGTTTCTGCTTTTATGGGCGGTATTTCCTGCGTTTGCGTTTTGGGTACGGGTTCCTCCGTTTTTTGGGTAGTTGCATCTACGGTTGAGGGTGTCTTGTCAACCGTTTGCTCTGTCTCTTGCTTGGGCACTTCTTTTGCAACTTCTTGAGTTTTTGGAGTTTCGTTTTCCTGCACCTCTGCAACTACTTTCGTTTCTTGCACCTTAATTGTAGGTATTTGCGCACTAAGCTCGCTTGCACTAACTGCTTTTGCGCTAAGCACTTCTTCTGTTTGGGTGGGGGTATTTTCCGCTTCTTGCGCTTTTTGCTCCTCTAATTGTTGCAAACGAAGACGTTCTTCCTCTTTTTCTTTGTTTTCCTTTTCGATAGAAATAACATTAGCCTCTATTTTTTTAATGCTTTTTATTTGCACTTCAACTTCAGACTGCATTTCTAAAATATTTTGAAAAAGAGCCTGCGCTTGTGTTAATAAATTTTTGTTAGCTTCCAAAATTTTAATTTTACTCAATATTTTCACCCCTCGGATTGTGCTTATATTTATTTAATGCTACTTTTGCAAAATCGGCACATATAATTCCCGCTAATTTACAATTTGGTTTTCCTACACTTATTCCCAACCTGTTCTCCTCGTCTGTTATTATGCACTTAACATTATAATAACTGCATGAATTTTGTATATCCTTTTTTGTGTTATCCGATGCACTTTTATCTATAAGCACAAGTTTGGCTTTTTTTGATTTTATTGCATCAGATACTCCCTGTGCTCCAAAAACAAATTTTCTGCCCCTTGCGCCTAAACCTAAAAAGTTGTAAAATGCATGGTTATCATTCATCAATTAACCTCTTTAGCTCCTCGTATAAAGGTGGCTCTATTTTTTGCCTTAGCTTGTAGTAAAACAAGTTTTTTTTATAGGCCTTATCTATACATTTTTCTGCTTTGCATAAATAACCACCCCTGCCTTGCAGTTTTTGTGCTTTATCTACCGTTAGTGTGTTTAAGGCAACTATCCTTATAAGCTCTGTTTTTGGCTTAACTTGTCTGCACGCAACGCACATTCTGTTTGGTTGGTGCATTTTTTACTCCACAACCTCTTCCGGTTTTTCCTCTGTAACTTCCGATAGTTCAGCCTCAGGAATTTCTTCCTCTGTGGCAATTTCATCACTATCGTCAAAAGCAATAATTTCCTCGTCTGCAACAGGGGCTACGGCATCATCACCATCAAAACCTTCTGTGACTGCCTCTATTGCATCTGCCTCTATGTTTTCCTCTTCTTCCTCTTTATTTAAAGAGTGAATTATATCAAAGTCGTCCTCAATAGTGGTATCTGCGTTTGCAAATGCCTGTCCGAAAATTTCCTCCTCGGACTGAGATTGGCTCTTAATATCTATTTTCCAGTTTGTAAGCTTAGCCGCAAGGCGAGCATTTTGCCCCTCCTTACCTATTGCCAAAGACAACTGATAGTCGGGTACTACAACCTTAGCCGCTTTTTCGTCCTCGTTTATTTGCACGAGTACAACCTTTGCGGGCCTAAGTGCGTTTGCTATAAACTCTATTGGGTCTTGACTCCAAGGCACAACGTCTATCTTTTCTCCGTTTAGCTCTTCTACCACTTTTTCTATTCTGACACCCTTATGCCCTACGCAAGCGCCAACAGGGTCGATGTCCTTTTCTCCGGAATATACCGCAATTTTTGTACGGCCACCTGCCTCTCTTGCTATGCTTTTTATTTGCACCACATTTTGCCTGATTTCCGGCACTTCCAACTCAAACAGTTTTTTAATTAAAGATGGATGCGTTCTTGAAACTATAATTTGTGGGCCTTTATTGGTTTTTTTAACCTCGAGTACATATACTTTTAAGCGTTCGTTTACACTGTATCTTTCGGAATATACCGTTTCGCTTACGGGTATAATGCCCTCTGCACGTCCAAGCTCTACATAAACGTTGCCCCTTTCCACTCTGTGTACTATTGCGGTTAAAAGCTCGTTTTCCTTTTCTGCAAATTGCTCGAAAATTATGCCACGCTCTGCCTCTCTTATTCTTTGCACAACCACCTGTTTTGCCGTTTGTGCCGCTATTCTGCCAAAGTCTTTTGGTGTTACTTCTATTTCTAAGGTGTCTCCTGCCTCGTAGGCTTTGTTTACCTCTTTTGCATCTTCTACGGAAATTTCTATGCCGTCGTCTAAAACTTCCTCTACAACGTACTTAACGGTAAAAACTTTAATTTCTCCTGTTTCGTCGTCTATTTCTACCCTTGCGTTTTGGTTGTTGCCAAAATGCCTTTTATATGCAGCTATAAGCGCATTCTCAATAGCTTCTGTTAATATGCTTTTTTTAATCCCCTTTTCTCTTTCTAAATCCGTTAAGGCTTCCATAAAATCCACATTCATATGTGTGTACCCTCCGCTTGTTTCTATAATTAAAAATTAAGACTTACTTTAGCTGTTTCCTCGTAAGTAAAAGTCATTGTTTGGTTTTCGTTTATTTGTATTGTAAAATCCTTTTCCCCGTATACCGTAAGTAAACCGCTAAACTCCTTTTTATCCTCAAAGGGTTTATACAGTTTAACATCTATTACTTTGTTTAAGGCATAATTGAAATCTCTCTTTGTTTTTAAAGGCCTGTCTAAACCGGGGGAAGAAACGCACAGGCAGTAAGGGTCTTTTATAATGTCCTTTTCGTCTAAAACTACCTCTATTGCTCTGCTGATTTTTTCGCAATCGTCTAAATTTATGCCTTCCTTAGTATCTGCAAAAATTGTTAAAACCCAGTCTTTGCCCTGTTTTTTATACTCTGTATCTACATAAATATAGCCCATATTTTCTATTACAGGCAATACCGTTTCCTCTACTGCTGTTTTAACGTTTTTTGGCATAAATTCCCTTCTTTATTACATAGCATAAGTAGAAAGAGTGGGTAACTCCCACTCTTGCATTTTCCCATTCTACTTTTGTTAGTATATCACACTAAAAAGTATAAATCAAGCCTTTTTTGAAATATTTAATTTAGCTTCGGTGCCCGATAATAGCCTTTTTATATTCTCTCTGTGCCCGTAAAGTCCGAGTATTCCAATAGCCACCACCGCAATAAGCAGATATACCTCGGTGGTATGAAACACAAACGCCGCAATTACAGAGAGTATTAACCCTATTACAGAGCCTAAACTCATTAGTCTGGTTACTAACACAATAACAAGGGCTATGGATAAAATAACTATTGTGGGTATGGTTTGTATTAAAAGCATTACCCCTATAGAACATGCTATGCCTTTGCCACCCTTAAATTTAAGAAAGCAAGAATAATTATGCCCCACCACCGAAAAAACGGAGGCTACGTACATCCCGATTAATCCGAATAATAAAAAACCGATGTAGGCACTTAGCAGTCCTTTTAGTAAATCGCACACCAAAGTTATAATGCCCATACCCCAACCGTAGTTGCGAAGTACGTTGGTTGTGCCTGCGTTTCCGCTACCCTTTTCTCTTATATCTTCGTGTTTTAACTTTTTTGTAAAGATATAAGAAAAGGGTATAGAGCCAAGCAGGTAGGCAATCAGTGCACATAAAAGTAGAGTTGTAATAATAATTATGTTTGTCATAGTAAATCCTTTTCTCCCCTTTCTCTTATTATTATTCTAATTGGTGTTCCGCTAAAATCAAAGGTTTTTCTTATAAAGTTTTCTAAATAACGTTTATAAGAAAAGTGCATAAGGGTAGTATCGTTTACAAATATTATAAAGGTGGGGGGTGCGGAGGTTGCTTGGGTAATGTAGAACACCTTTAACCTTCTGCCTTTGTCCGAAGGGGGCTCTACTGCCGTTATGGCGTCTTGCAAACACTCGTTTAGCACTCCCGTACTTATCCGCTTTTTGCTGTTGTCGTAGGCTTCGTGTACAAGCTCAAACAGTTTTTCTATCCTCTGCCCTGTTTTTGCGGAAATATATATTTTTTTGGCATAGGGCATAAAGGTTAGGTCTGTATCTATTTTTTTATTGTAGTTTTCTATGGTATGGGTGTTTTTTTCTATGGCATCCCACTTGTTTACCGCAATTAAACAGGGCTTGCCCTCCTCGTCCACATAGCCTGCAACCTTAACATCCTGCTCGGTTATGCCTTCTATGGCGTCTATCAGTACCACACAAACATCTGCACGTCGTACTGCCGCTAAGGAACGAATTACGCTGTATCGCTCTATGGATTTTTGCTCTATTCTACCCTTTTTGCGCATACCTGCCGTGTCTATTAGGGTGTAATCTATGCCGTTTAATGTAATTAGGCTGTCTATTGCATCCCTTGTGGTGCCCGGAATATCCGAAACTATTACCCGTTGCTCTCCTAAAATTTTGTTGGTTAGGGAGGATTTTCCCACGTTTGGCTTGCCTACAAAGGCAATTTTTAGCGTGTCGTTTTCCTCTTCGCTTTGGGTAAAATCTATATGCTCTATAACCTCGTCCAGTAAATCGCCAAGCCCTAAGCCCTGAGAGGAGGATATTGCAATAACGTCCCCCAAACCAAGCTCGTAAAAATCATAAATATTTGCTTCGTCCGCTTTGTTGTCTATTTTATTTACCACTACAATTACGTTTTTATCCGCTTTTCTAAGCATGGATGCCACTTCAAAATCCTCTGCGGTTATACCCGTTTTGCCGTCCACAAAAAACAATACAAGCTGTGCGCTTTCTATTGCTATTTGTGCCTGCACACGCATTTGAGTAAGAATTTCGTCCTCGGTTACAAGGTCTATACCACCTGTGTCTATTAGGGTAAACTCTCTGTTTAGCCACTCGGCATCTGCGTAAATTCTGTCTCTGGTTACTCCCGGAGTATCTTCTATTATTGCAAGTTTAGTGCCTGATATTCTGTTGAAAAAAGTGGATTTACCCACGTTTGGTCTGCCTACTATGGCAACTAAAGGCTTTAACATCAACTATCCCCTCCTATACTGTTTAAAAGCTCGTAGCCGTCACCAAAAACTCGTTTTACCTCTACATTAAGAGCTGTTTTTAAGTCCGTTAGTGTGGTATTATCTAACATTACATCTTCATTTTGTGTAAAACAATCGCTACTAATTAGCAAAACATCATCAAAAACCTTGCCTTTAAGGTTGTTTATAATGTCTCTGCCCGTTAAAAGTCCGCATACCGTTACACTTTTTCCGAAAAACTCGTTTTCAATCTTGTACACATTTATTTTAACCTTTAACGATTCTGCAATTTTGTCTGCAATCCCTTGCATAAAGGTATATGCGTCCGCTCCCGTTACAATGCCCACACTTTTGTATTTAGAGGAGGAAAAGTCCAAAAGCCCCTCTTTTACCTCGTGGGCAAATTTTGCCATTAGCCCTACGCCGTTTTCTATTTGCTCAAAGTCCTCATAGCTTTGGTAGTCGGGCAGTAAAACATCCCCTTTTAAATACAATTCGTCCGCACAAAACACAAATCTTGTGTGTATTTGGGCTAATGCCTTTTGTTGAAAAGTGTGTACCCAATTAATTGTTTCTTTAGCACAATTTTCTGAAACACCTTGCAAGGCATAAAGCCCCTCTCTATGAGCGGTTAGCCCCACAGGCACTACCGCAACACTCTTTATACTACTGTTGTAGGCATATAAATCCTCTATTGTTTTGTGTAGCACAAGCCCATCGTTTATACCTTCGCACAGCACAATTTGTAAGTGCATTTTAATGTTGTGAGAGGCAAAGGTTTTTATTACCTCAAAAGCATTGTTCTCCCTGCCCAACATTAAGCTGTTGACACTTTTTTCAGTTGCGTGCAGAGAAATATATAAGGGGGAAATATTTTGCTCTGTAATGCGAAATATTTCCTGCGTGCTTAAATTTGTAAGGGTGACGTAATTACCCATTAAAAAGGATAATCGCCAATCGTCGTCTTTAAAATACAACCCTTTGCGCATACCCTTTGGCAGTTGATCCACAAAGCAAAATATACACTTATTACAGCAGGCTTTTTTAGTTAAGCCTGTGTTTTTAAAGGTAAGCCCTAAGTCCTCAAAAGACTCTTTGTAAATTTCCGCCTCGTATTTTTCGCCCTTGGTATCTATTAATTCTAACAGTAAATCCTCCATACTCATAAAATACTCGTAGTCTATAATATCCTCTAAGATTTTACCGTTAGCCTTAATTAGTTTGTCGCCCTTTACAATGTGGCATTGGTGGGCAATACTGCCCTTTTCCACCGCTGTTACAGTAAAATCCATTATTTATTGTACAAGGGAAATGCTCGTGTAAGCTCCCCTACCTTTTCTTTTGTGGAGTTAACCGCATCCTCTCCCTTGTTGATGATGTCTGCAACAAGTTTTGCTATCTGCTTCATTTGTTCTTCTTTCATACCTCTTGTGGTAGATGCCGGTGTACCTATGCGTATTCCGCTTGTTACAAAGGGGCTTAGCTTTTCAAAGGGTATGGTGTTTTTGTTTACGGTGATGTTGGCGCTATCTAACATAGCCTCTACCTCTTTACCCGTTTTGCCCTTTGCACCCACATCCACAAGCATAAGGTGGTTGTCTGTACCGCCGGAAACTATTCTAAGTCCGTTGTTTGCAAGCTCTGACGCTAAAACGGAGGCATTTTTTACAACCTGCTTTTGATACTCTTTAAAGTCGTCGCTTAATGCTTCTTTAAAGGAAACTGCCTTTGCCGCAATAACATGCATTAACGGACCGCCTTGCGTTCCCGGAAAAATTGCTTTGTTAATATCCTTTGCGTATTCTTCTGCACATAAAATCATACCCCCTCTTGGGCCTCTTAAGGTTTTATGAGTGGTGGTGGTGGTAAAATGTGCGTAAGGTATTGGGTTTGGGTGCAGTCCTGCCGCCACAAGTCCTGCAATATGTGCCATATCCACCATTAAATAAGCACCTACGCTGTCTGCAATTTCCCTAAACTTTGCAAAATCCAAAGTGCGTGGATATGCACTTGCGCCTGCAACTATCATTTTGGGTTTATGCTCTTTTGCCAAATCAAAAAGAGTGTTGTAGTCTATTTTTTCGTCCTCTTCTCTAACTCCGTAGGGTACAAAGTTAAAGTATTTGCCCGAAATATTTACCGGACTGCCGTGGGTTAGATGTCCACCGTGAGATAAATTCATACCCAAAATGGTGTCCCCCACATTTAGCATACCGAAATATACCGCCGTATTTGCCTGTGCCCCCGAGTGAGGTTGCACGTTGGCATGCTGCGCACCAAATAATTGTTTGGCTCTGCTTATTGCAATTTCTTCCACAATATCTACATACTCGCAACCGCCGTAATATCTTTTATGGGGATAACCTTCTGCATATTTATTGGTAAGGTGAGACCCCATAGCCTGCATAACCGCAGGAGACACAAAGTTTTCCGAGGCTATAAGCTCTATGTTGCCTTCCTGTCTGTTTAGCTCTTTTTCCATTGCGCTAAACACTTCTGCATCAAAATTTTCCACTTCTTTAAAACTTAACATAATTTACCCCCTGTAAATTCTTTCAAAATTGCTTATTGCATACTTAGCCGCATTTTGCTCTGCCTCTTTTTTGGAAGAGCCTATCCCCTCGCATATTACCGTACTGCCCACTATTAAACGGACATAAAAGGTACGGTTATGAGGAGGGCCTTCTTGATTGCTGACTAAATAATTAATATCTTCTTTAACGGATTTTTGTATCATCTCTTGTAATTGAGATTTATAATCTCCGTCCGTTGTACGTGTCATAGCGCTTTTAACTGTGTTGTGAAACAAATGCCCTATAACCTTTTGTGCGTTAAAAAAACCGCCGTCTATATATACGGCACCGATTAGTGCCTCTAAAGCATTTTCCAGTATGGATGCTTTATCTCTGCCGTTAGATTGCTCCTCCCCTTTACCCAAAAACAAATACTTGCCTAACTCTATCCTTCTTGCAATAGCGGTTAGGGATTTTGCGCAAACAATTTCCGCACGTTTTTGAGTAAGTGCACCCTCTTTAAAATCCTCATAGTTTACAAATAAAATATCGCTGATAACAAGCTCTATTACTGCATCGCCCAAAAACTCCAGTCGTTCGTAGTTATGCTTGCCCGAAAAGGAGGGGTGGGTTAGGGCACGTATTATTAAATCTCTATCTTTAAACTCGTAGTTAATACATTGCTCTATTTGAGCTATGTCCCTCATTTAGTTACCTCAGCCACATCTTTTTTTATTTCCTCCACCACATTTCCTATTAAAAACTTTCTTGCGTTTGCCACAGAATTATATATGGCAAGGCTGTCCGAGCTACCGTGTGCTTTTACAACTCCGCCATTAAGCCCAAGTAGTAGTGCTCCGCCATGCTCTTTGTAGTCCATTTTTTTCTTTAGCTTTAAAAAAGCGCCTTTCATAAACACCGAGCCAATTTTTGAAGACAGACTTTCCAAAATAAAAACCTTTAGCATACTTAAAATGGTTTTTGCGCTACCTTCTAAAAATTTTAGTAGGATATTGCCTGTAAAACCATCGCAGACTATAACATCAAAAGCCCCTGAGAGTAGCTCTCTGCCCTCTGCATTGCCCACAAAATTTATGGGGGCGTTTTTAAGTAGCTTGTATGCTTCTTTTGTAAGCTCGTTGCCTTTGCTTTCCTCTAAACCGTTGTTTATCAAACCGATTTTTGGGTTTTCCTTGCCATAAACTTTGTGCATATAAATACTGCCCATAATTGCAAACTGGTATAAATATATGGGCTTGCAATCCACATTAGCACCGCAATCTATAAGGAGTACCTCCCCTGTTTTTGCGGGTATAATAGGGGCTAATGCCGGCCGTTTGATACCATCTATCCGCTTTACTATTAAAGTAGCCCCGGAAACAAGCGCTCCTGTACTTCCGGCGGAAATAAATATTGCATTTTTGTCCTGTGCAAGCAAATTTAATCCAACCATCATAGAAGAGTCCGATTTTTCCTTTATTGCCTTAATGGCAGTATCGCACATTTCTATTAGTTGGGTGGTATGGACAATACTTACCTTAGCACTATCAAAAGTGTATTTGGCAAGCTCTTCTTTAATTTTAGTTTCATCCCCTGTAAAAGTAAGGGTAATATCCGAAAAGTCGTTAAGTGCTTGTATGCTTCCCTTAACAATTTCGTGGGGCGCATTATCTCCCCCCATTGCGTCTACTATAATATTCATAAATAACTCCACCTCGACAATTAACACTAACTATATAATTATATATAAAAGTTACAAAATTATCAACGTTTTACGAAAATAATTTAGAAAATCCCTATTTTTTACGGAAAAACCCCGATTTTTTATGGTGATTTTGGCAATAAAAAAAGAGGGTACACCTCTTTAATTACAAAAATATTATAAATTAATTATTTTTTTGTGGGCATATCTGTAGCTATTGCTAATCTGCCGTTGTAGTATCCGCAGGTTTTGCAAACTCTATGAGCAAGTTTAGGTGAGTGACACTGAGGACAAGTAGACATTGCGGGCGCTGTTAATTTCCAGTTTGCGCGTCTTGTGTTTCTGCGTTGTTTAGAAGTTCTATTCTTTGGTACTGCCATTTTTACACCTCCCTTAGTATTGAAAAAGCATTATTAAACTCTTGATTTTTACATTCGCATTTTTTTATGTTAAGGTTTTGCCCACAATTTGAGCAAAGCCCCAAGCAATCTACCTTGCACAATACTTGAGGGGGTATTTCTAAATATAGGGTGTCAGACACAAGCTTTTCTATATCTAAAATATCTCCGTTGTATGTGTATCCGCCGTCTGTGTTAATATTTTTTGTGCAAACCTCGCTAACATTACAGTCTATGTTATACACCACATCTTCAAGGCAACGTGTACATTGCAACTTAAGTGCGGTTGTTATATGTGCATTAACGAGTATTTCTTTTTCCGTATAATTGTAGTTCGCATCAATATGTAAGTTTTTTGCAAAATCAAACTCTAAATTTGGTATATCGTCGTATAAAAACGTATATACTTCCCCGGGATTTCTTTTTGCATTTACAATATTAATTTTAAACATACTACACCTATCTCAAAAAAACCTTGCCCTAATATTATATTTTTATATTGAGTAAATGTCAACTATTTTTTTATTTAGGGAGTGGACAAATGCACTTAAGATATAAAATCCACTACAGAAAAAGGTATTTCA
>CAZVNZ010000012.1:0-84800 GCA_964628515.1 uncultured Christensenellaceae bacterium
ATTGGATCCTATTTTCTTTTTATTTTGTCACCTATCTATTGTATTACAACAAAATACCCATATTTTTAAAAAAGATATAACTCTCCCCCACTACACTCGGTATTTTGCCTGCATCACCATACAAAAAGGCGACCTCCAAAATAGGAAATCGCCCTAATTTCTTTTAGTGCAACCACGTTTTACTCCTCGTTATAAAACATAATATGCCAGTTAATACCAAATTTATCCTGTACCATACCGTACCAATCGCAAAAAAAGGTTTTTTGCAGTTCCATAAATACCGCTCCACCCTCTTTAAGCTCGTTAAATAGCCTTGTTACCTCGTTTTTATCATTTACGCTTATTGTAGGGTTAATATTATCCCCCTTAGTTAGCGGCGCATTTGACGGCATATCCATAAACATTATTGACATATTCTCAAAATCCAAGCAGGCATACATTATTCTGTCCTTATCCACGGGTGCTAAAGGATATTCTTCGCTTTTAGGCGCCTGAGAGTATGTCATAATGTTTTTTACTTGTGTTTTAAACACTTTTGCATAAAACTCCACCGCTTCTTTGCAATTTCCGTCAAAGTTAATAAACATTTCAATTTTCATATTAATCACTCCTATTTAGTTGGTTTTTCCCCACATTAAAGGTATTTTAACATAAGCCTAAGTAAAAAACAAGAAAAAACCGTTGTTTTGTCACACTCATTTATAGTATAATAAAAGCTACTAAAATTATGGAGATAAACAATTTATGTATAACTGTATTATATTTGATGTAGACGGCACAATTTTGGACACAAAATACTCTTCCGTGTGTGCCGCAAAATCCGCTGCAGAGGAAATCAATCATAAAAAATATAATTATGATGATTTTGAAATTACTTTCGGTATGCCTACTCACCAAATGGCGCAAAACTTTGGGATAGACGACACCACTTTGTATGTAAGCACGGTAGATAGGTACTACGAGGAATATTCGGTAGAGCACAACAAAATCTTTGACGGTATGCTCTACACCATAGAGACACTACTAAAAAAAGGGGTAAATATAGGTGTTGTAACCTCAAAAACCTTGTGGGAATACGAATTTGAATTTAAGAGATTCGATTTAATAAAATATTTTCCAAATGCGGTGTACGCAGAGCTTACGGAAAATCACAAACCACACCCACAACCTGTTTACAAATATTTTGAGCTGTCCGCCGTTAAAAACCCAAAAGCCTTATTTGTAGGGGATACGGTGTACGATTATAAATGCGCAACAAGTGCAGGCATAGACTTTGCCTTTGCTAATTGGAGTGGCAATACAACAATTAGAGAAGGCAAGCACGTTTTAAACAAACCCGAGGATATTTTAGCTTTGGTTTAAATAATTTCTTTTGATAAAAGGCGTCTGTATTCCTTCCAGTTTGGCATATAATAAGACAAAAAGTTTTTAAATTCCGCACCGTGATTTGCGTATAAAAAGTGTGCAAGCTCGTGTAAAATAACATACTCTACGCAACTTGGCGGTGTGGAGTAAAGTTTTAAATTATACCGCACCGCACCCTTTTTATAACTGCAACTTCCCCAAATGGACTTCATTTTTCTTATACTTATAGTTGGCTTTTTTATGCCTGTATTGTGTAAAAGTGCAAGCGCCTCGTCCGTTTTTTTGTCAAAGTATAGCTTTGCACTTTCTCTAAGCCATTTTTCTAAGGTTTTAGTGTAATCGTAGTCCTGTTTATTGAGAATTAGGACATAATCATCATAAAGCCGGCAGGAATTTTTATTTGCCTCTTTAACTATTAATGGGTAGTTTTTCCCAAGTATACGCACCTCGTTTGTATTTACGGTGTGCTTGTTTGTGCGTATCTTCTCCACCGTTTTAATTATCCAATCCCGCTTTGTTGTAACAAACTTCTCCGCAGTTTTTTTAGATACACCAACAGGAAGGGTAAGTGCAACCTCCCCCACCGCATTAACTTTAAGCCTAAGATACTTAACCTTTTTGGTTTTGACATCTATATTTAGCTTGCTTCCGTCATCTAATAAAACATACATACCTAAAGCCTACCGATTTTCTTATACTATAATGAAATTATACCACTTTTTTATAGCGTAAACAACCGATGATTACTCTTAAAAACACTTACTCTATACATTTTTTTCTATTTTTGCAGTAAATAAAAAAAAATCGGATTTTTTTAAAAAAAGACTGTACAAATCAAAAATGTTATGATATACTAAATATCGTTCTGAATAAAGACCCATTAGCTCAGTCGGTAGAGCACTTGACTTTTAATCAAGGTGTCCTGCGTTCGAATCGCAGATGGGTCACCAAATTACAACCGTTGTTTTTTATAGCAACGGTTGTTTTTTTCGATTTATATAATAATCATAAAAAAGAGATGCAATCCATCTCTTTTTAACCATATATTTCTTATATTTGTGTATCTATTAGCCTACCCTCGTTTTTGCGAGCCTCTTCTTTATTAAGCTCCGTCTCATTTACCGAATTTTTTTGCGGTGCTCTGCTTGCGCTTTTTGAGGCTTGGGCTATTTGCCTTTCAATGTTTTTAATTTTTTCTTGCAGTACCTTTATTTTTTTCTCTTTTTCCTCGGGTTTTATGTTTTTATCCCGTTTTATCTGTCTCATTTCGTTTTCGCAAGCCATTTTTTGTTGCTCTAAACTTGCGGTGTCCGTCCTCCCCATACTTCCTGTGGCACTATCGCCTATTTTACCTATCATCATAAATAATACCTCCAATATCAGCATTATAATAATATAAATGACTGCCTACAAGGAGTTTTGCGTAAACGTCGAATATTTGCAACCAAACGTTATTTATAGAAAAAAAGGAAGTATAATGCTTACTCTAAAGGTATTTTTTTCGTTGGTGATGTTAAGTGCACCCTTGTACTTTTTTACGGTATCCTCCATAATTTTTAATCCAAGACCCGTTTGGCTTGCACCATCATCATAATTATTAACAATATCTATCACATAAAAGCTGTTTTTTTGTGCCGCCGCCAAATCTATATAACCGATGTCTTTTTTTACCGTACCGCTCGCTTTTATTGCGTTGTCCGTTAGGTTTGCAAATAGGGTGCATAAATCAAATTCGTCTATACTAAGGGTTTTGGGAATACAAACATCATAAGAAAAATTAATATTTTGTTGTTTCGCGTACATAATTTTTTCCCTAAGCAAAGCGTCTATTGCACCGCTACCCGTGTTTACATCCAAAGTAATATTGCTGTAAATGGCTTCAAAACGGCTTAAATATGCCTTCGCCTTTTTAATTTTATCCTTTTGCAAAAGCCCTCTTAACGCAATAATATGATTTTTGAAATCGTGCCTAAACTCCGCCGTTTGATTGTACCTCGCCATTGCCTCTTCTATGTACTCCGATTGCAATTTTATCCTTTCTTTAGCCAAAATTACATCCTTTTGCACGTTAAAATACCCCATTATGTTGTTGTAAGCAAAAAGTGCGCCGTAAACACATAGAATAGAGGTTACGGAAATTATTAATATAAAAACGCTTGTTTCCGTACCTGCCATATTTTGACCGCTTGCAGTAGAAGTTTGCATTATTAGCGCCCTAATTACAAACGCAATAAAAATCATAGGCAAAATAACGGCAAATAAGTTTTTGCTTTTTATTGTTGTAATAAGAGTAAAATTTTTTTCAAAAAAATAGAGTATTAAAAAGTTTAGTATTAGCATAGGCAGTATAAAAAGTAAGCTTTCCATAACCAAATTTGCAATATTTATTGCAATAAGGCTTTGCAGGGCATACAAAACCCCCTCTACAATAACATTTGTAACCATTATAAGCGAGCCTAAGGCAACGGAGGTAATATAGCTTTGCTTTAGTACAAATTTTATAAATAAAATAACAACCAAAAGCCCTAATGCCGTTGCTATGTTTTGATCTATAAAAAACCATTCTCCAAAAGTTGCGGAAGCTATGTTAAGCAAAGTATATATGGCAAAATATATTACATAATACCGTATTTTGTTATTTAATTTGGCAAACTTAATTAAAAATCTACATTGAATATATGCAAGTAAAATATCACATAAATAAAAAATAAATATTAGTATATAATTAGGTTGAGTTTGAGTTATTGTAATCACTTTCTTATCTGCTCTCTCTTGTTGTTTAGCAATGCTTCCATAAAACTTGCATATCTCCTTACCGCCACGGGAATTTTTTCCCCCTTTGGCATATGTGCAAAGTTGTTTTCGTAGGCTAACACAAAATTCAAATTAACTATATAGCTTCTGTGACACCTAAAAAAGTTGTCTGTCAACTCCTTTTCCAAACTATCCAGCTTTTTTTTGTACCTGTAAATGTTTTCTTTGTCGCATATAAAAACCTTATGGTTAAGCGCCTCACAATACTGTATATTATGCAAAAAAACCTTTGTAATTTTACTTTCTTCCTCTATTAAAATATAGTTTTTGCTATCCCCTATTCTTTGCAAAATTTTAGCTACCGTTTGTTCCAGTTTTTCTTTGGATGCAGGCTTTAGCAAAAAGTTTATCGCATTTACGTCAAAGGCTTCAAACACGTATTCTTTATATGATGATACAAATACAAAGTGAGCATCTTCGTTTATTTCCATAACCCTTTTAGCCGTTTCTATGCCGTTTAACTCCCCCATTTGAATATCCAAAAAAATTATATGAAAAAATTCCCCTTTGTATTTAACGCTGTTTATTAACTGCTCTCCGCTACTAAACTCGTAAATTAAATACTCTTCGTTTGCTAACTGCCCCTTTAATTTTGCAGACACGTCCTGCCTTGATGCTTGCTCGTCGTCACAAACCGCTATTTTTATCATACTGTATTTGTATATCCTTATGATTTATTAGTGTATAAATATAATAATATCATAATTATTTAATTATAAAAATACTTATTTATTTATTTTTATGGTATTTTTGTGTTATACTTAAAAAAACATCTAAATTTGGAGTAGACTATGGATATAAATATTTTTAAAAGGGATAGCAAGGTACAAATAAGCCTTATTGGCGATTTAGACAGGGATAACTACCTAAAAGTTTCGGAGGAAATCAAAAAAAATATCGAGCAATGCAGTGATTTGGTGCTTGATTTGAAAGAGTGTAATTTTGCCTCTATAAAAGGTGTTATTATGCTGTTTTCCGTAATAAACGAAGCAAGCGATACCAACTGCAACTTTGCAATAGAAAATCTATCCGACTATATGGTGGAGCTTATAAAAATAACCGGCTTTGACGGAATTTTTAAAGATGCCCACAGCCGTAAAGTAGCGGCGGATATTTTTATGCGAGACGGAGATTTTTACACACACATCATAGATAATATGAAGGTGCGTATGGGTAAGCCACTACCCTTTGGCGCTACTTTGGTAAAATCGGGAGTAAACTTCTCTATTTTTTCTCAGTATGCAACAGGTTGCGAGCTACTGCTCTTTAAAAAGGACAGGCAGGTGCCCTATGCCATAATTCCCTTCCCTAAAGAATTTAGAATGGGTAGCGTGTTTTCTATGGTGGTACTAAATATAGATGTTACAAACACTCAATACGGTTACAGAATGAGTGGCCCTTACGACAAACAAAAGGGGCATTTGTTTAACAAAGAAAAAATACTTTTAGACCCATACGCCCGTGCAATGAGCGGTAGAGGTATATGGGGAATGTTTCCAAAAGCAAACGACCCTTTTAAATACAGAGGCAGAATATTATACGATACATTTGATTGGGAGGAGGATATGCCTCCACGCCTACCCATGAAGGATTTAGTTATTTACGAAGCACATGTAAGAGGTTTTACAAAGGATAAATCAAGCGAGGTTAATTACAGAGGTTTTTATGCCGGCATAGTAGAAAAAATCCCCTATTTAAAAGAACTTGGTATAAACTGCATAGAGCTTTTACCGGTATTTGAGTTTGACGAAACGGAAAACTCCAGAGAGGTAAACAATGTACGGTTGTACAACTATTGGGGGTACAGCACCACCTGCTTTTTTGCGCCAAACGCCGCCTACGCCTACACGGGCGCAATGGGGTTTGAAGTAAACGAAATTAAAACTATGATACGAGAGCTACATAAAAACGGAATAGAAGTAATTTTAGATGTGGTGTTTAACCATACCGCCGAGGGAAACGAAAACGGCCCATATATTTCCTACCGTGGCATAGACAACAAAACTTATTATTTGCTTACGGATGATGGAGAGTATTTCAACTTTAGTGGCTGCGGAAATACCTTTAACTGCAACAATTCGGTAGTAAGAAATTCTATACTCGATTGTTTGCGGTACTGGGTTTCGGAGTATCATATAGACGGTTTTAGATTCGACCTTGCATCCATATTGGCAAGAGACGAGGACGGAATGCCCTTAGCAAACCCTCCCCTACTTGAAGAACTTGCCGGAGACAGCATACTTTCCGATTGTAAGCTGATTGCGGAAGCCTGGGATGCGGGTGGACTGTATCAGGTGGGCTCCTTTCCCTTGGGAAATCGCTTTGCGGAATGGAACGGCAAATACAGAGACACACTTAGGAAGTTTATTAAGGGTGATGCCGACTCAACGGCGGACATAAAAAAGCGAATTGAAGGCTCTCCCGATTTATATTATTCTCGCTCTGCAAATGCGTCCGTAAATTTTATTACCTGCCACGACGGCTTTACATTGTGGGATCTCGTTAGCTATAACGACAAGCACAACCAAGCAAACGGCGAGGATAACTTAGACGGCACAAACGACAATTACAGTTGGAACTGCGGTGTGGAGGGGGAAACGGAGGATACCGCCATCATCAAACTAAGAAAAAAACAAATGAAAAACGCCCTTGGAATTTTGCTTTTAAGCAGGGGAATTCCTATGCTTCTTTCGGGTGATGAATTTTGTAATACCCAGTTTGGCAACAACAATGCCTATTGTCAGGATAATAATATTTCTTGGCTTGATTGGACAAAACTAACTGCCAACAAGGATATATATGAGTACACTAAATTTATGATAAAACTGCGTAAAACCTACCCTGTACTGCGTGCAACGGATTTTTCCACAGGCAACTACGGCTCCTCCTACCCCGAGCTATCTTGGCATGGCACAAAAGCATGGCAGTACGATGCCGGTTCTTTGTGTATTGCAGGGCTGTTTTGTCAAAGCAAGGTAAAATACAGGACGGCAAAGGACGCACTAATATACATTGCTTTTAATATGCATTGGGAAATGCACGGCTTTTTACTTCCCGAATTAACTGGGGAATTTGCAAGCGCAAAATGGCACTTGATTGTAAACACCAACGAGGATTTAAGCAATTTTAATATTATGAACGCACCTCAAATAAGTAATCAAAAGGAAATACTTGTAGAGGGCAGAAGCATTATTGTTTTGGTTGCGGAATACTGAGGTTATATTAATTTAAGTGGCTAATTGCACAAACTAATTACGGGTAGCGGTTGTCTACAATCTCACCTGTAACAGCGTTAATCGAAAGATAATTTGAAAGCAAATTTAAAGTGTATTTTATTTGCCATACAGGTGTTAAAATTTGCTCGTCGGTACTATCACTTTTGGGAATATTTCTGTATTCAAGGTAGATTTTATTTACGGTTATATTAATGTCGTCAGGTGTATCATTTATTGTGGGCATATTGTTATCCGCATTTACAATTTTTTGGGCACAATTTTTAATAAAGCTTTCATCTATACCAATTATTTTCATATTTTCCGATTTACCTGTAATCTTTGCAATATTATCATAAGTAAATATTACTACTTCATCCTCTTCTATGTTAAAAAAGATAGTATTTATATTGCTGTGCATACCATTTTCAAGTTTCTGATTAAAAGCAAAAGACCACATTGTAAACTCTTTTGGGTTTCTTGAACCCGAATTATCTATGTAGTTTGCATATCCACTACTTACTAATACGTAATTTTCTAAATCTAATTCTGTTAATGTTTTCTGTGCAATATTTAATGCAAAATCAAAACTATCCATTTCTTTATTCACATCGTAATCAGCAACAGTTTTATTGTTTGAAATATAATTCTTTACATAAGTAACATAGGAAAAAGGCCAAATTGTCCCTGTTTTGTAATATGGATATAAATAGCCTTCATGGACTGCATCGGGATAGTTGTTATCCTTTCGGATGTAAACCGACTTTGTTTTATCAATAAGTATATTATCCTCCCCAGCCACATCGGTAATTACTTTTAAATTCTCTGTGTTAAATTCTTTTTTATCCTTAAATAAATCATATGCTTCAGCATCATTATTTACGGTATCTAACTCCTCCACATACTCCACCCCATCCAAACTAACAACATTACCTTCGAAGTCCGTAAACTCCCCGTCCCCAATAAAATAATTTGCTAATTTATTAAAAAGCTCCGTATTGTCTTTAACCATTGTAGCAGAGTACAAAGGCATTTCCGTAATATTTTGAGGATACGTCACACTTGCATCAAATTTTACTGTAATTGGACCGATTTCCTCGTTATTTACAACAACATCCTTAATAATGCTAAAGGGTGCGTCTATCTTAATATATTCCGGTTTTTGTGGGGTATTGCTTGTGCTTACTGCACTTAGCGGTGTTTGAATTTTTTCCTCAACTACCCTTTCTACCGCTATTATTGCAGGAGTGCAAGCGGTGGTAAAAAACAATATAAATATTGTGGCGCACAACATCACACTTACAATTTTAAAAAATGCTTTGGTTTTTTGCAGGGAAAATATGCTTTTTATACGGCGCATAGCCTCTTTTTTTACGCTAAACAGCGCAAGGCTTGTTTGTGTGTTTTCCATTGCGTATAAGTTTAGTATTAGTTGGGCATACCGCTTTTTTACATCCCTTTGCATGCCTTTTGTTACTCCAAGGTCGCAAGCGCTTTCCATATCCTTGCGCATGTGGTTTACACCCAGCCAAACCACAGGGTTAAATGGGTATATGATTTTTAACACATTCCAAATTACCATAACAATATGGTGCTTTTGTTTATAGTGGGTAAGCTCGTGTAGCAATGCAAACTTAAGCTCTTCCCTACTACCCGTTGCAATTTCGTAAGGTATAATAATTTTTGGCTTTAAAGCCACCGTCAGAGCAGGAGAGCTAAAACCGTAGCCTGTCAGTATTTTTATGGGCTTAACATTCGCACTTGCAAAACATTCCCTTACAACATCATTATGTTGAGGTGGTAGTGCCGTCAGCCTTTTTAGTTTATAGTTTAGTTTATTTAACCTTACAATTTGAGTTGTCAACACTGCAACAGAGGCTGTAACCCACATAATCATTAGAAGTTGCACAAATGTAAATTGCAGGGTTGTTTGGGCACTTTGATTGTAGGGCATAAATTCTACATTGTCTAAATTGCTGTTTGCCCCATTGGTGTTTGCATTGTTTCCATTTGTAATTGCAGGTAGTGTTACTTTGCTTTCCAAAATATTGCTTGCGGCTACGGTAATTTGTGTGGCGGTGGTTTCTTGCACGGAAAACAATTTAACCTCCGAAGTAATGCTTATAGGCAATATCAACCTTACCAAAAGCAAAAACCATAGTAGGTATTTTACAGTTGGCGTTAGTTTTTCGGCAAACAGCTTTTGGAAAGCATTATTGCCGCAAAAATTATTATAGAATATAGTGTTATTTGTAATGCGTTTGAAAGAATATTTAGAGCCATGATAGGTCTCCTTTAATTAAAAATATTCCCCCACTTAATTTGCCCCTTATTACTTTGAAAGCTCGTCGAGTAACTCCTTAAGCTCGATAATTTCTCCTTTTGTTAAGCCTTTTTCTCGTATCATGCACACGAGTAAATCTTTGGTTGCTTTATCATCCATTTTATTAAAAATGCTTTTGCTTTCCTCCGATATACAATCGCTTTTTTCTACCGACGCATAATAAAATCTGTCTCTGCCCCTTTGTTTAAAATTTACAAAACCCTTTTGCACAAGTTTATTTAAATAGGAGGCATATGTGCGATAACTCCAGTTGGTTTTACCCTCCATAACCCCAATAACCTCGGATAATGTTAAATTGTTGTTATCCCACAATGCCCCCATTACAAGCCATTCGGCAGGTGTAAGCAAGTTTTTCATTTTGTAACCTCTCATCTATTGACTATTTTAACTACCTTAGGATTACAATTATAATCCTAAACTAAATAATTGTCAATAGTCAAAATAAAATTTAAAATAATAGCATTTGACAATAAATACAGCAATCGGTATAATTTTAAATATAGTATATAAAAACAAATAGGTACGCAAAATTAGGAGAAATACGCAAATGGAAAAATATATAAAAATGCTTATTGATGAGGGTGCGCAATCCGCTGTTAAGGTTGATGTTAAAAACATAATAACGGCTGCATGGGTAGTTTATAAATGCAAATACGGTTGTGGCGGTTATAACAAAAGCCGTTGCTGTCCTCCAAACTCTCCAACCTATAAAGAAACACAGGAAATAATAGACTGCTATAAATACGGCATACTCTTTAAATGCGACGACTACACCAAACCAAACCAAATGGCTTTAAAAATGGCTGAAATTCTGTTTTTTGATAACTATTATAAAGCAATAGCCTTTGGTTGCGGACCTTGCAGAAAATGCGAAAACTGCAATATTGAAGAATGCAACTTTCCAAAAGAGGCTATTCCTGCTATGGAAGCCTCAGGAATAGATGTATTTGCAACCGCAAGAGCAAACGGCTTTGAAATAAACACCTTAAGTAGCAGAGAGGAAACGCAAAACTGCTTTGGGTTGATTTTGGTTGAGTGATTTTATTTAGTGGTCGTTATTCAGTGGTCAGTTTTTTGTGGGAATTTACTTTCGATTTCCTTTTAAAACCCACTTGCCCCTCTGTAACTCTTCCCGATTTTTAACTATATTGCACTTAGGAAATTATACCCTCCATCATCATCACCATAAAAAAAGAGGCAAATTTTACTTTGCCCCTTACTTTTGCTATACCTTACAAAACCGCCTTTTAATAAGCAATCTCAAAAATATTAAAAATATCCTTAGCGTTCAGCTTAACAAAGTGCCCTACCGTACCTCCCGAGTGCTTTGCGCCGATTTTTGCCATTTCTTCAAAATCGTCCTTGCTTTCTACTCCCAGAGCCCTTAAGGTTGTAGGCATACCAATGGAGTTAAAGAACTCTTTAAGTCTGCATATTCCTTTATCTATGGTATTTTGTATATTATCAAAATCGTACTCCACATCAAAGATACGCATTGCAAATTGGGCAAATAATTCCGGTCTGTTTTTCCAAACGTACTGCATCCATGCCGGTACTATTACAGACAGCCCTGCCCCGTGAGCAACATCGTATTTTGCGGAAAGCTCGTGCTCTATCATGTGAGACGCCCAGTCCTCTTCCCTGCCAAAACCTAAATTACCGTCGTGGGCAACCTTACAGCCCCACATAACCTGTGCTCTTGCCTCGTAATTGTTAGGCTCATCGTAGGCTATTTTGCCATACTTTACCAGCGAGCGTATAACACCCTCGCACATTCTGTCCGTAACATCCGTAGATTGTGTGTTAGTAAAATATCTTTCTATTATATGAGCAATGGCGTCCACAATACCCGTTGCCGTATAGTACGGAGGCACGCTGTAGGTTATTTCCGGATTAAGTACGGAAAACACAGGTCTGCTGCGCTCGTCGTTATATGCCATTTTTTCCATAGTTTCTTCGTTGGTAATAACCATACCGGTGGACGACTCGCTACCTGCACCGGGTATTGTTAGTATGGTTGCCACAGGCAATAAGCACTTGGGCGTTTTCCCCTTTACAAAGTAGTCCCACACATCCTCGCTGTTTGGCGCACCTATGGCTATGGCTTTTGCGGAGTCTATTACACTACCTCCCCCTACTGCAAGTACAAGCCCTATGTTGTTGTCTCTGCACAGCTTAATACCTTCGTATACAAGGCTAAGTCTTGGGTTTGGCTTTACGCCACCCAGCTCAAAAAATGCTATGTTTGAAGCCTTTAGCGACTCCCTTACAGTTTTAAGCAAACCTATTTTTTCTGCACTTGCTCCCCCATAATGAAGCAAAACCTTGTCGCAGTATTGAGCCACAACCTCTCCCACATTCTTTTCCGTGTTTTTACCGAAAAATACTACCGTTGGGTTATTAAACATTCCGTTTAGCATAATAATCTCCTTTTATTTGTTATTTATTTTTATTCTAAAAACTATATAAGAGGATAACACAAGCATACAGCATATAATGTACATAGGCAGTAAAAAGCCTACGTTATCCGCCATTTCTCCCATCCATAAAGGCGCCGTCATAAAGGCACCGTTTACCGCAAATACCGCCAGCGATGACGCCGAAGCGGTGCGAGTAGGAAAGGACTCCACCGCAATAATTACAAGGCACACCACACTTGAGCCTTGCAAGAAACCGCAAAGCAAAATGAGTGCCACAAAAATAGGTATTATTGTGGTGTTTATTGCAAGAAACATCACCCCTGCCGCCGCAACGTTAAAAATTACAAACAGCTTTTTGGGTGGTAGCTTGCGCATAATTAAAGGCCCTAAAAACCGCATAATAAGCGCACCGCCAAAAAATACGGTAAGCATAATGCCTGCGGTATCAAAATCCATTTTAAGCACTTGAGCACAATATGTAGGCAACCACATACCAATGCCTATTTGAAAGGAAAAGTAAAGCACACCCGCACTAAGTAGCGCCCATGCCCTACCCGTTTTAAATATCTCTGCCGGATGCCCCTTTGCCTGATGTTGCATTTTTGATTTATCTGCATAGGGTGACAAAGGCACAATTTTTTTAGAAGTACCGAAAAACAGTATTGCCACCACTACCGCTACTATTCCCACCATCAAAAAAGGTAAAAAATAGGTGTTTGCATACTCCGGCTTTACTATGGCAACCACAATAAACGGGGAAAGCATAGAGCCTAAGCCGTAAAATGCGTGGGTAATTGAGAGCAATGTATTTTTGGTTTTTGGAAAAACATCGCTTATTACGCCGTTCATCATTACATCTACACACACAAGCCCAACGCCTATTACTCCGCTTAAAATTACAAGTATGGCATAGTTTGGCGCAAAGCCTATTGCAAGTGTGGATAGGGCAAACATCACAAGCCCAAAAAGCAAAACGTATATTTTGTTAAATCGCTCGCCGTACAGGGCAAGCAAAAAAGAAAAAATTACGCCACCCACCGATTGCACGGTTATTATAAAACCCTGCTGTGCCGCATTAATATCGTAATACTTCATCATCACTTGTGCATTGGTGCCGTAGATGTTCATATATAAGGCATATACAAAAAAAGTTGCAAAGAGTATAACTATAAAGAATGTACTTTGTTTTTTTGTAAGGCTGTTATGCATTTTCTTCCATATATACCCTTTCCATTATTACGTCCACCACCGGTTTGTCATTAAAATCTATTTTGGTATTTGCAATTTCGTCCACAATATCCATGCCTTCCACCACCTTACCAAAGGCGGCATACTGCCCGTCTAAATGGGGTGCGTCCGAATGTACAATAAAAAATTGACTGCCTGCGGAGTTTGGGTCTGTGGTTCTTGCCATAGAAACGGTGCCTCTTTTATGCTTTAAATCGTTTTTATGCCCGTTTGCCGAAAACTCCCCTTCTATTTGATAGCCGGGTCCGCTTGAGCCTGTACCCACGGGGCAACCGCCTTGTATCATAAACCCTTTAATAACTCTATGAAACACAAGCTCGTCATAAAAACCTTCATTAACTAATTTTTCAAAGTTTTCCACCGTTTTGGGTGCGTTTTTGGCATCAACTTTAATCTTAATTTTTCCGCTACCCTTAATTTTTATAACTATCATTTATATACCCCCTGTATATATTTTGTATATTTATAAACATTTTTGCATAACATTTTCTAAGATTTATTACATTAATATTATAGACCTATTTAATACTAAATACAATTCTTTTTTGAAAGAGTCTTTTTTTTGGCTTTGTGATGCGCAAAAAAAGACCGTAGCGGTTAGATACTGCCACAGTCTTATAATTTGGTTTTGTTTAGCCTATTGGCGTTGCGTTGCTAAGAAGGTATTTTTCTGCCTCCGCATTCCAAAGCCCCTTATGCTTTTTGCATATTTTTGCAAGCTCTGCAAATAAAGCATCCTTTTTGCCCAATTCTTCAAAATCGTCTATTGCCGTAAGCTCCATATTTATTTGGTTATAAATTAGTTTTTTGCCACCCGGAATATCGTGTAGCCCCAAAGTGGTTTTTACCGCACAGTTAAGTCCGCCAATGTGAGTAATCATAGCCGACGGATTAATTTTGCCCTCCGCCATCATCTTTATGGCTTCCTTCATATCGTCCGTGTTGCCCCCTGTGTTGCCTGCAATGTGGGTTGCGCTGTAATGCACATTATAAAAGTTAAAGTTTGCTTTAAAGTTAGGGTCGGTAGGTCCTGCAAAAAAGTTTAGGCAACCGTCCTGCGCTAAAATGTCGTCCGCCATTTCTATTACAGGCTTTACCGGCGCATACACGTAAACATCGTTATAGCCACCGCCTGCAAGCTCTTTTAGATAGTTTGCGTCTTTATCCTTTGTATTTACATAAATAAGCTCTACACCCACAGATTTTGCGTATTCCACACTATAAATACTGTTTGCACGTGCAAGCCTTGTTTCGTCTATATCCGTAACCACAAGCAACGAGGGGCGTCTGTCGCAATGAAGGGCGTAATCAATAGCCCCAAGCCCCATAGGCCCTACTCCTGCCAAAAGCGCCATTTTGCCACCTTCAACAATACCCATATCGTGTATATACGTACCTATTTTTATGTGATAGTTGCAATGAAACCCACCTATAATGCAACTCATAGGCTCGGCTAAGGAGCCGTAATAAAAAGCGTCTGCATCGTACTTTAAAAAGCAATCGGTTAAAAAAACCTGCTCGGGAATAATTATATACGTAGCATCCCCACCGTAATACTGAAAGGAATACCCGGGAGCATCCAGAGTACCTTTGTAAAACATTGCCGGTTGTACCGTAAATTTATCTCCCGGTTTTGCAAGGTGAGCATACTTTGCCCCAACTTCCACAACCTCTCCGCAAAACTCATGCCCTATAATTACAGGGTTTTTATCTATATCGTTTGGCACTCTTTTATGGTCTGCACCTTGAAGCGCCGCTTTGTAGCTGGACATACACATACTGTCCGACACCACTTTTGCAAGTATTTCCGTTTCTTTAATCTGAGGAAGTTCAAATTCCTCTAATCGCAAATCGCTTTTGCCATACAATCTTACAGCCTTTGTTTTCATTTAATAATTTCTCCTTAAAATATATAAATCTGATGTTACTGATTAATAAACTTATATTACACCACCAAAACGTTTTTACGTTTTGCCTCGCCCAATATAAATTCGTCCATTTCCCCGTCCGTTACAAGTACGTCAATATCTTCCATAAAGGCAAAGGTAAAGGGCATAATTTTATCTATTTTTTTGCTGTCCATAAGCACTATTTTTTTTCTTGCGCCGTTTATAACTTCTTTTTTAATTTCGCACTCTGTGTATGTACCGCTTGTAAAGCCGTTTTCTATGGAAAAACCGCTTGCCGCAATAAACGCAATATCTATATTTACATCTTTAATAAAGTTACAGGAATTCACACCCGAAACGGAAATTGTGTTTCTGTTTACCTGCCCACCAAGTAATGTTACGCTGGGCTTTTGCTTTTTAATAAGCTCCATTGCTATATTTAAACCGGATGTCATTATGGAGAGATACTCGTCCTCCATCTCTCTTGTAAAAAGCATCATGGTTGTACCGCTGTCTAAGTATATGGATCTCCCCCGCTCTATAAATGTAAGTGCTTTTTTTGCTATTGTGTACTTTTGGGCGACGTTTTCTAAAGCACGCTCGGAATAAACGTCCTCGGCGGCAATAGAAAGCCTGCTCATTGCTACCGCACCCCCACGAGTGCGCTTTACAAAGCCGTTATCTTCAAGATATTTTAAATCTCGACGAAGTGTCATGCTGGAGTAATCGTTAAATCTGCTTTCTAAATCCTTTAGCTTAACCTCGCCTTTTGTTCTTAGTAATTCCTTTATTTCTTCACGTCTATCCGTTTTCATAAATGTATCACCTTTACACACTTTATTAACCTATTACTAAGATATTATAACATTTATACCCCTTTCGCACAATCTTTTTTTAACACATAATGTAAATAATTATCATTTTTAATTAGATTTTAACAATTTTTGCAATTTGATATTAAAAATCAAAATGTTTACAAATACTTTAAAATGTCGCATTTTGTGCAAAAAATATTAATTTTGTGTTGACTTTTTGTAAAAAAAATATTAATATACTTGTTGAAGTTAAAAAAGTAGTATGGCGAATTTTAGCTACGCACATAATTGGTCTACACATTCAAATATTGTTTAATTTTGGATAATAGACATTATATATAAGCATATAAAGCAGATGTAAAAAGGAAGTCAGACGGCACTAAGCAAAGAAATAATTTGGAGGATATTTATTTTATGGCAACAGTAAAGGACAAAATTAAAGTTGCAGGAGCAAATGTTGCGTATTCGGCGGCATTTAAGTATTTAGAAAAAGACCCGGTTAAAAATTTACCTAAACTTTTAAAATGGGCAGATAACTTTACAAAAGGTAACGAATGGCATGGCGCCATTAAACTTTTTAAAGATTGGTGGGACGAAGAAACCTGGCAAGGTGTTTTAATGAGAAGAATACTAACCGACTTAGACACCAACTATCTAAAGAAATTTATACTTAACTTTTTCTTAAACTCCGGTGTAAAAGGTATGCCCATAGCAAGAGAAAAAGGCAAGGAGTTAGGCGCAAACGTGCCCTGGGCAATACTTATGGACCCAACATCCGCATGTAATTTAAAGTGTATCGGTTGCTGGGCGGCAGAGTATGCAAAGCACTACAACCTAACCTACGAAAAAATGGACGAAATTATAGAGCAAGGCAAAGAGCTTGGCATATACGTATACCTATTTTCCGGCGGCGAGCCTTTAGTACGTAAAAAAGATTTAATACGTCTTGCGGAAAAACACGAAGAATGTGCATTTGGTGCATTTACAAACGGCATTTTAATAGACGAGGACTTTGTGCAAGATTTACTGCGTGTAGGTAACTTTACATTTATGATATCCGTAGAAGGCACTAAGGAAGAGACGGACGCAAGAAGAGGCGAAGGCACATACGATAAAATAATTAGGTCTATGGATTTACTTAAAGCGGCAGGTATCCCCTTTGGGTATTCCGCATGCTACCACAGCAAAAACTACGAAACCATAGCCTCGGACGAATGGAACGATTTTATGATAGAAAAAGGCTGTTTGTTTGGCTGGTTATTTACCTATATGCCCATAGGCTCGGATGCGGTTATGGACTTAGTGGCAACACCCGAGCAACGTGCATTTATGCACAAAAGAGTACGTGAAATGCGTACCTATAAGCCATTGTTTGTAATGGATTTTTGGAACGACGGCGAGTTTGTTGGCGGATGTATAGCAGGTGGCAGACGTTACTTCCACATTAATGCAAACGGCGATTGCGAGCCTTGCGCATTTATCCACTATGCAACCCACAACATAAACGAGTGTACTTTAGAAGAGGCGCTAAAAAGCCCCTTATTTAAGAAATATCAAGAGGGTCAGCCTTTTAACGATAATCTGCTTATGCCCTGCCCCCTACTGGACAATCCGGACGCACTACGCAGGGTTGTTACAGAGTCGGGCGCACATTCCACCCAAGCACTTGATTTGGAGGATGTAGAAACTTTAGCATCCAAAGCGGACTCCATAGCAGAAAACTGGAAACCTGTTGCGGATAAAATTTGGCATCAGGGGCATCACCCCTTTAAAGGTTGCATAAACTATGCATTAGACAAACACGTAGACTTCTCCGGCTCCGGCTGCGAGATAGGTTGCGAAAATTGCAATAAAGAATGTTAATGCTTGAAAAAACCGCCGTATGGCGGTTTTTTTTGGTGGTTAGTGATTAGTGGGTAGTTTTTTTGGGGTATTCCTCTTTTGTTTGGGCGGATACCCCCAAAGAAATACCCGAAATGCTACCCACTAATCACTTATCACTAACATCCTCATCATCATCCTTAGGAATCTCGCTGTCCGCAATGTTATCCATATACGCAACCATTTTGCAGTTAGGGCAGGTTAGCATCTTTTCTACTCCCCTTCTTGATGCAAAAAATGCTTTGGCGGCATCCGTTTTAAACCTTAATCCGCATCTTGGACATAAAAAGTGCCGTTTTCGTTGTAGCACCGTGTACATTATAAAACAAAATAACACTATACCTAATGTAGCAAACAAGACTATTGTACCGTATAATTCCAAACCACTCATACTTTTTACCTCTGTTTTAATTTCTTTAGCCATTATATCATAAAAAAAGCAATGTAACTATTGAATTTTTTATAAAAAGTTGGTATCATTAATTGTTAATACTAATTATAACATAAGGAGAATATTTTATGAAGTCTATGGAAAAAATCGTTAATCTGGCAAAAGGCAGAGGTTATGTTTTTCCCGGTTCGGAAATCTACGGAGGTCTTGCTAATTCTTGGGATTACGGCCCTTTAGGTGTGGAATTTAAAAACAATATTAAAAGAGCGTGGTGGCAAAAATTTGTACACGAGTGTAAATATAATGTAGGGCTTGACAGCGCTATTCTTATGAACCCTCAAACTTGGGTGGCTTCCGGACATGTTGGCGGTTTTAACGACCCTCTTATGGACTGCAAAAGCTGTAAAGAGCGGTTTAGAGCGGATAAACTAATTGAGGATTATATTGAAAAGCATAATATGGATTTAGATGTAGGCGGTATGACAAACACGGATATGGAAAAATTTATTGCAGAGCATATCGTGTGCCCCACCTGCGGTAAAACGGATTTTACTTCTATTAGGCAATTTAACCTTATGTTTAAAACCTTTCAAGGTGTAAACGAGGATACGGCGGCTCAAATTTATTTGCGTCCCGAAACCGCACAAGGTATTTTTGTAAACTTTAAAAATGTGCTAAGAACCACAAGGCGCAAAATGCCTATGGGTATTGGGCAGGTGGGTAAATCCTTCAGAAACGAAATAACACCCGGTAACTTTATCTTTAGAATAAGAGAGTTTGAGCAAATGGAGCTGGAGTTTTTCTGCAATCCCAAAGAGGAGTTTGAGTGGTTTAATTATTGGAAGGATTACTGCCATAACTGGCTTTTAAGCCTTGGTATTAAGGACGAAAACCTAAAATTAAGGGATCACTCCGCTGACGAGCTTTCCCATTACTCTAATGCCACTACGGATATAGAATACCAATTCCCTTTTGGTTGGGGGGAGCTTTGGGGCATAGCGGACAGAACAGACTACGACTTAAAACAGCATATGGAGCATTCCGGAGAAAACTTCGAGTATCAAGACCCGATTACCAACGAGAAGTATGTCCCCTACTGTATAGAGCCCTCTTTAGGTGCGGATAGAGTAACCCTTGCATTTTTGTGCGAAGCCTACGACGAGCAAGAGCTTGAAAACGGCGATACACGCATAGTTATGCACCTACACCCTGCTTTGGCGCCTTATAAGGCGGCAATACTTCCCTTGCAAAAAAAGCTTTCGGAAGTGTCGGACAAGCTTTATTCCGATTTGCTTAAATCTTTTAATGTGGATTACGATTTAACAGGCTCTATCGGCAAAAGGTACAGACGTCAGGACGAAATAGGTACGCCATACTGCATTACCGTGGACTTTGAAACTTTAGAGGATAACTGCGTAACAATAAGAGACAGGGACACAATGGCGCAAGAGCGTATGTCAATAGACAAAATAGAGGAATTTTTAAAGGGTAGGGTTTCGTTTTAACGTATTTTTTACTTAAGGAGAATTTGTATGATTGATTACAAACAGATTGAAGGCTTAAACACACATGCAATGGACAGGGCAAAAGAGCGGATAGACCAACTGGCAAAACCCCTTGGCTCTTTAGGAAAGTTAGAGGAGTATGCAATTAAACTTGCAGGCATAAGGGGCACACTTGGAGGCTCGCTAAAAAAACGTGGTGTGCTGGTTTTTGCCTCGGATAACGGTGTGCATGCACAAGATATTACCCCTGTTCCCAAGATTGTAACCGCTGTGCAAACCATAAATATCGCTAATAAAATAACGGGTGTGGGGGTGCTTGCCAAACATGCGGATGCAGATGTTTTTGTTTTTAACGTAGGTGTAGAGCCTGATTTGAAGCACGAAAAGGTTATAAATGCCCTTGTAGCCAACGGCACAAAGGATATTTCCAAAGAAAGTGCTATGACCTACGAGCAGGCACAACAAGCAATAGAAACGGGTTATAATGCAGTTGCCAAGTATTCCGATTACGACGTTTTAGGCATAGGAGAAATGGGCATTTGCAATACCACAACCACGGCGGCGGTGGCGTCTTGTTTGCTTAATGAATCCCCCGAGGTTATGACAGGCAAAGGTGCCGGCATTACAGAAGAACAATTTGTTAAAAAAATCAACATAATAAAACAGGCAATAGAGCTAACAAAGCCAAACAAGCAAGACCCAATAGATGTACTTGCAAAGGTGGGCGGTTTTGATATTGCGGCAATGTGCGGAGCTTTTTTAGGAGCGGCGCATTACAAAATACCCGTGGTGATAGACGGCTTTATTTCCGTATGTGCGGCACTTTGCGCTATACGTATAGCTCCTGATTGCCAAAACTATATGTTTGCATCTCACAAAAGTTTTGAGCAGGGCTATGGCGTTATTATAGAGGCAATAAATATGTCCCCTGCCATAGATTTGGAAATGCGACTTGGGGAAGGTAGCGGTTGCCCTATAATGTTTAACATTTTAGAGGCATCTTTAAGAATGATAGAAGATATGGCAACTTTTGAAGAGGCAGAAATAGACCCGACAAAATATATAGATATAAGAGCCTAAAGTATGAACGAAAGACTGCTGAAAGTATTAAAACCGATTAGATACCTTTTTGAATGGTCTACATACGTTGGGATAATCTTTCTTGTAGTTATATTTGCATATACAGGCAGAATATTGCCCGCTCCCGACCCGTATCCGGAAGGGAGTGGTGCTTTTGTTTTAACTTTTGGTATAAAATCTTTAATACTTATTGCCTTTTTGGTGGGTTGTGGTATAAACGGACTTTTGTTTATACTGTCTCGGTTTCAACGGCTGTTTAAATACCCTGTGGAAATTACGCCCCAAAATATAGAATTGCAATATCACTTAGCAAAAATAATGTTTAGTGTAATGCAAATTATCGTAAGCATTATTGCCTGCTTTTTGATGGTTAACATTTACAAATCCACTTTTAAACTTACAGACCCTGTGTTTATAATTCTTTGCATACAAAGCCTTGCAATTATAACCGCAACATTTTTCATATATGTATTTTTAGCACAAAAATTTAAATAGATTTTTCGATTAGTGTATTGTACATAAGCAATGCTACTTGGGTTTTGGCATCGCAAACTTCTCCTTTTAGCACCATATTAAGCGCATCTTTATAAGGGATTTTTACAATGTTGATAAATTCGTCCGCATCTAAGTTTTGGCTGTGCTCTTCAAAATCCTGTGCAAGATACACGTAAATAATTTCGTCCGTGTACCCTACTGTTGGGTATATTTTTGTTAGTAGTTTTAAGTCTTTTGCAACAAGCCCCGTTTCTTCTTTTAACTCTCGAAGGGCGGCAATTTGGGGGTCTTCCCCAATTTCTAACTTGCCTGCCGGAATTTCTAACATGGTTTTGTTGTAGGCATATCTAAACTGCTCTATTAAATATACATTATTTGCTTTTATTGCAAGTACACTTGCGCCACCGGGGTGTTTTATGTACTCCCTTACCCCTGTGGCGCCGTTTGGCAAAACAACTTGGTCTTGGTATAAATCAAATATTTTGCCCTTGTGTATTACCTTGGAATTTTTTTTAATTTCTTTTAAATTCATATCCACCCTTTATTAAAATAAACTGGGTATTTTAAACATATTTTGCATGCCCTTAACCGCATCTGCAAAAGGCACTATTGAATCTTGCAGGCTCTTTATACTGACATTAAGTGCATCAAAATCAAGTTTAGAAATATCCGTAACTATTAAGTTTATAGTCTTAATTGCATCGTTTATACCTTGAATGTTCAGCCCTTTCATAGTGTCTTCTAACATACCCATTGTTATGGTTAAATCCTCCTGCACACTTTCTACAAGTTTGGTGCTCTCGGACAGCAATACGGGTAGCTCGGAAATTGATTTCATTATTTGACTTCCAAATACAAACATTGCAATTAGCGTTACCGCCACAAAAAGCACCAAGGCTATTGTACGTATATTGTTGCTTACAAGAATTTTTTTGGTAAGCCTTTTTTGCTCTGTTAATAAATCGTATATTTTAGATAGCTGTAAATTGCTTTCGTTTTGGTTGGCTTTAAGCTGTTTTATTTCCTCATTAGTATTGGTTGCAACTAAATTTTGGTTTTCCCCTTTATTTATGATGTTATCTGCCTTGTCGGTAGTTTTTCCGTCGTCCATTAATTCGTCCTCCCCTTTTTTTTCTTGTGATGAACCCTTTTCATCGGCAGTTTTTGCTTGCTCTGCTGTGGTAGCTATATGCTCTTCTTCTGCCTTTTTTGCTTGCTCCGCTTCTTTTGCTATGCGCTCTTCTTCCGCTTTTTTGGCTTGCTCCGCTTCTTTTGCTATGCGCTCCTCTTCCGCTTTTTTTGCGGCTGATTCTTTGGCTTCCGCCGCCTTTTTTAGCGCTTCTTCCGCATTTTTATGGGCTTGTTCCGCTTTGTCCAATTCTTCCTGTGCCGTAAGCGGTATTGCCGTTTGAGGTGCCTGTGCGTCCCCACTTGGTGTGTTTTGTTCAATATCCATTGTGTTTAAAGGTGTGTCTTTGTTTTTCTTAAAAAAAGAACCACTTTTATTTTTGTCTCTCATAATAATGCCCCCTCTTTAACAGATATTTAGTTTGTTTACATAATTTTAACATATTTGGATAATTAGTCAAATCATATTTATTGTTATTTCGGTAAAAAAGTGTTAAAATTATTAGATAGTTATAAAAACTATTGCAGTTAGCGAGGTTATTGATGAAGAAATTTCTAACATACATATTAATATTAGCAGTTATATTTTCCATAACTTTAACGGGCGGTACTGCATTTGCTCAAGAGGAAACCACCATAAACTTTTATTTTACAGGCGATATAAACGGCAACGCACTACCCACAAGCAAGAGTATAGGCTATGCAAAGTTTAAACAATATATAGACGAGGACACCACCGCAGACCACAAGTTTATTTTTGATACAGGCAACGCATTTAGCGGAGATGTTTTTGCCAACCTGTATTCCGGAGAAAATATAGCAGATATTATGAAGGCGGTAGGTTACAGCGAAATGGCGCTTGGGTATCACGATTTTAATTACGGAAGTGCAACCTTAGACAGCCTGTTGCAAACGGCAAACGTTGTAGGTTTGGCATCTAATATATTTAACAACGATAATAAAAACGAGTATGGTAACTATAAAATATTTACCATAGGCAACTTCGAAATTGGGGTGTTTGGCATAAGCGCACCCGAGGGTGAACAGTTACTCCCTTCGGACAAAATCGAAGGGCTGAATTTTACCCCTGTGGCAAAAATAGTAAGCGAGGCACAAAAAACGGTTACACGGCTAAAAGCCATAGGTGCGGATTATGTAATTGCTCTAACCCATTTAGGCACGGACAACAAAACCTTGTCCAGCGTAGATATTGCAACCTCCGTTACAGATTTAGATTTAATAATAGACTCCAAAGGGGATGGAATATACAACGGTGGGTACATTAATTATCCGGGGTACGATGCACTAACCACCCCTATGATAGTAAACTGCGGAGAAAACTTTGAGAGCTTCGGCATAGTCTCCATTAGGATAGACGAGGCAAATAACCTGCTTTCCGTAACATCAAAAAACAAAAATGCCCTTGAAATGTCCTCCTACACAGGAGACCCACACATCACCAAACTAATAAACGAAATTCTTGTGGAGCAAAACAAACTAAGGGACGAGGTTGTAACTCAAACCCCTGTTTTTTTAACCGGAGAAAGTGTATACATACAAACGTGCAGTACCAACCTAACCAAACTTGTTAGCACGGCAATAAAAGAATTTACTAACAGCGATATTGCCCTTATAACCTCAGATATTATTAAATCATCCATAGAGCCTACGGATGTTACCTTAGAAAACATTATAAACGTAGTGCCCAACACTAATTTTTTAGTTACAACAAAGGTTTTGGGCAAAGATTTAATAGATATGCTCAACACCAATATGGTGTATAATACCACTACTTTTCCACAGTTTTCCGGCTTAAACGTTGTTGCGGAAAAATATGTAAATATAGACGGCATTAATGCTTGTAATGTAATTAGCGCCACCATAGACGGCGAGGCAATAGACGAAAACACGGAGTACACCATTGCCACCACCGAGGCAATGTACGAAAGCAAAAGCGGTTATATTTTTGAAAACCCTGTAATTAATAAATTTAGTACGTTGTTTGATGCTGTGCATAAATATTTTAGCAATCAAGACCCTGAAATGTTTGAAGAGCTTTCGGACGAAAAACGGCTTATAATTTTAGAAAGTGCCATAGATCAACAAGATATGCTAAAAAAATTGGAGCTTCCCATACCGGCGCCTGTACGTGTAAGTCTCACCCACCCTACCGTAATTCCACAAAATGTGGTAAAAGCGCTTAAAGGGCAGGACAGATATTTTTACGGCAGTATAATAGACGAGCATCCCTACACTCTGTACTTTAACGGCACCACCATAGACGACGAGCAAACGATAGATTTAAAAGCGATAATAAGCCAACAGGTGCCTGCAAGCAAACGCACCGCATCTTCTGCGGATAAAAACGCAATATATGTGGATTTTTCCACCAATGCCACCATACCCGAGGGTAGCAGGCTTGATTTTTATGTGGGAGACATTTACCCACCCGAAACTGTACTTTACGTATATTATTACGACATTAACAACGATATATTAGAGTTAAACACAAACGGCATAATAGTACCGCCGGACGGCTATATAGATTTACCCGTAACAGCAGACCACACCTATTTACTAAATTCCAAACTGCTTAATGCGGCACTTTTATACGAATTACCCACCATACAAAACCCATATTTAAAAGGGGTTGTAATAATATTTATTATATTTGGTATTTGGGTTTTAGGGTTTTTTGTTTATAAAAAGGTTAAAAAACTAAAAAAAGAATCGGCAAAATAACTAAATAAATATAAAGTTTGTATCCCAAGCCGGTATATATCTTGTGTGCAGTAGGCTTATTTTGTAGTCCTCTCGTAGCTTTAAAACTTCCGTAGGAATAGTAAATATATCCGAGGGTTTGTGGTAGGTGGCAATATTTAGTTTGGGCTTTTGTGCCTTTAGTATGTTTTTTGCGCCCCAAATACCTTCTACCTCCTCCCCTTCCGCATCTATTTTTATGTAGGTTACTTTTTTACCAACAAGCAAATTATCTAAGCTGTTAAAGGTTTGCATATTTGCTGAGTTTTCGTTTATTTTGGAGTTTCTGCCCGATTTGCCGTCAAAGCCCTGCTTGGCGTATTCTTTGTGTATCCCTATATTAAAGTATTCTATGTTTGGTAAATGCCCTGTATTTTTAAGTAGCTTTTGGTAGTTTTTCTTATCCGGCTCTATGGCGTAAATGTTTTTATAGGTTTTTGCGTACTTAGTAAATTCCAATATGGTATCCCCATTGTAAGCCCCTACATCTGCGTAGCTCTCCTCTCCGTTTATATGCAGATAATTTGGAAATATTTCGTTTTTGGGAGTTTCAAACATATCCAAATAAAAGAGTTTGCCGCTTAGCTTAAAATTAATTAGATTGCAATACCTGCTTTTAGAGGCATCTTCAAGACGGCTATACACAAATTCCATTTCTTTTAGATGTTTTTGCAAAAACTCTTCGTCAAAGTTTTCTTTGTCTGCAATGCTTACATCGGGTACGTACATCTCTTGCTCTATACACAACTTATAGATATGCTCTATAACCTCTTTTTTTGCGGTTCCAAATGCTACAACCACAATAATATCTTCGTATTTTTCTAAAATCTCGCTGTATTTTTGTACTTTGTAGCCGTTAAAGTAATGCCCTCGTACAAACTCGTCACTTGCAAAAACACCGGATAGTTGTATCCCGTGTTTTACGCATAAATCTATGATTTTTTGAGCGCCATCACCCATACCGTATAAAAATATAGGCTTTTTGGCGCTTTTTAGTCTGCTCCATACAGATTTTGTTTCGCTAATGGGTAGCATATATGCTTACTCTTACTAATTGTTTTTAGTATGCTCTTGCAAAATACATCTGGCTTTTAGCCGGTTTTTTGCAATGCACACATACATCCGAGATATTTTCCTGCTCAAAGGGCTTGCACCTTGTGGTTATGCCTGTTTTTTCTTTTATTTCCTTTTCGCACTCGCTGTCCTCGCACCACATTGCTTTAACAAAACCATGCCCTTCCTCCACACCTTTTAGGAAGTCCTCCCAATTAGTTGCGGTATACGTATGGCTTTCTCTATGCTTTAGTGCCATATTAAGCATATTATTATGAATATCCTCAAGCATAGTTTTAACTGTGGCATCTATGTTTTCTAAAGAGTAGCTTTCCTTTTCAAAATTATCCCTTCGTGCAAGCATACATTGGTTGTTTTCTATGTCTCGTGGCCCTATTTCCAGCCTTATGGGTACTCCTTTAAGCTCCCATTGGTTAAACTTCCAACCGGGGCTTTGGTCTCTGTCGTCTATTTCTACACGTATTCCTGCTTTTTTAAGAGTATCAAAAAGCTCTTGTGCCTTTTCTAACACCCCTTCTTTATGTTGGGCAACGGGTACTATTATACATTGCACGGGTGCAATTTTTGGAGGTAGCTTTAGCCCTCTTTCGTCTCCGTGTACCATTATTACACCGCCAATCATCCTTGTGGAAGAACCCCACGAGGTTTGCCAAGCGTATTTTAGCTTGCTGTCTTTATCCAAAAACTGTATATTAAAGCCTTTGGCAAAATTTTGCCCTAAGTTGTGAGATGTACCCATCTGCAAGGCTTTACCGTCCAGCATCATAGCCTCCATTGTGTAGGTATGCACCGCACCGGCAAATTTTTCCTTTTCGCTTTTTTGCCCTATTATTACAGGGATTGCCAGTACATTTCTTGCAAATTCCTCGTATACGTGGAGCATTTTTAACGTTTCTTCCTCTGCCTCTTCTCTTGTGGCATGCACCGTATGCCCTTCCTGCCACAAAAACTCGGAGGTACGCAAAAATGGGCGAGTGCTTTTTTCCCAACGCAGTACGTTACACCATTGGTTTAACAGCAAGGGTAAGTCTCTGTAACTTTGCACCCATTTAGAATACATAGAGCATATTATGGTCTCGGAGGTTGGGCGGATACACAATGGCTCTGCAAGCTCTTCGTTGCCACCTTTTGTAACCCATGCCACTTCGGGCGCAAACCCTTCTACATGCTCCGCTTCCTTCTCTAAAAGGCTTTTTGGTATAAGCAATGGAAAATAGGCATTTTTGTGTCCCGTTTCTTTAAAACGGTTATCCATTTCTTGTTGGATTAATTCCCACATACCGTAGCCGTACTGCTTTATAACCATACAGCCCTTAACATCGGAGTAATCCACTAAATCTGTCATTTTAATAACATCTGTATACCATCGGGAAAAATCCTCCCCCTGTGGTGTAATATATTCTACAAAATTGTTTTGCTTTGCCATTTTCCTGCTCCTAAACTAAAATAAAAGTATGCGTAACACATACTTTAATATATTATCACTTTAATGTTTTTTTTTCAAGTATTATGGGCTAATTAGTTGCAGGGTTATTCATTACAGGTAAAATAAAGGTGGTTTCGTCCTTTGTTATAATATTTACCTGCGTATCGTAAACATCTTCTATAATTTCCTTTGTTAGCACCTCTTTTGTACTGCCGTAAGCATAAAGCTCCCCTTTTTTTAAAAGAGCAATGTTGTCGCAGTAGTTTAGTGCCAAGTTTAAATCGTGGAGTACACACACACATATTAAGCCGTTGTTTACCACAAGCTCTCTTACCATATCTAAAATTCCAACCTGATGCTTAATATCCAAGCTGGAAACAGGCTCGTCCATAAGTAAAATGTTAGATTGCTGGCATAGGGCACGTGCAATTATCATCCTTTGCCATTCTCCACCCGAAAGTCCTATTATAGAGCGTTTTTCAAGCTCCTCAATTCCTGCTTTTTTTATACATTGCCTTGCAAGTTTAATATCTGCAACCGTGTCTGCCTCAAATAGTTTTTTGTGGGGATTTCTGCCCATAAGCACCGTTTCAAGCACGGTAAAATCGTACTCCATAGCGTAATTTTGAGGTACTAACGCCATTTTAATCGCTCTTTTTTTAACATCAATATCTTGAATTAAAACATCGTCTAACAGCACCTCTCCTGCGTTTGGTTTGTTGTAGCCGGAGATTAATCTAAGTAAGGTGGTTTTTCCCGCTCCGCTTGGGCCTATTATACCAAGCATACCTTTGTCTATATTTAGGGAAATATCTTTTAGTATGCTAATTTCATCAATATTATAAAAAACGTTTTTAATAAGTAATCCCAAATTTATACACCTGCTTTTCTTCCACGTCTTAGTAGGAAAATAAAAAACGGTACTCCAAAAAGGGCGGTAATTACACCTACGGGCAACTCCTGCCCTTTTAGTACCATTCTTGCTATTGTATCACATATTAATAAATATACACCGCCACCCACCAAACATAAGGGCATTAGTTTTCTGTTGTCCGGCCCAATTACAAGCCTAAGGAGATGAGGTATCATAAGCCCCACAAAGCCTATTATGCCACTTACCGAAACCGCAGTTGCCGCTAACAGTGAGGTAAATATAAGCATATTTCTTCTGATTTTGTGGGTGTCTATTCCCATACTTTGAGAAACTTCGTCTCCGTTTAGCATTATGTTTAGTGGCTTTGCAAAGGAGATTAACATGGTAGAGCAAACTATAATTACGGGGAGTGCAATGTATAGTTTTTCCCATGTCATGTTGGTTAGAGAGCCCATATTCCACATAATTACACTTTCCATTTTATCTCTGTTTAAAAGCATAATTAAATAAATTACGGAAGTTAGCATGGCGCTCATAGAAAAACCGCTTAACAGCAAGGAAAAAGTAGATACCTTGCCACGAATTTTAGATATATTATACACAATAAGCATTGCTGCCATTGCAAAAACAAAACTAAATACCGCAACGGTGGATGCTCCAAATACAGAAGAGCTTTGTATAAATGTCATTGCTATGGTTGCGCCTAATGCCGCCCCCGAGGACATACCCAGTACAAATGGGTCTGCCATAGGGTTTTTAAACACTCCTTGCAAACAACAACCCGAAACCGCAAGTGCCGCACCTACGGCAAACGCACCAACGGCACGGGGCAAACGTATATTTATAAATATATTTTGAGTTATTGCAGAGGCTTTTCCGCTTGCCAATTCTAAAAATTCTGCCACGGAAAAGCCGGAGCTTCCCAAGAAAAAAGCACATGCAAAGGCAACTACTCCGCTAATTGCCAAACCTATAAGCAAAAATTTGTACTTTGCACCGCTTTTAACCATAAAAACTCCCTAATACCTTATTTATTAATAATATCGCTTATCATCTTAATTGCGTCGGCTATGCGAGGGCCCGGCCTTGAAAGGACGTCTGCATCTATTTGATAGGCTCTGCCCTCTTTTACAGCATCTAAATCTTTATATCCAAGTGCATTTTTAAGCCCGGCAAGCTCTCCGCCGTCCGAGGCAAGCAACACAATTTGTGGGTCTGCTTTAAGTAAATCTTCCATTTGATACTCAACCCACATAAATTCTATATCTTTAGTAATGGGTGTGCCACCTGCAATTTCTATTATGGTATTTATAAAACTGCCCTGTCCGCTTGTCCAGTTACCCATATCGCCGTAACTCATGGCATAATATACCCTTTTGCTTTCTTTAGGGGCACTACTTTTTGCAACCTCTTCCGCCTTTTTTATTTCTTCTATAATCTTACCTGCCTCAGTGCTTTTATTTAGTATTGTACCCATTAAATTAATTGCGGTGGGTATATCCTCGTATTTAGAGGCTTCTACCACCACTACGGGTATGCCCATCTTTTTTAGGTTTTCTACCGAGTCTTTTTGTAAACCAACGGCGGCAAACACAACATCCGGCTCTAAAGAAATTATTTTTTCTATATCCGGCCCGTTAAAATCGCCGACTACGGCTATGTTTTTTGTTTCCTCCGGGTAATTTGAAAATGCGTCTATGCCCACCAGTTTATCCCCCATTCCCATAGCAAAAACAGTCTCCGTGCCGGCAGGGGTCAGAGATACTATTTTTTCGGGTACTGCCGTTAGTGTAACCGCCTCTCCGGACATATCCACAAGGTCGCCTACCGTTTGGGTGCTTGGTGTTGTGCCACAGGACGCAAGCATGCTTACCGCAAACACAAGGATGATGCCTACCATTAAAATTCTTTTTGTCATAACTTCACTCTCCTTAATTTTTTTGGAGAAGAAAAAAATACCTTTTCTTTTCTGTAAGCGTCTTAGAAAAAGGTATCGTAAGCCTTTCTTCCCGCCGAAGAAAAAACATTGTAACAATTGTCGCAAAGGTTTCCCGACTTAACATCCTCGCACTTGTTGCGCCTTCCCGAAATAAATTCAGTGACATAATGCAACAACTACTCCGTTTCACGGTAGCGGGGGCTGTAGTGGCTTTTCCACTTTCCCTTTTATAAAACAACAACTAATTTAAAGTTTTCTTAGTTTTAAGATACCACATATGTTATAATATTACAATAGTTTTTTTTATTTGCAAAAACTATTGCATAATTATGCAATTTTATGTATAATTATAAATATAAAATATATATGGAGAATATTAAAATGATAAATGTAGGAATTATAGGTGCAACGGGTTATGTGGGAGAAGAGCTGGTTAGATTGCTTACAAGCCACCCCGATGTAAATATTGCCCTGTTGGTATCAAAGAGCTTTTCGGGCAAAAGTATGAGTGATGTATATACGAATTTTTATGCACTTTCCAACTTGGTTTTGGAAGATACAGACATAAATGCAATTAAAAAAAAGTGCCAATTTGTGTTTTTGTGCCTCCCCCATGGGGAGTCCATTAAAATTGCGCCACAGCTTTTGGCGGAAAATATTAAGGTAATAGATTTATCCGGAGATTTTAGATATAAGGATGCAACTGTATACGAGGAATGGTACGGCATTAAGCATACCTCCCCAGAAATTTTAAAAAACAGCGTTTACGGACTTAGCGAGTTTTTTAAACACGAGGTGGCAAACACTAATATGCTTGCAAACCCCGGTTGTTATACCACCACAAGTATACTTGCCTTAGCCCCACTACTTAAAGAGGGCTTAATTAGTACAAAGGGCATAGTTATAGACGCAAAATCAGGCGTTAGCGGTGCAGGCAGGCAGGAAAAACTAAACTACTCCTTTTGCGAAACGCAGGGGAATTTTAGTGCCTATTCCGTAGTTAATCATCGGCATACATCGGAAATAGAAGAACAACTTACCACCATTTCGGGCAAAGCTGTTAATCTACTGTTTACCCCCCACCTACTCCCTATAAAGCGAGGTATTCTTGCCACAATTTACGCAGATATTAAAGAGGGAGTATCCGAGAAGGATATTTATTCTGCTTACGAAAACGCTTATAAAGATGCGCTTTTCGTGCAAATAATGGCATTTAAAAGCCTTCCCCAACTAAAATATGTAGTAGGCTCAAACAACTGCCAAATTGGATTTGATATTTCTAAAAGAACGGGTAAAATAGTTATTGTCGCATGTCTTGATAACCTAATAAAAGGTGCGGCGGGCTCTGCAATACAAAACTTTAATATAATGAATAATATAGAAGAAACAACAGGACTACCACAGGTTGCTTGGTATTTATAAGTAAAGACAAAATACGAGGAGAAATGCAAAATGGAGAAATTTTTAGAAAAAGCAAATATGTTAATTGAGGCGTTGCCATATATTCAAAGATTATCGGGAAAAACGGTAATAATTAAGTTTGGCGGTGCGGCAATGCTTAGCGAAGAATTAACTAAAAAGGTTTTAGAGGACGTTACCCTACTAAAATTTGTAGGCATCAACCCAATACTCGTGCACGGTGGCGGTCCGGAAATTAACAGCACCCTTACCGCCCTTGATATTGAGCCACAATTTGTGGACGGCTTGCGTGTTACGGACGATGCAACCATGGGTATTGTGCAAATGGTACTTACAGGCAAAATCAACAAAGAAATAACTGCAAAAATAAACAGTTTGGGTGGTCTTGCCATAGGGCTTTGCGGTATAGACGGCAATATTATTAAAGCAAAAAAAGCCCCACTTAAAAACGGTATAGATTTAGGCAATGTGGGGAAAATTACAAGTATTAATACTAACCTACTGAAAACCCTTACGGGAGATGCATACATACCCGTAATTGCGCCCATTGGCGTTGACGAAACAGGCAAAAGCTACAACATAAACGCAGATACCGCCGCCGCAGAAATTGCAGCATCACTAAAAGCGGAAAAGCTAATATTTTTAACGGATACAGACGGTATAAGGGAGCATCCCGAGGACGAAAATTCTTTGGTATTTGCCGCCTCTCGCAAGGAAATTTTAGCTATGATAGCCAACAAGCAAATAACCGGTGGAATGCTGCCAAAGGTACAGGCGTGTTTAAATGCGTTAGAGAATGGTGTTGTGCGCACGCATATTTTAAACGGCACTATTCCCCACCCCATTATTTTAGAAATATTTACGGATTCCGGTATAGGAACTATGGTTACGGAGTAAGATTATGAAAGATATTATACAAAAGGACAATCAATATTTTTTTAATGTATTTGGCAAGCGAATAGCACAACTAACCCACGGAGGAAACTGTAATTTATACGACGAAAACGGGAAAAAATACACGGATTTTCTTGCAGGCATTGCAGTAAACTGTTTGGGGTACAGCGACGAGGGGTTTAAAACTGCGGTTAAAAATCAGGTGGATTCTTTAATACACGTAAGCAATTATTTTTATAACGAGCCTCAAACCTTGCTTGCAGAGGAGTTATGCACTAAAACCGGCTTTAGCAAAGTGTTTTTTTCCAACAGCGGTGCGGAGGCTAACGAGTGTGCAATAAAAATTGCCAAAAAATACGCTTTTGAGAAAGGCATTATAAATGGCGAGTTTATTACACTTAAAAACAGCTTTCACGGGCGTACGGTTGCAACACTTTTTGCAACAGGGCAGAATAAATTTCATGTACCCTACAACCCCTCCCCCTACCCTTTTAATTATATTGATGCAAATGATTTAGCGCAACTAAATACAATTACAAAGGATACCTACGGAGTTATAATAGAGGTTATACAAGGCGAGGGGGGTGTAATTCCCTTAAATATGGAATATGTCAAAAATTTAAGAGAAATTTGCACAAAATACGATGTGCCTTTAATTATAGACGAAGTACAAACGGGTATGGGGAGAACAGGCAAGTTTTTAGCACAAGAGCATTACGGCATAAAGGGAGACATTGCTACCCTTGCAAAAGGACTGGGTAACGGTATTCCCATTGGTGCGTGTTTGGCATACAGTAAATTTGCCGACGTCTTTAAACAGGGCGACCACGGCTCTACCTTTGGTGGAAATTTGCTTGCATGCAGGGCAGGACTTTATGTAACACAGCATATAGAGCCTTTGTTTTCCCACATAACTACCGTAGGCGAATACTTTAGAGAAAAGCTAAAATGCATTAGTAAAAAAATAATTGATGTTAGAGGGTTGGGTCTTATGATAGGCGCACAGCTATGTGAGGATGTTTCTGCCCACGATGTATTTAAGACGCTGTTTGAAAAGGGTTTTATAATCGGTACATCAGGTTTTAACACTCTGCGGTTTGTACCTCCATATATCATCACAAAAAAAGAAATAGACGAGGTAATACACGTTTTGGGGGAGGTGCTTAACTAATGGAGCAAATACTTTTAATTAAGGCAACTAAGAGCGACGCAAAGGAAATACTAAACATTACAAAATTAGCTTTTGATTTATACGCAAAGGAAATACGAAAACGTGAAAGCATAGCCGCTTTATACGAAACGGAGGCGGACGTAATAGCGGATATTAAAACAAAAAACGTATATGTAGCCAAAATTGACGGCGTAATGGTGGGTAGTGTGCGTGTCAAGAATTTAACTGAAGGCATTGCATATTTATCCAGATTTTCCATACATCCGGACGTACAAAACTTGGGTATAGGCGGATTGTTGCTTGAAAAGGTTAAGCTTGAGTGTGCAAATATGGGTATTAAGGCAATAGCCCTGCACACCGCATCTAAAATGCGCTCCACCGTTGCATTTTACTTAAAAAACGGATATTACATACACTCAATTTCCAAAGACAGCGATTATATTCGTGCTTTTATGGTAAACGAAATTGTAGAAATGGACGAAATGTTTGACTACGAGAGCATAGTAAACAAGAATTAGCTACCTTAATGTTTGACATTTAAGTTAATAGTTGATATTATTATAATGATTTTTAAATTTAAGGAGAATTTTATGGTTTCTTTAATTATAGGTTTAATTGCACTTGCAATGCTGATATTATCTTGGTTTCCTAGCCTTGGGCTTGGCTTTTTTGCATTTATAAGTTTTGTGCTTGCAATAGTGGCATCCGCAACGGGTAAAAAGATGATGAAGGTAGACCCTTCGGATAAAAACGCAAGGGCAGGTAAAACCATAGGTACTATTGTTATTGTAATTTCTGTATTAAGAGTTATATTATACATTGTGGCAATATTTGTCCCCATTGCCTTTGGTGCGTGGGCACTAAGCTCTATTACCGGTTAAATTATGGTTACATTAATATTAATAGTTGCATCCCTTACATTTAATGTATTTTCTTATGTACCCACTTTAAGCTGGCTTTCTATTGTAGCATTTACCCTTTCCGTCTGCACTTGGGTGCTTAGCAGAAAAATGTACAAACTAAACAACACGGATAACAACTCAAAAATTATAATGATACTAAGCATAATTTCCACCTTTGTGGGTTTGTTTGGCATTGTGTACAACTTCTTATTGGGTGGCCTGCTTTTTGGCTATATGAGTGGATTTATGAGTAATTAATCTCCATCTTTTCTTTTTTATGGTGATATTGGCAAACGGATAAGCTTTAGTGGTTTGGAGGTTTGGGGGTTTGGGGGTGTGTATATTTTGCCAAACTAATTTCTTTAGTATTAGGCATCTATTCTTACACCTTCTTTATTAATTGCTTTATAATAAGGCAGTGTGTCTTTGTATTCTTCAAATTCGCTGAGGGGTATTTCGTTAATGCTAAGTAAAATCTCGAATTTCATCATAATATAGTTCATTAGCTCTACAATTTTACAATCATATTTTTTTATTTCTTCCCTACCCATATTAACTATAAGTGCAATATCAACATCACTTTCATCATTAAAATCCTGCCTTGCGCAAGATCCATACAAAATAACTGCTGTCAGCCTATCCTTAAATAAAGCCTGCATTTTAGATGTCGCTTCTCTTAACATTGTATCAAGGGTTTGCTTAGTAATACTACACCTCGCTGTATTCCTGTTTTTAAAAATTCCTACTTCCTACTCCCCGGCTTTACAGGTTTACTGCCACCTTTGCATAGCGGACAATCGTCTGCATCAAAGGAAATAACTTCCATAGTAAGTACCGCTTTAAAGGGTACATCAAAGGTAACCGTCCCGTTGCTCCTATCTACAACGCTGCCTACACCAACCACATTTGCGCCTTGCGCCTTTAACAGCTCAATAACCTCTTTTACAGAGCCACCCGTTGTAACTACATCCTCGGTAACCAAACAGTTTTGCCCTTTTAGCACCTCAAATCCACGGCGAAGTGCCATTTTGCCCTCTACACGCTCTGCAAAAATGTTTTTTACATTTAGTTGTCTGGACATCTCGTATGCCATTATAATACCGCCTATTGCAGGGCCTACAACAATATCTATTTTAGTGTCCGAAAACTGCTGTGCCAACTGCTTGCAAATAATCTCCGATGTGTCGGGATATTGAAACAACTTTGCGCACTGCATATATTTATCCGAATGTCTGCCCGATGTAAGTAAAAAATGCCCCTCCAACATTACTTCCTTTTCTTTAAAAATGCTTATTATTTCCTCTTTGCTTAACATAAAACTAATTCTCCTTAATAGTATTTGTAAGTTGTGATATACTCTCTAACCCTCTATCCTCTCCAAATGCTGTAAGTTCATTTATAATGTCTATACATGCGGTTGGCTTTCTCATGGTGGCACTCCCTACCATTACCGCATTTGCACCGGCTATCATAAATTCTGCACAGTCCTCTCCGCTCATTATGCCACCCATGCCTATAATATCTATGTCGATATTTCTAACCTCGTAAACCATACGTAAGGCAATGGGTTTAATACACGGGCCCGACAGCCCTCCTGTTTTGTTTGCAAGCACAAAGGTGGATGTTTGAGCATTTATTGCCATCCCCGTTAATGTATTAATTAGGGAAATACCGTCCGCTCCCCCCTCTTTTGCGGCTTTTGCCATATCTAAAATATTTGTAACGTTTGGTGTCAGCTTTATTATTATAGGCTTTTTTGCCACTTTTTTAACCTTGCTTACAATGCCTTTCAGCACCTCTGCATCCGTGCCAAAGCCTATTCCCCCACAAGAAACGTTGGGGCAGGAAACATTAATTTCGTATAAATCTATGTCTATTTCGTTTAGTGCTTCTGTAACGTAAATGTAGTCCTCTACCGTACTTCCTGCTATATTTGCAATTTTTACCGTGTTGATGGTTTTTATTCGTTGCCAAATAGTTTTTTTAAACTCCTCTACGCCGGGGTTTTGAAGTCCTACGGAGTTGAGCACTCCGCTACTTGTTTCCGCAATTCTTACAGGTGGGTTGCCCAACCGCTTTTCTTTGGTAAGTGCTTTTAATGTAATTGCACCTAAAGCGGATAAATCCATATACCCCATATACTCTTCCCCAAAGCCAAATGTACCCGAGGCTGTAATTACAGGGTTTTTAAGGGAAACTCCTGCTATGTTTACCTTCATATCTATCATAAGGACACCTCCTTAATATTAAATACAGGGCCTTGCAGACATACCTTTTTGTATTCCTCTCCAATTTTGCACACACAGGTTGTGCAACCCCCTGTACCACACCCCATATGCTGCTCTAAGGAAACAAATGTAGGTATATCCCCCACTACATTTGCAAGGCTCTTAAAAAAAACATGCGGACCGCAAGCTAAAATTACATCCGGCTTGGTTTTTTCAACTTCTTGTCTTAAAACCTCAGTAATAAAGCCTTCCCTTCCTGCCGTTCCGTCGTCTGTTGTAATAATTGTTTTTGCAAAACTCTCAAAATCCTTTTGTTGATATATATAATCTTTGGATCTAAAGCCTAAAAAGGCGGTATACTCCGCATTGGGATAATAGGCACTTAAAGATTTTAAGGGGGCTACCCCCACTCCACCACCTATAAGCCATACCTTTTTTTGCTCCTCTTTTAAAGCAAAGCCTTTGCCTAAGGGCATTACCACATCTAAAGTGTCTCCCTCTTTTTGCATTGCTAATATGGCTGTGCCTTTGCCTACCACCTGATACACAAAATGTACCTCTTTTTTGTGGTAATCCACATAATTTATGCTAATTGGTCGTCTTAAAAAAAGCTCTTGATGCTGGGGAATTTCTATATGCCCAAACTGCCCCGGTCTGAAAAACTTAAGCATTTGCTCGCTACAAGTCAGTTTTAGCAAATATGTATCCTTTGCAATTATTTGGTTGTATAAAATCTTCTCTAAATAGTGTTTGTTTAACATATATCTCCCTCAGTAACTAATATTATTTTTGCTAAAGGTTGTTAAAATATCCTCTCTCATAGCTATAGTGGCTTGTTTCGCCGCTTTTTCAAAGGATAGTTTTGAGTATTCATCCCTTTGCCATGCGGTTAGTATTGCACGTGAATTATTTACAATACCCCCCAAGCCCTTGCTGTCGAAGTTTGGCAGTAGCCCCTGCGCACTACCCCCTTGTGCGCCATAACCGGGGATTAGTACAAAAATATTTTTATGATTTTTGCGTAGCTCCTCCGCTTGAGTGGGATAGGTTGCGCCAATAACCGCACCTACAGAGCTGTAGCCGTATTTACCTATTAGCCCCTCACCCCAGTTGTCCACTAAATCCGCCATATAATCATAAATCTTTTTGTTGTTGCACTCTAAGTCTTGCAACTCAAAGGAGGATTTATTGGAGGTTTTTACCAGTACAAATATGCCTTTATCGTACTGTTTGCAATCATCCGTAAAGGGCTTTATGCCGTCTGTGCCAAGATAGCCGTTTACCGTCAGAAAATCTGCATCAAATACCGAGTGCATTACACCCTCTATTTCCGTTTTACCTATATATGCACTTGAGTATGCCATAGCCGTAGCGCCAATATCGTTACGCTTAACATCCAAAATAACGATTAAACCTGCCTCTTTTGCATAGTCTATTGTTTTTTTCATAGCTTCTATGCCGGGTATTCCGTACATTTCGTAGTATGCCGCCTGTATTTTAACGCTTGGGACAATGTCTGCAATTTCGTCAATAATTGCGGAGTTAAAATTATAAATGCTGTTTGCAACATACTCTAAAGGCTTGCGATTGCCCTTTGCAATAACCTTTTTGGGTATATAATCAAAAGAGGTATCAAGCCCCACGCAAATAGGGCATTTTAGCTTGATGATTTTTTCTATAAGTCTATCGATTATCATATTTTACTTCTCCTTCTACTATTGTACATTTTAGTTTTCCGTACAATGTATAGTTTACAAAAGGACTGTTTTTGGATTTTGAAACAATATCCTCTTTATTATAAACATATTTTTGCTCTAAATCCCAAATACTTAGGCTTGCAGGCATATTTTGTGCAATTTCTCCCTCATGTAGCTTAATTATATCCGAGGGGCTTTTGCTCATTAGCTCAATAAGCCTTGTTAGGGGGATTATTCCCCTTTTTACTAAATAAGTATAGCAAACGGCAAATGCGGTTTGCAAGCCTATCATTCCAAATGGGGGTGGTATTTGTGCCTTTTCCTCTAAGGTGTGGGGTGCGTGGTCTGTTGCTATGGCATCTATGGTGCCGTCTGCTATCCCCTCTATTACCGCCAAAACATCACTCTTTTCTCTAATTGGCGGATTTACCTTTAGCATTGGTGTGTAGTTTAAAAGCAAACTGTCATCTAAGCTTATATAATGGGGTGTTGTTTCGCAAGTAATTTTTGCCCCCTGCTTTTTTGCTTGCCTTATTATATCCACACTGCCTTCGGTAGAAACATGGCAAATGTGCAGTCTTGCATTGTGCTTTAGTGCAAGCTCGGTGTCTCTTTTTGTGAGGTTGTCCTCTACCTCCCTACCTATGCCCTTTAGCCCTGCTATTTTTGCATGCTCCCCACCATGCACCTCGCCGTCCCCTCTAAGTGCAATATCTTCCTCGTGTAGCATTAACAGCTTGTTTTCTGCATCCGCTTTACTAAAGGCACTAATTAGTATTTCCTCGTCTAAAACAGGCAGACCGTCGTCCGAGAATGCAACGGCGTCTTGTAGCCTTGCAAAGTCTGTAAGCTCTTTGCCTAACATTCCCTTGGTTATGCAGGCAACAGGCAGTACCCGTGCGTAGCCTTCTTCCTTGCTTTTATTTATTACGTAGGATAGTGTTTCCACGTTATCTATGCAGGGTTTTGTGTTTGGCATACAGCAAATTGTGGTATATCCGCCACTAACGGCAGCCCTTGTGCCTGTAATTACATCCTCTTTATGGGTAAAACCGGGGTCTCTTAAATGGCAATGTAAATCCACAAAGCCTGCAAAGGCATAAAGGTTTGTGCCGTCAATAATTTCTCCTATTGTAGCCCTTTTCGTTTGCTTGCCGATATTTTTGCCTATATTAGCTATTTTACCGCTTTTAATTAATATATCCGTGTTATGTATTTCCCCATTATAATTGGCTATATTAACATTTTTTATTAGCATTTCAGCACCCTTTATATCTCGCAAACTCTCCATAAACCTCCATTGAAATATTTACATTTTTTGCCCGTTTGGCATTGTTTATTATATAGCGTTTAACTTATTTCCAACTTTTCCAGTATTTGTGTAAAGTATTTGGGCAAAGGTGCAAAAAATTCCATATATTCGTTTGTTGTGGGGTGGAAAAACCCTAAATTGTATGCGTGGAGCATCTGCCCTTTTAAATTATATTCGCATTTTGCCTTTGTGTATAAGGAATCTCCCACCACCGGAAAGCCTATGTGCTTCATATGTACCCTTATTTGATGGGTTCGCCCCGTTTGCAAAGTAGCCTCTACTAAGGTGTATTTGCCGTAATTTGCCAGCACTTTGTACTCGGTTATTGCGTTTCTGCCCATTTTAGACACCGCCATTTTTTTCCTGTCCTGCTTGTGTCTGTCTATGTTTGTGTTTATTACACCGCTTTTTTGCTTTATATTGCCGTAGCATAAGGCAATGTATTTGCGCTTTGCTATCTTTTTTTCTATTTGCTCTGCTAATTTTCTGTGTGCATTATCGTTTTTTGCCACAACTAAAAGTCCGGAAGTGTCTTTATCTAACCTATGTACAATACCCGGACGCAACTCTCCGTTTATGCCGGACAAATCTTTAATGTAATACATAATTGCGTTTACAAGAGTGCCTTCGTAGTTTCCGGGAGCCGGATGGGTAACCATACCTTGAGGTTTATTTATCACCGCAATAGCTTCATCTTCATAAATAATATCTATGGGAATGGCTTGTGGCAAAATTTCCGTTTCTTTAATTTCGGGGAGTGTAATTTCCACCACATCTCCCTCTTTTATTTTTGCGCTTGCTTTAGCTAAATTACCGTTTACCAAAACAAGACCGTCATCTATAAGTTGTTTAACATACGAGCGGGAAAATCCCCCTAATTCCTCTGCAATAAAGGTATCCAATCTTTTATTTGATGCTGTTGAAATTAGTTTACTCTTCTGCATTTTTCTTTTTTTCTTTATCCCAAAACCAAATAATAAATACACCGAGCATTATTGCTCCAAAGGTTAAAAAGGCATCCGCAACGTTAAATATGGCAAAATCCACAAAGGCAAATTCCAACATATCCACAACATAGCCTAAAAATAATCTATCTATTAAGTTGCCTATTGCTCCCCCTGCTATAAAGCACATAGAAAGCCTAAACAGCCAAGAAAATTTATCTTTGTACTTAAATAAAAAGTAGATAACCACCACCGACATTATTAGAGAAATTATGGCAAGTACCCAGGTTGCATCATTAAAAAGGCTAAACGCCGCACCTGTGTTTTCCACATAAGTAAAATTCATAAAACCCGGAATAAAGGGTACACTTTGTCCGGGCATATGGGCTAAATTTATAACAGAAACGTATTTTATTATTTGATCAAAAATTACCACCGCTGCTATTATTATTGCATATATCATAAATATCTCCACATATAAAAAATTATCACAAGCAAAAGCCTGTGATAATTATATCATAAATTAAATTTAATTAAAAGTATTAATTAGCCTCTGCTTTTTTTGCAAACACTCCCGTTCCATCGGGTTTTCTGCCAAACAAGAACACTACTGTCGCCGTTGCTATAATACCTATTGTTAATGTTATCCAAACGTTTAAGCCAAAGCCTACCAGCAAATAGCCAAAGAGTATGGATAGCCCTGCAATAAGTAGCGCATAGGGCATTTGGGTGCGTACGTGGTCCATATGGTCCACAGATGCGCCCATGGAGGATAGTATAGTGGTGTCCGAAATAGGAGAGCAATGGTCTCCGAATATTGCGCCTGTAAGCACTCCGCCTATGCAAGCAGTCATATATATCGTTGGGTCTGCAATTGCGGATTGGTTTGCCAGTATTATACTGTTGGCAAGGGGTATTGTTAACGGTGATAGTATTAGCATAGTACCGTAAGCCGTGCCCGTAGCAAAAGACACGAGAGAACCTATAATAAACACTCCTGCCGGTAAGAACCAATAAGGCACATAAGAAGAAAGTGCATTTACAAGGAAAATATTAGTACCGAGAGATTTAATGGTGGAATTTAGCGACCACGCAAACAGTAGTATTATAACCGTAATAATAAGCCCTTTCCAACCCGAAACCCATGTTTTTATACCTTCGTCCACAGAAAATCGCTTTTTAATAACACCCATCAGTAAAGCTACAATACTTGCAATTAGCGCTACTTGCAAAAGCACCACCGAGGCATCCGCCTGACTAAATGCGTCCGCAAAGGAAATTTCCGCCGAGGGCACCCCCGAAGAAAGCAAGGTTGCGTAGCCGTTATACCAAAACATAACAAATGAGCCTATAATTAAGATACCAATGGGGATAATAGCATCCCAAATACTCTTTTTAGACTCGCTTGGAGGTGCAACCCCCTGCTCTGTATCCACAGAAACCATAGGCACGCTGTCCGGACGTAAAGGTTGGTTGTATTTAAAGGCACGCATTTGTGCTTTTTGCATACTACCCATATCTTTTAGCATTATTATGGTAAACAGTACGAAAGCTAACATAAATATGTTGTAGAATCTGTATGGTATGGATGACACAAACCATTCGTATGGTGATGTTATGCCATAAGCGGCGGTTGCGCCTGCAATATCCGCAAAGCCGGTTGCAATGGCTGACATCTCTGTGGAAATCCATGTAGATACAAGGGCTATACCTGCAATGGGTGCTGCCGTCGCATCAACAATAAAGGATAGCTTTTCTCTTGATACCCTCGTGTTATCCGTAATAGGACGCATTACCGAGCCTGCAATTAAGCTGTTTGCATAATCGTCAAAGAATATTAGTATGCCCATAAACCAAGTAGCAAGTTGAGAGCCTCTTGCGGATTTTGCCCGTTTTCCTATTGCCTCCGCTAAGGCATGGGCGCCACCCATACGAGTAACAAGGGCGATAACTCCGCCTATTACAAGTACTTGCAGCAGTACCCCTGCATTCCAGCCGTCCGCCATGGATTCTATCATACGGTTTACTACATCTATAAAGCCCTCGAAAAATGCTACAAATATATTTATTCCCGGATTTGCCATTTGCAACATAAAAGCGCCTAAAGCAATACCCAAAAACAAAGATACCACAACATTTTTAGTAATAAATGCCAGTAGTATGGCAATTAGTGGCGGTAGTAGCACAAGCCAGCCGTATATTTTTACGTTAGCATGTCTTGGCGCATCGTTTAGCGCCGACTCCGCTACGGCAATTTGCTCCTCGTCTCCCGAGTTTAGTGCGGTTTCCAAATTTTGCTCTGCCTGTGTTATAAGCTCTTGCGATTTAACAAGATTTTCTTGAGAAGAAACCACAAAAATCATAATGAATACAAATATAGCAAGAATAATAGACAAGGCAACAACATTTGTTTTGTTTTTCATCATAAACCCCCTAATTAAAATAAGAATTGATATACGTGAACTTAAAATTTACGATGTTCACAATTTGTTTACACATATAATACTATATAAATAAAATTAATACAATAAAAATTATAATGTTATTCTAAATAAATCCCAATCTTTTATGTGGGTTGCGCCTAATTTCTTGTAAAACTCAATAGACGGGGTGTTCCATTTAAGGCATGCCCAATCAATTCGCCTCGCTCCTTCTTTTTTTGCAATCTTTGTTATTTCTTCAAAAAACGCCTTACCTATCCCCTTATTTCTGTATTCCTCTTTTACAAAAATATCCTCGATGTATATACCTGCGTTGCATAAAAATGTAGAATAGTTATTAAAAAACAAAGAGTAGCCTGCGGTTTTGCCGTCTTTCTCAAAAATAATTACCCTTGCTTTTTTTTGCATAAAAACAGAGGAAATAATATCTTCCTTAGTAGCGGTAACTTCCTCTTCCATTTTTTCGTACCGTGCAAGGTCGTGTATTAACTCTAAAATTATTTCCGCATCACTAATTGTTGCTTCTCTAAAATTTAGCATAGTAATTCTCTTTAGTTTATTTTTTTTTGTGATTTAGGTTGGTGGGTATAAAGTAGGCACCGTTTATACCAAACAGTGCCTACATAACGTCAGTTTTCTATAATTTCGTTTACAATATCCTTTAAGTCGGTGGTTGCTTGCTGTAAATCCAATTCCTTTTGGTCTTTGGATTGCTTTAGAATATCGCTTAAATGTATGCTTGAAACTTCACTTTGCGACACATCCGCCATTTGCATGCTTAATTCGTTTAGTTGTTTGGAAAGCTCGTTTGCAGAGCTAACGTGGAACAACTCATCGTCAAATTTGGTATCTAAAGCTGCAAATTGCTCGTCTAAAAATGCTTTATACCGCTTTTTATAGTCGGAAATTAGCTTTTCGTATTTGTTTAATTCCTCTTTGGTTGTAGCAAGTTTAATTTGCGTGCTTTCCATTATTGCCCTTGCGTTTTCGCTTGCTAAATCCATAATTTTGGACGCCTGTGCCTCTGCTCTTTCTATGTAAATAGAAGCATTTCTCTGTGCGGTTACAACAGCCGCCATAAGCTTTTCTTCCACGTTGTCAATTTTGTCCGATTTCTGCTTGTACCTTTCAAGATCAGATTTTAAAGACTCGTTTTGTGCTATAACATTTTCGTTTTCCTCTATTAAAGATTCAAACTGCTTGATTATAGAGTCCAAAAATTCGTCCACTTGCTCCGGGTCGTACCCATTGAATTTTTTTCCAAATTCTTTTTCTAAAATTTCTTTTGGCGTTAAGTTCATAGTTTAATCCTCACTTATTTATCAAGATAATTTTCAAAATTGAAACCGTTATCCACAGAAGTAGCACCTTCGGCAACATTTGTAGAAACATCTATATTACAAGGTGCCACCACAAAAATATTTCTTGCCGCTTTTCTGATGTTGCCGTCAAGAGCGTACACCGCACCGCTTACAAAGTCTAAAATGCGTTGCGCTACTTCGTTTTCAAGTTCGTCCAAATTTACAATTATTGGCTTGTTTTCTTTAAGATGATCTATAATGCTTTGGGAATCGTCGTAAGAAACAGGTTTGAAAATTAATACTCTAACCTTACTTGTATCGTGAAAATTTGAATATTTTGGTGCAACTACTTCTCTTTCCATTTCTCTGTTCCTATCCCTCTTTTTATTTGCATATTTTTTTTCATCTTCCATCATAAAATCATCGTTTTCGTAACCGGGCATATCGTCTCTATCGTCTACATAATAGCCGTCGTCTCCGTCTACCTCGGTAGATTCTAAGCCGATAAATTCAAGTATTTTCTTGCCGACACCTGCCATAAGTGTATAGCCCTCCTTAATATACTACTGCTTTGCAAAAATTGCAGAGCCTACTCTTATCATATTAGAGCCTTCCAAAATTGCTTCTTTGTAGTCTGCGGACATCCCCATAGACAAGTACTCAAAGTCGGAAGTCTTGTATTTTTCGTAAATTTCCTTTGTGCGTGCAAACAACTTTCTTAGATATTTGCTATCATCACTTATTGGTGCTATTGTCATAATACCTTTAATTGTTAAACAGTCGTAGGTTTTTATTTTGTCTAAAAACTCGTCTATCTCTTCTTCAAAAACCCCTGTTTTGCTTTCTTCTAAAGATACATTTACTTGCAAAAGTGCATTAATCTTTTTGTTTGCCGCCTTTGCTTGCTTTTGGATTTCTTCCGCAAGGGAAAGTCTGTCTAACGAATGAATTAATGCAATATTATTATCTATTATATACTTAACTTTATTAGTTTGCAACCTTCCAATTAAATTCCAATTAATATCTGTTGAAAAACTGTCTTTTTTACTTAAAAATTCCTGTACTCTGTTTTCTCCGAATTCTTTTATGCCACAGTTGTATGCTTCCTGCATTAAGGAAGTATCTACCGTTTTTGTTACAGCAACAAGCAAGACATCTCCACCTCCGTTAGTTGCTTTGCACTCTTCTATACTATCTTGCAACCGCAAAATATTTTCTGCTACACTTCCCATTTGATTACCTCTAATCATCACCATAAAAGGCAAAATTTTATGCCTCTATTTTTTGATTTGCCGCAAGCACGGTGCCTGCGTCTTTTGGCTCTATTATTGCATTATTGTCTTTAATTGTTTTTATGTTTACGGGTACAAAGGTTTTTTCTCTGCCGTTTACCGTGTATACTCCCTTAACTCCGTCTTGCTCTTTTATTGCAAATACGGGTACTTTTAGCCCTTCAAATTTTGTGTAAAATTTGGCATTTGTGCGTCTTGCGTTTAAAAGCTCCCCAATATCTTCTGCAATTTCTATTACGTATATATAATCGTTTGTTTCTGCAACACTGCCTACTACCGTGCCTTGATATTGCTTTGTTAAAAAGTCCTCAAAGGCAATATTAAAGGTATTATTGTTGGCAAATTCTATTATTGGCGCTTTTGAGTGTACAAGTAGATACCATTTAAAATTATTTACCAGCCTGTAAATTGGTTGCATGCCCTCTCTTTCTTCCTCGTTTATGGTAGTAGAGCCGTTTAGAATGTCTGCAATATCCTTGTAGGTAATGTTTTTAACATTTTTGGAATTAAGTATTCCCTCTTTGCCATCAAAATAAAAACTTACAACTCCTGCACGAGGAGCGCTTATAGTTTCCTTCCACGCATTTACACGCTCTGTAAGTTGCTCTTCGCTGTTGTAAAACTCTTCTAACTGACTGTCCGGTTTTACCGAGTCCTTTAGGTACAGGCGCTTTTTTTCCATTAAATCGTTGAGATTTTTTTGTGCAGTCAGTAAATCGCTATCTAACTGCCCGTTTAATATAAGGTTTATATCCTTTGCTTTTTGAATTATTTGCTCGTTTAGGTTTTGCAGTTCTGTATCTACTACATCTCTTAGTATTTCGTTTTCTTGATACTGCACAATTTTGGTTTGGACTTCTAAGAGGTCGTTCATCACGTTTTCGCTATAACCCCACTTAAACACCTCTACAAGGGGTGTGCCTTCCTCTACCCTTTGCCCCTCACTTGCTATTAAGTTTGTTTTGCCGTAGTTTTCCGCTTCAAACACCTGCTCGTCCCTTACAACTATTACTGTGCGGGTATCCTCGTATATCATTTCCCCTTGCACTAATTCTACGGTATTTATATTTAATGCAAAATAAAGTATTAGCACTATTGCAGCCGCAACAGCGCCTATAAATATATAAAATTTATAGTTTGGTCGTCTAATACTCCTTTTTTCTGTCTCCATTAATTCTCCTGCATATATTGTTATTAATGTATTATATCACAAAAGTAAATAAATATAAATATATTTTATAATATTAGTGTGCTAAAATGTGTACTGCCGCTAAAAAACCTTAATATAAGCACAAACAACATTGCCTTTTTTATTGTAGTATAACTTAGAGGATATATTTTTTACTATGCAAATACCTCTGCCACTCTCTTTGAGCAGGTACTGCCTTGAGGAAACATCAACATCAACATATTTTTGATGATTAAACCCCTTTCCGTTATGGGAGAAATTAATCACCAATAAATCATCTTTCAGGCTAGCCAAAAGCTTAATTTTTGTTGCGTTGGAATGTTCTTTAATATTTATGTATAATTCGCTGTATACCAATCTTATGTTATATAGCGTTTCGTCGTCAAGATTTTTCAATTTATTTATTTCTGTTATTAATTCTTCTACCTTATTTGTACCGGTTAGTGTTTGTTTGAATATCATTTTCATTGTTTGCTGTACATTCTTGATAATTTATCTAAAATTTTTCTTTCCAGTCTGGAAATTTGCATTTGAGAAACATTAAGGTTATTTGCAACCTCCTTTTGCGTTTTTCCCATTATATACCTTTGTCTGATAATCCTTTTTTCTTCCTCTGTAAGTAAGTCCATACAGTATTTAATAAAGTCGTGGTTTTCTATCCACTCAAACCTTTCGTCCTCTTTGCCTAAAAAGTTATCTAACGAGAAGTTTTCCCCGTCCTGCATTGCGCTGTCTAAAGATAGTATTACCTCTGAGTTTTGTACCTCAAAGGTTTCTAAAAGTTTATCCACGGGGATATCTAATTTTTCCGAAATTAGCTTAACAGACGGCTTTTCGTCGTGCTCTAACATATATTCGGAAATAAAATCGTTTATTTTTCTTAGTTGCATTGTGTTTTTACGTGGCAAACGCATAACCCTTGCGGTGTCTCTGAAATAATTTTTAATTTCTCCGATTAAGCTGGGTGTGGCAAAGCTTGGGAATTTTATTTCTCGGTATGGGTCAAACCGCTCTATTGCTTTTACTAAGGCAAGGCTTGCTACCTGCACTAAATCGTCGTAGTCTACACCTCTGCCTGTGAATTTCTTTGCCGCAATTTCTGCAATATAAATATATCTGCCGATAAGCTCGTTTCTGATATCCACATTTTTAGTTTCAAAATACTCTTTTAATAATTCTGTGCTGTCTATTTGCGAATAATCTTTCAAGAAATTACTCTCCTTAGTTTTTTACCGGTTTTTTAGTAAAAGATATTTCTGATAATAGTCCGTCTTTTTCCTCAAACACAGTATTATCCGTTAAGGATTCTATTATTATTCTGCTTATTTCCTCGCTGAAATCCGAGCAACTGCCTTCGCAAACACTCGGCTTATTTTCTATGTTTTCCCCTATAACTCTTACGGAAAACTCTTCGCATAATTGTATGTTTACTAAAATGTTGTTGCAGTTGTTTTTACACATTATCATTATGCAGGCTTCTGCAACACATAACTTAATATCTTCTATTTCATCAAAATCAAAATCAAGCTCGGAGGCTACAGTGCAGGCAGAAAGCCTAATTGCCTTTATATATTTAGAGCTTGCCGGAAATTGCATTTTAATGATTTCTTGCATTATACCACCTCAATATCAAATAGGGTATTTAGTCCGGTAATTTCAAAAATTTTATACAAATATTTTTTTAAGTTAATAATTTTTGTTTTACCGCCTTTTAGATTTACCTTTTTAATTAAGCTTACAAGTGCACCCAGACCTGTGGAATCTATATACTTCACTTCTTTAAAATCAAGTATTATATTAGGATTTTTAATGTCTGCGTATTCCTCAAAAACACTTTTTAGCTCTGAAACGCTTTTAATATCCGCATCCCCTTTTAAACTTATTTCTACTGTATTATCTTGTCTGCTTACTTCTATACTAATACTCAATTATATATCCTCCCTTAATTTTATAAACATAGTAAACTGTCTATAAACATAATTGCATAATTGGTATTTATATTATATATTTTATTTTTGAATATTTCAACAAAGAAGTTTTTTATTACGGAAATATATTATATTTTTTAGGGATTTAGATTGCCTGTTTTTATATTGCCAAAACCAAACAGAGCAACCCATAAGGACTGCTCTGCTTTATACCATTTTATTTAAGTTTAATTAGTTACGGTTTTTATCCTCTTTTTTTAGAATAAATCTGCCAATAAGATTTTTAACCGTACCTGCTTGAGTGGAAAGCTCTTCGCTTGCTGCCGCAGATTGTTGGCTGGTTGCGCTGTTTGTTTGTACAACAACGGAAATCTGCTCTACACCTTCCACAATATTACGCATAAATGTCAGCTCGTCTTCTACCATTTTTGCAATATCTCGCACGTCTGTTGCAACTACTTTGGTGGTATCGTTAATACCGCTCATAGTGCCTACGGTAACTTCTGCATTTGTAGCCACATTTGCTATAATTTTTACCGTGCCTTCGATTAATTCGGTGGTACTCTTTGCAGCCTCTGCCGATTTACCCGCAAGATTTCGCACTTCGTCCGCTACTACCGCAAAGCCTTTGCCTGCCTCGCCTGCTCTTGCCGCCTCTACCGCCGCATTTAGTGCAAGTATGTTTGTTTGGAAAGCAATATCTTCAATAGTTTTAATAATCTTGCTTACCTCCGCAGATTTTGCGTTAGCCTCTCTGATTTCTACCATAAGCACTTGCAGTTGGTCTGTTGCCTCTCGCAAATTGGTTTCCACGTTGTCCGTGTCTCCGGTAATTTTTTGTATGCTGTTTTCCGTCTCCTCAAACTGATTTTGCATTTGCTCTATGGATGATGATAGACGTTCTACCGCCATAGATTGCTCTGTTGAACCTTGCGCAAGACTCTGAGCGCTATCTGCAACCTGTGCGGAACCCATTGCCATTTGGTCTGCGGCAATATCCGCCTCTTCTAAGGTACTGGAAACTTGATGTGTCAGCTTGTTAAGTGCAATGGCAAGTACATCGTGCTCCGACCTTACATCCGCAGTTACATTAAGATTGCCTTCCGCAACTTTTTGCACAACTTCCACATTATTACGCACGTTTTGTGCCATAATCTCAAAAGAATCCACAAGGGCGGCAAGCTCGTTTTCTTTTGCGCTACCCTTTTCAATAAATGAATCTTTATTACCTCTGTTATCTCCGTAGGCAAGCTGTTTAGCCCATTTTGTAACGCCTACTATGGGTTTTGTAATGCCGTTTGCAATACGTCCTGCGGCTACAATATTTAACCCTATGGTTAAAAGTGCGGCTGCTACCAAGCAAATCAACATTAAGAAGAATACGCTGTACGCCTCCATCATAGGCACTACCGTTGCAACGGACAGCCCTGCAATACCTATTGGCTCGTAGCATACTAAGGATTGTTTGCCGTTTACACTTGAATTTACAACGGCAGCGTTGCCGGTTGTCATATCCTTAACTATATTTTTAAAGGATGCACTCATAGAATTTACATAAGCAACATTTTCCTCGTCCTCTTCGTTTGGTTCTAACCAGTTTTGCACAAGCACAATATCGTTATTTGGATGTGCGGATAGTGCGCCGTTTTTGTTTAGCATAAAGCTAAAGCTGTTGGGTGTCATCTCGTATTCGTTTAATATTTGAGAGATGTACTCTAAACGCACAAATCCTACCAAAACGCCTACACGCTCCCCCTCGTTATAAATTGGTGTGCCTATTGCAAGTATTCGTCTGCCAGTACTTTTAGAGAATGTAGGCTCTGCAATTTCCGTTTTGCCTTCCTTCCAGGGTACTGTAAAATAAGAGCGATCGGCAATGGAAACCCCACGGGATTTCTCTCCGTCGCTGTGGGCAACATTTGTGCCGGTAGTCTCGGTTATAAGAAAATGAGACCAAATATCTCCTGCGTTTTTCATAAAGTTTTGCAAGTAAGGCTCTGCTACCATAGGGTCTTGAGATATTACCGCTTGAGTTTGCGCTAACAACTCTACCTCACTTGTAAATTTGTCGATTCTTTCCACTACATTTGAAATCATCAAATCGTTTCTTGCTTCTAATTCCTTTTGTTTGTCCGATGATATGCCGAAAAAAGTAACAAGTATTACTACAATCATGCCGATAGAAATGGGAATCATAAATGCACGTACTATTTTGCCCACTAATACTGCCCTTAAAGAACCACTTTTTGTACCATTCTTTTTCACGCTATTTTTGTACCCCCTTAGCTATTAAAAATTTTATTATAATATTTGCCACTTTTAGAATAGTGGCTAAATATTTTTTTACCCATTGTAATATGTTACCACTAATGGTGTAATAAATCAACTATGTTTACCGTATTTTTTTGAAAAATTCGACTTTTTTTATGTAGAAAAAAAGCGGTTTTAATACCGCTTTTTTTAAAAAATATAATATTATTGATATTTTATCTTTGTTTAATTACCGCTTGTGCCGCTGCAAGTCTTGCAATAGGCACTCTGAATGGTGAACAAGACACGTAGTCAAGCCCTATCTCGTTACAGAATTCTACTGTGGATGGATCTCCGCCGTGCTCTCCGCATATTCCAAGTTTAATATCCGGTCTTATTTGTCTGCCAAGCTCTACGGACATTTTTACAAGTTTGCCAACGCCGATTTGGTCCATTTTTACAAATGGGTCGGACTCGTAAATTTTCTTAGCATAGTATTCGTCTAAGAATTTGCCTGCATCATCTCTGGAAAAGCCGAATGTCATTTGTGTTAAATCGTTTGTACCAAAGGAGAAGAATTCAGCTTCTTTAGCGATTTCGTCCGCTGTCAGTGCGGCTCTTGGTACTTCTATCATGGTGCCTACCATATATTTAATCTTTTTGCCCTTTTCTTCCATTACCTTTTCTGCGGTTTTTACCACATAGTCCTTAATATACTTTAACTCTTTGGCATCTCCGACTAATGGAATCATAATTTCCGGAACTATATCTGCGCCTGTTTCCTGCTCTACTTCGATAGCCGCCTCAATTACCGCTCTTGTTTGCATAACCGCAATTTCCGGGAAGGTTACCGCCAGTCTGCATCCTCTGTGTCCAAGCATTGGGTTAAACTCGTGTAAGCCGTGAATAACCTCTTTAAGCTTTTCTACGCTAATATTCATCTCTTTAGCAAGCTCTACAATGTCCTCTTTTTCTGTTGGTAAGAACTCGTGCAGAGGAGGGTCTAAGAAACGTATTGTAACGGGAAAGCCCTTCATAGCCTTGTAAATGCCTTTAAAGTCCTCTTTTTGCATAGGAAGTAGTTTTTCAAGTGCTTTTTCTCTTTGCTCTACCGTTTCGGAAACTATCATTTCTCTCATTGCCGCAATTCTATCTTCCGCAAAGAACATATGCTCTGTTCTGCAAAGACCTATGCCTTGTGCTCCAAAAGAAATTGCTTGTACAGCATCGTTGGGTGTATCTGCATTTGTTCTTACTTTTAGTGTTCTGATACCGTCTGCCCATTCCATAACTCTTGCAAAGTCCCCTGTTAGAGATGCCTCTTGAGTAGCAATAGCCTCGCCGTATACATTACCTGTTGAGCCGTTTAGAGAAACGAACTCCCCCTCTTTATATACTTTACCGTCAGCAGACGTCATAGTTTTTGTTTTGGAATTAATTTTTAGCTCTCCGCAGCCTGCAACACAGCAAGTACCCATACCACGAGCAACAACCGCCGCATGTGATGTCATACCGCCTCTTGCGGTTAAAATACCTTCTGCCGCATACATGCCTTCAATATCCTCGGGAGAGGTTTCAAGCCTTGCAAGAATAACCTTTTGACCGTTTGCAACCGCAGCTACGGCATCATCTGCCGTAAAGTAAAGTTGACCGCAAGCAGCACCGGGAGATGCCGGTAGCCCTTTTGCAATGGGTGTAGATGCTTTTAGTGCCTCGGGCACAAAAGTGGGGTGCAGTAGTGCGTCTAACTGTCTTGGCTCTATTTTCATAACCGCTTGTTCGCTTGTTAATTTGCCTTCGTCCACAAGGTCGCAAGCAATTTTAAGAGCAGCCGTAGCCGTTCTTTTGCCGTTTCTTGTTTGTAGCATATATAACTTTCCGCCTTCAATGGTAAACTCCATATCCTGCATATCTCTGTAATGATCTTCAAGTAGGTTTGCAATATCCACAAACTGTTTGTAAACGTCCGGCATAACCTGCTCTAAGTGAGAAATTGGGTTTGGTGTTCTTATACCTGCAACAACGTCCTCACCTTGTGCGTTCATTAAATACTCGCCGTATAATCTTTTTTCTCCTGTGGAAGGGTCTCTTGTAAATGCAACACCCGTACCGCAATCGTCTCCCATATTACCAAATACCATTGCTTGAACGTTTACCGCCGTACCCCAGCTTGCCGGAATGTCGTTCATTCTGCGATAAACTATTGCACGAGGATTATCCCAAGAACGAAAAACCGCCGTAACAGACTCTAAAAGCTGTTCTTTGGCATCTTGAGGGAAATCTTTGCCCATTTCCTTTTTGTATAACTCTTTATATTGAGCAACCAATTCTTTTAAATCGTCTGCCGATAAGTCTGTATCCAATTTAGCGCCTTTAGCTTCCTTCATTTCTTCTAAAAGATGCTCGAAATGCTCTTTATCTATACACATAACAACGTCTGAGAACATTTGAATAAATCTTCTGTAACTGTCGTAAGCAAAACGTGTGTTACCAGATTTTTTTGCAATACCTTCTACCGCTATATCATTTAAGCCAAGGTTTAGGATTGTGTCCATCATTCCGGGCATTGATGCTCTTGCACCCGAGCGTACGGAAACGAGAAAAGGGTTTTCGCTGTCCCCAAATTTTTTTCCGGCAACTTGCTGTGTTTTTTCCATTGCTTCTATAATTTGGTCTACAACTTCTTGTGCAATTACCTTTCCATCCTCGTAATATTTTGTGCATGCTTCGGTAGAAACAATAAAACCTTGTGGAACGGGTAGCCCGAGATTAGTCATCTCTGCTAAGTTAGCGCCCTTACCGCCCAAAAGGTTTCGCATTTCGTTAGAAGCATTACCCTCCTTAAATAAATATACATATTTTTTTGACATATTTTCTCTCCTTTTAAAATTACATTAATACCACATAACATTATACAATAAAATTAAAAAATTGCAAACAAAATTTAATTATTTTACGACATTTATATATTCACTGTAACATAATTAGCATTTTTTAAACTTAAGTTTAAAAATTCCTCTGTATCTTTATCTTCAATACCTATTAAAAATGCGGAAATACAGCCGTAATGCCCAACTATTGCAATATTTTTATCCTTATATTCTTCCAGTATTTTTTTAATATACTTCTTGTTTTTTAGGCAAAATTCTGTCATGTTACTTCCGTTTGGGAAGGTAAAACTTTGCCAGTCTACCATGTACTCGTTCCATTCTATGGGATACTCTGTCATGGCTTCGTCAGCGGTTAGCCCTTCAAAATCGCCAAAAATAATTTCGTCTATTTCTTCTGTTTGTATAACTTCTTTTGGCTTGGTTGTAAGGGTATCCAAAATTATTTGCGCCGTTTGCACCACCCTTTTGCGTTTGCCGTATAAAAAAACGTCAAACACTTCGTCTTTTAGTTTTACTGCGGTTATTCCCACATTTTTTATGCCTTCCTCCGTAAGCTCGTAGTCTGTGACATTTGAAAAAATGCCGTTTTCGTTTGCATGCGTTTCCCCATGCCTAATAAAAGTAATTTGTGTCATAGTATCACCACCATCATCATTAAAAATATACATTCGCCTGCCTCGTTTGAGGCGCCTAATATGTCTCCTGTTGCACCGTCTATCTTTGCTTTGGAAATTTTATGCATAATAAAGCCTATAAACATCATCACCAAAGTAACAATAAGAGCATGAAATATGCCGATACATAAAATCAGAAATACCACACTAAGTATTAAAGCAATAATTATGTCTTTTGTCCTAACCATATCTATTATGTACTTGCCCAAACCCGTTTCTCTTGGGTATTTTGATAATTTTGCACATATAAACAGGGGTATTTTTCCACAAATTGGGGTTGCCAGTAAAATCAGCAAGGCATTGTGCTTTAGCGCACCTATCAGTATTACCTTTGCGGCCACCACAATTATTATTGCAAGCACGCCGTAAGTGCCCATTCTACTGTCTTTTAGGATTTCTAACGTGCGTTCTTTGGATTTTCGAGCAAAAAACGCATCGCTCATATCCGCAAAACCGTCTATATGAAACCCTCCCGTACATAAATATGCCGCCACAACACTAACAAGCCCTGCAAAATAAGGAATATTTAGAAAGCTTGCAGCAAAAAAAGCGGCCGCCATAACCGCACCTACAAATAAAGCCGCTATGGGAAAATAAGCGACGGATTTTGCGTAGTCCTCCCCCGTTACTTCAAATTGTTTTTTTAGGGGAAATCGGGTAAGCAGTTGAATGGCAAGCCCTAAATGCATCATTTAATCTTTACCTCAATTCCGCTTACGCATAAATAAACTTCCTGTGCTACATTTGCAATCAGCCTATTGCTTTGCCCTGCCACATCTCTAAAAATTCTGCCAAAGGCATAAGGAGGTACAAGCCCCATACCAAGCTCGTTTGACACCACTATAAAATCCGCATTAATGCTCTGCATAGCGCCTATTAGTTCTAAAATATTTTTTGAAACCGCACCCTCTATCTCCTGCTGTTCTTCGAAGGAAAGCACTTCCGTATTTTCCCAATTATCCTTAATTTTAAACATAAGGTTTGTAATATAAATAGTTATGCAATCTATAATATATATACAGTTTTCTTCTTTTAAGTGATGATGAATGTTGTACGGACATTCCTTAGTAATAAAATCCTTTGGTCTGTCCTCTTGGTGTTTTTTGATACGCAAATTCATTTCTTCATCTATATTTAAACCGGTAGCAACATAAATTACCTCTTTGTTATGTGCTTGGGACAGTTTTATTGCTAAGTTTTGAGCCGCCGTGCTTTTACCGCTGCGTGCTCCTCCCGTATAAAAAGTTATCATAGTATTGCTTAATCGCTCCCTTGTTATTGTGTCTGTTTTACCTTGTTATTGTGTTATTTTTCGGTAGCCTTATATATAATTGTAGCCGTGCATTGCCCGGCTTACAGTTATAACTAAATTACATCAAATGATTGAGAGGCTAAATTACTGTAATATTTACCGCAGATTGCGGTAAATTTAAGTACACAGTAGTCAGGGTCTGTAACCCCCAATTTGTAGTATTGAGTGTCCCCCTTTTCCCATATCATATCCTTTGCCGTTTGGTCCTCTAAAACCTCCATTGTACCTTTTAGTATACACCCTTTAAAAAAGGTTTTATCATAAAAATAAATGCTTGCTTTGTTGTTTGCCCTGTATTGCGCCACCCCTGCCGATGAGGTATTTGTGGTAAAATAAAAGGTTTTAAGCCCCACACGTTTTCTTGGAGCAAGCATAGCTTTAATGTTTGGAAAACCCTCTTCGTCCATAGATGCAATACAGGCTGTTTTTTGAGATTCCACAAGCTTTTCCGCTGATTTTAGAATATCTTTCATGTTGCCAGCTCCTTTAGTATAATTATTTGTATTTTAAAGAGTAATTTTGCGTTTAGACAGGCTTAGCCTTGCCATAGCACGTGCAAGGGCGATTTTGTTTCTTCTGTACTCTTCCTCGCTGTGTTTTTGACGTATCCGTTCCTCCGCACGTTCTTTTGCTCTTTCCGCACGTTTAATATCTATTTCTTCCGGCCATTCTGCCGCTTGGCTAAAAATTATGGTTTCGTCCGGACGTACTTCCATAAACCCTTCCGCCACCGAACAAGCCACCCATTTTTTGCCGGTATTTATACGCACTTCCCCCGGTACAATTTCCGCAACAATAGTCTCGTGTCCTTTTTGTATTGACATTTGCCCGTCCTCTGTTGGGAAAATAACGGATACTATCTCCTCGCAAAAAAAGGAGCGTTCCGGCGTTAGTATTTCCATTAAAAATGTGGATGCCATAGCTATTACTCCATATCCTTTGCTTTAGCTTTTACGTCCTCTATACCCCCTGCCATAAAAAACGCCTGTTCGGGTAAATCGTCTACCTCACCGTTTAGTATAGCCTCGAAACTTTCTATCGTTTCTTTTAGAGGTACAAATTTGCCTTCAATACCTGTGTATACAGATGCAACAAACATAGGTTGAGACAAAAATCTCTGTATTTTTCTTGCTCTAAACACAAGCATTTTATCCTCGGGTGCAAGCTCTTCCATACCCAATATGGATATGATGTCTTGCAATTCTTTATACCTTTGCAACACTTGCTGTACCTTGTTTGCCACTTCGTAGTGCTTGCTTCCCACAATACGTGGGTCTAATATACGAGAGGAGGATTCTAAAGGGTCTACCGCCGGGTAGATACCTAACTCGGATACACTCCTTGATAATACTGTTGTTGCATCTAAGTGAGTAAAGGTTGTTGCGGGCGCAGGGTCGGATAAATCGTCCGCAGGTACGTAAATTGCTTGCACCGATGTTATAGAGCCGTGTTTTGTGGATGTAATCCGCTCCTCTAATGCCCCAAGCTCGTTTGCAAGAGTGGGTTGATACCCAACCGCAGAGGGTATTCTGCCAAGTAATGCAGAAACTTCCGATCCTGCCTGTATAAACCTGTAAATATTATCTATAAAGAGCAATACGTTTTGCCCTGTTTCGTCCCTTAAATATTCTGCCATTGTAAGCCCTGTCATAGCTACACGCATACGAGAGCCGGGTGGCTCGTTCATCTGCCCAAAGGCAAGTGCGGTTTTTTCCAGCACTCCGCTTTCTGCCATTTCGGAAATTAAGTCGTTGCCCTCTCTGCTACGCTCGCCCACTCCGCAAAATACAGAGTAACCGCCGGATTCTGTGGCTATATTGTGTATAAGCTCGTTTATAAGCACCGTTTTTCCAACTCCGGCACCACCAAACAAACCTATTTTACCACCTTTTGCATAAGGTGCAAGCAAATCTATAACTTTAAGCCCCGTTTCAAAAACCTCGCTTACAGGATTTTGCTCGGAAAAATCGGGGGCACTTCTGTATATGGACATATATTTTTCCGCTTCTATTTCCTCTTTGCCGTCTATTGCCCTGCCCATAACGTTTACCACACGTCCGAGAATATTTTTGCCCACAGGTATTGTTATGGGTTCTCCCGTGTTATGTACCGTCATACCACAATAAGTGCCTTCCGTTGCTTCAAGGGCGATACATCTTACAACGTTATTGCCTATTTGAGAGGCAACCTCCATCCAAATACGTTTGCCCTCGTTTTCAATATATAAAGCCGTGTTTATACCCGGTTTTGTCTTTTCTTCAAATTGTACATCCAATACAGGCCCTGCTATTTTTACAACCTTTCCCTGACTGATGTCTTTAAAATCATACATATTGGTTCTCCTACTATTATTTACTGATTGCTTCCATTGCGCCCACAATCTCGGAAATTTCGCTTGTTATTGCTTGCTGTCTTGCTCTGTTTAGCTTTAGCTGAAGTTTTTCCACAATTTCGTCCGCATTTTTAGTTGCGCTATCCATTGCCATCATTCGTGCGCTGTTTTCACTTGCAAAGCTTTGGATTAACGCACCGTATAAAATACCGATTATAAGCTGAGGTACAAGCATATCAAACACCCTTCTCGGAGAAGGATGATAGCTTAGCTCCTCGCCGTAATCAAGCTCAACGGTAACATCGTCTAAATCCTCTAATTCTACGGGTAAAAGTCTCATGGCAATAGGCTCTTGTTTGACGGAGGAGTAGTATCTTGTGTAAATAAGGTACACTTCCTTCATAATATTATCCCTAAAAAGTTTGGAAATATCGTTAGCCAAATTACGTGCTTCGTATAACGTTGGGTTTTGAGAAATGTGTAAATACTCTAAGTCTATGGGAAGACCTTTTCTCTCAAAAAACGCACGTGCCTCCTGCCCTATTGTTATTATAAACTTTTCCCCTTTACTCATAAAATTATAGGCATAGTTTAAAATATTGTAGTTGTACCCTCCGCACAACCCTTTATCTGCCGCAATTACTATATAGGCAGGTACTCCTGCTTCGTGCTTTGTTAGAAAGGTGTGTTGCAACTCGTGGGAATGAATTAAAATATCCTTAAGCGCAGCACGCACCCTGTTAAAATAAATTAAGTTAGTATCGTACCTTTGTATTGCTTTTTGCATTTTAGAGGTAGAAATTAACTTCATAGCACCGGTAATCTGCCGTGTATCTTTAATTGCTTTAATACTGTTTTTTACTCCGGACGCATTATTCATCTTTTGCTACCCTACTGTCCACTAAAAAGGATTTTCTAAACTCTATTGCGTTTTCTACTATGGAGTCCTCTTGCTCTTTTGTAAGAGAACCGTTTTCGTTGACTGCTTCTACAATTAAGGCGCATGCAACATTAATATAGTTTAGGTAGCCCGAAACAAATTCTGCCACACGGTTTTCCGGCACTTCCATAAGTACCTTGTGGGCTGCCATACAAAGTATAAGCACTTGGTCTGTAACGCTGTAAGGCTTGTATTGAGGCTGTTTTAGTGCATTTGTTAAACGCAATCCGTTAGCCAGAGTATCCCTTGTGGTTTTGTCTAAGTCTGATGCAAATTGAGCAAACACCGCAAGCTCTCTGTATTGGGCAAGCTCTATTCTAAGAGGGCCTGCCACCTTGCGCATTGCGCTTATTTGAGCACTACCCCCAACACGAGATACCGAAAGCCCTACGTTTATGGCAGGACGTTGTCCCGAGTTAAACAGCTCGGCTTCCAAATAAATTTGCCCGTCTGTAATAGAAATTACGTTTGTGGGAATATACGAAGAAATATCTCCATCTTGAGTTTCTATAATAGGCAAAGCCGTCATAGAACCGCCACCTAATTTATCGCTTAGTTTTGCCGCTCTTTCAAGGAGTCTTGAGTGCAAATAAAATACGTCTCCGGGGTATGCTTCTCTGCCCGGCGGACGTCTTAGCAGTAAGGACATTGTCCTGTATGCAACTGCGTGTTTAGATAAATCATCATAAACCACAAGCACGTCTTTGCCTTTATACATAAACTCCTCTGCAATAGCACACCCTGCATAAGGGGCTATATACTGCATGGGTGCAGCATCGCTTGCCGTTGAGGCAACAACCGTGGTGTACGTCATTGCACCAAACTCTTCTAACCTGCTTACAATTTCTGAAATTGTAGACGCTTTTTGAGCTATTGCAACATAAACGCAAATTACACCCGTATTTCTTTGGTTGATAATGGTATCTATGGCAATAGCGGTTTTACCCGTTTGCCTGTCCCCTATTATAAGCTCTCTTTGTCCTCTGCCTATGGGTATCATGGCATCTATTGCCATTATGCCCGTTTGCAAAGGTTGGTTTACCGATTGTCTTTGTATAATGGGTGGTGCTTCCGTTTCTATGTTTCGGAAGTTTTCTGTTTTTACCGGGCCGTTGCTGTCTAAGGGGTGTCCTAATGGGTTTATTACCCTGCCAAGCATTTCTTCCCCTACGGGAACACGCACCACACTACCCGTATGGCGTACCATAGAGCCTTCCGTTACGGCTGTTGTGCCGTTTAAAAGCACTGTACCCACCGTATCCGTTTCTAAGTTCATAACAATACCGTAGGCATCCTTTTCAAATTGCAAAAGTTCTCCATATTTACAGTTTTCAAGACCTCTAACCGTTACAACACCATCGCCCACACTGCTTACAATACCTATTTTAGCAATATCGTAATCGTTTTTAAAATCTGCTATTCGGTTTTGGAGTTCTTGCTCCCCGTATAAATTGCTATCATTCATATTTCCCTTTATCGCACTAAGCACGTCATCTATGTTGATGGTGCTTTCGTCGTGTCCTTCCGTCATATAGTTGTTCATTCGTTTTAAATATGATTTTATGCTTAAATCGTAAATAGTGTTGTTTGCGGTTACAACAAAACCGCCTAACAGGCTTTCGTCCATATCTATTTTAAAATCTATTTCGCAGTTAAGCAAATGTTCAAATTTTCTTTTAATATCCTCTATTTCTTCTAATTTAAGTGCCGAGGCACAAACTAATTTACCGTCTATTTTCAACTCTTAGCCCACCTTTTCAAAAAATTCGTCAATAATTTTTTTATTATCGGCAAGAGAAATTTCTCGACGCAAAACCTTCTCGGCAATTTGTATTGCCATATCCGTTACATCTTGGCGCATTTCTGCTACCGCAAGTTGTTTTTGCTGAGTAATTTGCTTGGTGGCAAGAAGTTTCATCGTTGCAACATCCTCTACCGCTTGGTCCATAATTTGAGTGGCTTGAGTATCTGCAAGTTGCTTGCTTTTGCTTATTAGCTGAGCCGCTAAATCTTGGGCATTAGCCACCATTTCGTCGTACTTAGCTTTAAGTTGCTCTGCCTGTGTTTGCTTTTGCGCCGCCTCGTCTAACTGCTTTTGTATGTCGTCCGTACGTGCATTTAAAAACTTAACAATAGGCTTGTACAACAGTTTTCTGAGCACAAGAAACAGTATTATAATGTTCACGATATATAGAAGAATTTCTATAAAGTTAATATCCATCATTTTACCCCGGTTAATTTATTTTTTATTGCCCCATTGTAAATATCATAATAATAGAAATAACAAAGCCGTAAATAGCTGTGGATTCTGCAAGCGCCATACCTATTAGCAATACTTGGTTAATTTTACCCGTTGCCTCCGGTTGTCTTGCCACCGCCTCGCAAGCCTTGCTTGTTGCAATACCCATACCTATACCTGCGCCAAAGCCTGTTAAAACGGCAATACCTGCACCAATAGCTACTAAACCAATATCCATAATGTTCTACCTCCAAAAAATTTAAAAAATATAATAACTGTTATATGTATATGTCTACTCCAACCTTTCGTGGATGAATGACATAGTCAACATTGTAAACACGTATGCCTGCATGCCTAAATGGAATAATATAAAATATATAGATGCAAAAGCAGGTATACCAATGGCAAAATAGCCAAGACCGCTGTATATCATATCCATTACCACCAACCCCGAGAATAAATTACCGAATAACCGGCAAGCAAGGGATATTGGCACCGCAATGGAAGTAAGCACGTTTATGGGTGCCATAAACGCCTTAGGCACACCGTAAGTTTTTAGCCAGCCCACAACCCCTTTAAATCTTATGGAAAAGGCAATAATAAGTACAAAAGACATAATTGCAAGCCCAAGAGTAAAGTTTAAGTCGGTCATTGGGGAGCGCACTCCGATGTACTCGGAAAAACCGCCTATAATAATAAAAGCAAATAGGGTTAAAATATAAGGCGCAATAATACTGCCCTTATCCCCAAGTGTAGAACCGCAAAACTTATTTACACCTTCCACCGCAATTTCCAATACATTTTGCAAACCCTTAGGCACCGCTTTAAAGTTACGCAAAACTCCATACCTAAAAATTAATGCAAGGGCAATAATAATCAGGCTTACTATAAAAGCCGTGCGTAGTGTTTCACTTACCGTAAAAAGTCCGAATATGCTAACCTTATCCGGAAAGACGCTGGGTATCTCCATTACTCTACCTCTATTTTACTGTTTTTCATTTTTTTATATGCGATAATAGTCTTAATGCCCTTGTACATAGGCACAAGCACTATTACACCCACCAACCCTCCGGCACAGTAAAGCATGGTATACACTCCAAAGAAATTCGCCATTAAAAAGAGAGTTAGTAGTATTATTCCAAATTTTACCAAAAATATCCACGTTGCCGAGCTTTTGGCATTTTTAACATCTAAGAGTATGTTTATTGCTTTTTGCAGTAGTATAAGCTGTACAATGCCTATACCTATGCCAACAAAAATGCCCCACATAGCGTGCTACCTTTCGTAAAAAATAAAATTCGGCAGTATTTTTAAACTATATTAAATATAAAGAACTTGCCTAAATTATTCTATTACTTATTTAAGTATTATGCAAGTGGTTTTTTATACTCAAAAACCTAATTTTTCAAGTGTATTTTTTGATTTATTAACAAAAAATCCACAATTTACTTGCATTTACTAAGGATACCTGTAAAATACCCTGTTTTTCGTACTTTATATATAATTTTTACAATATTTGTTTCCTATTATATATACAGTTATATGGTAGTATCCGTATTTTGCACAAGTCCAAGCCCGGAATCTACCTTTACTATTGTACCGCTTCTTAGTATTAAGGTTGCGTTTTCCGCCTCACAAATAACCGGAATATCCAAAGACAGCCCAACCACCACAGCATTGGATTCTTCCAATTTTTCTTCCGTAATTATGGCAGATGCTCGTTTTAGTATATCTAAAAGCTCTATGGAGGTTTCTCTTAGCACCAAAATATCTCCTGTATTAAAGTCTTGAAGTGCCTGCTCCTTAGTAACGGCAACACACAGCCTTGCGCTTGCACACAGGTTGTTTGCCCCCTTGCCTTTTACCAGCACATCCCCTACCATTTCCACCTTAAGTAAGTTGGTAGTACCCGAAACCCCCAAGGGTATGCCTGCACAAATAACCACTAAATCCCCATCTTTTATAAGCCCTTCGTTTTTGCAGTTTGCCACCGAGCCTCTAAGTAGCTCCTCAGTGTTTGTTTTTTCCTCCATTGGCACGGGTATAACCCCCCAAGACATACTTAATTGCCTTAGCACCTTTTTATCGGGAGAGCATGCGTAAATAGGTATTGCAGGTCTGTATTTGGAAATCAGCCGTGCGGATTTCCCCGATTTTGTTACGGTGATGATAGATTTTGCATCAAGGTCGTAGGCTGTTACACACGCCGCATGAGAAATTGCGTTTGTAACATCTAACCCTTCGGCAAAGCTGTTGTTTCTAAACTGAGTTATGTAGTCTACATCCCCCTCTGTACGCAAAGCGATTTTAGCCATAGTTTTTACCGCTTCCACAGGGTATTTGCCTGCCGCCGTTTCTCCCGATAGCATTATTGCGCTTGTACCTTCGTAAATTGCGGTGGCAACGTCGTTTGTCTCCGCTCTTGTTGGCCTTGGGTTGTGCATCATACTGTCTAACATTTGGGTTGCGGTTATAACAATTTTACCTGCGCTGTACCCCATTGTAATAAGGTTTTTTTGCAGTACAGGTACTTCCTCTAAGGGTATTTCCACACCCATATCCCCTCTTGCAACCATTATGCCGTCGCATACTCTTAGTATGCTTTCTATGTTTTTAACACCTTCTGCGTTTTCTATTTTTGCAATAATTTTTATGTCCTTACCGCCGTTTCTGTCTAAAATTTTTCTTATATCTAAAATATCCTTTGCATTTCTGGTAAAAGACGCCGCCACAAAATCGAAATCGCACTTTGCGGCAAAAATAATATCCTGCTCGTCTTTTTCGCTTATATAGGGCATAGACAGGCTTATTCCCGGTACATTTACACCCTTTCTTGAGCCTATTACTCCGCCGTTAATTACCTTGCAAATTATATCCGTTTTGCTTTTAATATCTGTTACTTCAAGCTCTATGAGTCCGTCATCTATCAGTATTTTACTGCCGATGTTTACGTCGTTCGGTAAATCTTTAAAGGATACACTTACGGTTTTTTCGTTGCCTGTAACCTCTTTTGTTGTTAGGGTAAAGGTATGCCCTTCCGTTAAGGTTATTTTATCCTTCTCGAAAACTCCTATTCGTATTTCGGGCCCCTTGGTGTCAAGCAAGCATGGTAGATATTTTCCCGTTTGCTTTGCAACCTGCCGTACTAACTTTAGCCTTTCTCTGTGCTCTTCGTGAGTACCGTGAGAGAAGTTAAGTCGTGCTACATCCATACCTGCGTCTATCATATTGGTTAGTATATCCCCATCTGTACATGCCGGTCCTATGGTGCATATTATTTTTGTTTTTCTCATTAATTTACCTCTTCTATTTCTATTTTGGCGTAGTATTCCTTAAATAACTCCGCCGTACAAAGTTGTGTGCCTTCAAGGGTTACAGAAGCGCTTGCGGCGGCTACTCCTGCCCTAAGTGCCTCTTTAATGTCTGTATCTATGTTTGCTACTATGCCTGCCACCATTGAGTCCCCTGCGCCCACAGTGGATTTTATATTTAGCTTTAAAGGTTTTGCAAAATATGCCTTGTTTTTATCTATAATTAGTGCTCCGTCACCTCCCATGGAAATTCCTACCACACTGACACCGTCATCAATAATAGTTTTAACGGCAGAAATTACGTCTGCAATGCTGTTGCTTTTTACTTGCGTTATTGTTTTTAGCTCGTCTATATTGGGTTTTATAAAATAGGGTTTTTTTTCTATGCCAAATTTCAGTACGCTGTCGTCTGCATCTAAAATACATTTTACCCCTTTTGCATTTAACTTTTCTATTAGCTTTCCGTAGGTGTCTTTTGCACAACCGGGAGGCAAACTCCCCGTCAGTACAGCAATATCGCCCTTGTTAATTTTTTGCACAATGCTTCCGCAAATTCTATCTATAAATACTTGACTAACAAGCATTCCGCTCTCGTTTATTTCGGTAATTACCCCATCTGCAAAAATTTTGGTGTTGGTACGGGAAGTACCCTCCACTTCACAAAAATCACAAGGAATATTTTTGTCTTTAAGTCTGTCTTTAATAATTTGTTTGTCCGAGTCGTACAAAAAGCCCAGTACGCTAACCTCTTTGTTTAGCTCCTTTAGCACTACCGCCACGTTGATTGCCTTGCCTGCACCGTCTGTAAGAATTTTTTCCGGTCTGTTGGTGCCACCCACATTAAGTGCCTTTAAGTATATGGTTTTGTCGATTGTGGGATTTAAGTAAATACAGTATATCATTTTTTTCCTTTCTGCAATTTATTAGGGGTTTACAAATAACATCTGTAAACCCCTAAGTAGTTTAGTTGTAATTAATTTTCTTCTAAGTCTTTTTTTGCTTTCTCTATAATTTTAGCAGACATTGCTGCCGGTATTTCCTCGTATCTTTGGAAGGTTTGTACAAAAGAGCCTCTTGCTTGAGTCATAGAGCGCAAATCCGTTGCGTATTTAAACATTTCGCTCATGGGCACTTCCGCCACTACCTCCTGACCGTCCTCTACGGGATTCATACCAAGTATTCTGCCCCGTCTTCTGTTTAAGTCTCCGATTATGTCTCCCATGTATTCGTCGGGTATTGTAACTTCTACCTTGCAAATAGGCTCTAACAGTACAGGATTTGCCTCTGCCGTGCCCTTTTTGTATGCAAGACTTGCAGCCACCTTAAACGCCATTTCCGAAGAGTCTACAGGGTGGAAAGAGCCATCGTACAATGTGCATTTTAAATTAACCATAGGATAGCCTGCCAGCACACCTTTAACAATGCTTTCTCTTAAACCTTTTTCTACCGCCGGAATGTACTGTCTTGGCACTACACCGCCTACGATTTTATCTACAAACTCGAATTCTCCCCCATCAAATATAGGCTCAAACTCTACCCAAACATCGCCGTACTGCCCATGACCGCCACTTTGTTTTTTGTGCTTGCCTTGAGCTTTAACCGCTTTTTTAATGGTTTCTCTGTAAGGAATACGTGGGTCTTGCAATGCACCTTCCACATTAAACTTATTTTTAAGTTTGTTGTTAATAATTTCTAAGTGCATTTCTCCCATGCCGTTCGCAAGCATGTCTCCCGTTTCTAAATCTTTTACCAGTTTAAAGGTTGGGTCTTCCTCTTCTAATTTATGAAGTCCGCCGTACACCTTTTCCTCCTCCCCTTGTTTTTTTGCAACAACCGCAAGAGAAATACAAGGAGCAGGAAATTCTATCTGCCCTAAGTCCACAGGGTTTGAGGGTGTGCATAAAGTATCTCCGGAAACTGTATATTGCAGTTTTGCCACAGCACAAATATCTCCGGCGCAAACTTTATCGATATTAATAAGTTTTTTGCCTCTCATAATCCCTAAATTAGAGCATTTTTCGTGTTTTTCTTTATTAAAGTTATCCACCGCCATATCCGCAGTAAGTGTACCGCTTACCACCTTCATTATGGAAATTTTTCCTACAAATGGGTCTGCAATGGTTTTAAGCACATGTGCCGCAAAGGGTGCGGTTGGGTCTGCCTTAAGTTCTATATCCTTACCTGCTTTGTCCTTTGCTTTAACTACTTTTGTGTCTGCAAAGGGCAACAGAGAAATAAGCTCGTCGAGTAGAGTAATAACACCTAAGTTAGCCGCCGCGGCAGTCGCAAACACGGGTGCAATACTTCCTGATTTTACGCCAATTTCCAACCCCATAAAAATTTCTTCGTTGGTTAGTGTTTCTCCGTCAAAGAATTTTTCCATTAGTTTTTCATCGTTTCCGGCAGCGTTTTCCGTAAGCGTATCCCTCATTAGTTGAGCTTCGTCCGCTAAATTTGCCGGCATATCTATTTCCACTCTTTTACCGTTTTCAAATTTATATGCTTTAAAGTTAATAACATCAATAACTCCGCAAAACTTTGTGCCGTCCATTATTGGTATTTGTACAGGAGTTACAGCCGCACCATACTTATCTGTCAGCGCTTTAATGGCATCCGAATACTTTGTGTTTTCTTTATCTATTTGGTTTACCACAAATGCTCTTGGTATGTTGTGTTTTACGCAGTAGTCGTAAGCCTTCATAGCACCTACCGGCACAGTTTCGTGAGGGCTTAGCACAATAAGTGCGTTATCGCATAGCTCGTAAGCTGCAACTGCCTCTCCCACAAAGTCAAAATACCCCGGTACATCAACGATATTTAGCTTTTTTTCCTTCCATTCTATGGGTGCTATTGCAAGCCCTATGGAAATCATCCGCTTTGCTTCTTCCGGGTCATAGTCTGTAACGGTGTTTTTGTCTTCTACTCTGCCCTGCCTTTCAATAGCGCCGGAATTAAAGAGCATAGCTTCTGTTAGTGTTGTCTTGCCATCGCCCCCATGACCCACCACCGCAATATTTAATATGTCTTGTGGATTGTATACTTTCATATAGATTTCCTCCTCAAGTTAAATTATTTATATGAAGCTTTTATATACAAAATATGTAGTTAAGTAGTAACACTTATATAAAAACCATTTTAACAGATTTTGGCAGAAAAATAAATACATTTTTTCCAATATGAAAAATTTGTGTGGAAATTGTGGGGATAATGTGCAATAATATGATATATATTATTTGTTGAGGTGTAAAAATGGAAGAAAAAAAATCAGACAATTTAGGCGATACCGTTAATAGTGTTGATGATGTTGATAATGTGGAAAGTGGGCAAATAAGCAATGTTGCAAATACCGAAGAGCAAAGCATAACCACAACGGAAGTAACAAACAGCGATGGCGAAATTAGCGATGTCGAGGTAATAGAAGAGGAAGAGGCACCCATAAGAATTGCGGAGCCTACCCCCACCCAAAAAAAGCTGCAAATTTTACTGGGTATTTTATCCGGAGCGGCAATCTGGTTTTCTTTAGGGCTTGGCTACGTAATTGTGGAAATACAAAACGGCAGTACCTTTTTTAGCTGGTTGTTTGTAATAGTTTTTGCGGTAATAATGTTTGGCAAAAGGTTTTACGACAACAAAAAGCATGTGGACACACGGGTGTTTTCAAAATTCTTTTTAATTAGTTTGATTGTATTTTTAGGTGTGTACATACTAATTTCTTACTTTAACGGCTGGCTTTTCAACTAAAAGTTAAACTTAAAAAGTGCTATGTAATTACTGCATAGCACTTTTTTTATTGTGATTATTATTGCTACCCTCAAAGGTTATATATTTAACCGCATTTGGAGTATCCGCAAGAACGGCATATATTGCAGCCCCCCTCGTGGTCTAATTTCTTTCCGCATTCGGGGCATTGGGTGTCATCTTGCTTTTGCTCGCTTTCGCCGTCATGATACATTAGCGGAGCTATTTGCTCCCCTTGAATAAGCGCCACCTTTTCTAACATTCTGCCTATGGCATCCGGGCAGGAAAGCACCTTAACATCCCCTTTTCTTAGGGTGGAGTGGCATCTTATGCCTCTTAGTTGCTCTACTACCTGTCTAACATCCATACCCGACCTTAATATTGTAGAAACAAGCCTGCTTGTAGCCTCCGACTGGGATGGGCAACCCCCTGCACGTCCTAAGTTGGTAAACACTTCGCAAATACCGTTTTCATCATAATTAACGGTAACATACAGGTTTCCGCAGCCAATTTTAATTTTTTGGGTGATGCCCTGTGTAATCTCCGGCCGTTGTCTTGGAGAAATACTCTTGTTTTCCGCAACCATTTGCTTTGTTTCTTCTTTATCCTTGTTTACAGCTCCAATATTTAGCACCTGCGCATCTCTTGAGCCGTCTCTGTATATTGTTACACCTTTTAGCCCTAATTTATAGGCAAGCTCGTAAACCTCTCTGACATCCTCTTTGGTGGCTTCTGTCGGGAAATTTACCGTTTTTGAAACCGCATTATCCGTAAATTCTTGGAAAGCCGCCTGCATTTTTACGTGGTATATAGGCGTAATATCGTGGGCGGTAACAAAAACCTTTTTTAAATCCTCGGGGATTTCTTCTATGTGGGCTATTGTACCCTCTTTTGCAATTCTCTCAAGGATTTCTTTATTGTACAGCCCTCTTTCTTTAAGCACCTGCTCAAAGTAGGGGTGAGTTTCTATAAGCTCGTCGTTATCCATTACGTTTCTTATGTAAGATAATCCAAATATTGGCTCTATACCGCTGGAGCTTCCGCAAATAATGGAAATTGTGCCTGTGGGCGCTATGGTTGTAACCGTTGCATTTCTTTGTACAAGCCCCTTTTGCTTAAATGTGCTTTCCTGATACACGGGGAATGTACCTCTTTGCTTTGCTAATTCGCAAGACATTTCCCTTGCATTTTCCTGTAAAAACTCCATAATTTTCTTGGCAAACTCTATGGCTTCCTCCGAGTTGTAGGGTATTTTAAGTTTGTATAAAATATCCGCAAAGCCCATAATTCCTAAGCCTATTTTTCTTGTGGATAGTGTCATATCTCTAATTTTATCCAAAGGATAGTTGTTTACCGAAATAACGTTATCCAAAAAATGTACCGCAACTTTTATAACCCTTTTATATTCGTCAAAATCAAATGTGTAGCCGTCCTCTGTTCTTATTAGTAGCTCATTTAGATTTACAGATCCTAAGTTACAGCTTTCAAAGGGTAGCAGAGGTTGCTCTCCGCAAGGGTTTGTGCTTTCTACCTCTCCTAAAGAGGGCACGGGGTTGTCTGCGTTTATTCTGTCTAAAAACACAATGCCCGGCTCGCCGTTAGACCATGCCATTTTAATTATAAGCTCGAAAACTTCATATGCGTTTAGCTTGCCTACCTCTTTTTTTGAGTGTGGGTCTATTAGGCTGTATTCTCTTTTTTCTTCCACAGCCCTCATAAATTCTTCCGTTATGCCCACACTTATATTAAAGTTTGTAATTTCCGTCTTTACCTTTTTGCATTGGATAAACTCCATAATATCCGGATGGTCTATCCGCAAAATACCCATATTGGCACCACGTCTTGTGCCCCCCTGCTTTACTGCTTCAGTTGCCGCATTAAACACACGCATAAAGCTAATAGGACCGCTTGCCACACCCCCCGTAGAGTTTACGGAAGAGCCTTTGGCACGCAATCTGGAAAAAGAAAATCCTGTGCCTCCACCGCTTTTATGTATTAGTGCGGCATTTTTAACCGCATCAAAAATCTCCTCCATACTGTCTGCAACAGGCAGTACAAAGCAAGCAGAAAGTTGCCCTAACTCTCGCCCTGCGTTCATCAGAGTAGGAGAGTTAGGCATAAATTTTCTCGTGTTCATTAACTCGTAAAATTCCTCTTGAGTGCCTTTTACGTCTGCGTTTAAGTCAAACTCCTTATCCGCTTCCGCAATGGCGCTTGCCACTCGTAAAAATAAATCCTGTGGTGACTCGCAGGTTTTACCGTCTTTGTCCTTTTTTAAATAACGACGCTCAAGAACAGTAATTGCATTTTGGCTTAACATAGATTATATACCCCTCAAATAATATATTTAGTGTTTCGTTTACTTATAAGACACTACATATAGTACATCATTCGGAAATAAATTGCAATTACTTTTTTAGAAAAATACTATTTTATTTTTAATTTTTTATAGAAAATCAAAAAAATGCTTGTAGTTAAGGGCAGAAAAATTATTATCCGAGGAGTAAAACTCCATGTTTGGATTTTGGTTTTGACAAAATAGGTTTTCTTGCTCCAAAATAGCATAAATCCTCTTTGCAACACCGTACATACCGTCAAAAATTTCGCATTTACCCCTAAGGGTAGTTTTAGCCACCTTAGAAATTGCATCACTAATAAAAGAATAATGGGTACAGCCAATAACAATGCCGTCTATTGTTTGGCTTACCTTGCTAAATTTGTTTTGCAAATAGTCTGTAATTTCTTTGCCGGCAAAATCCCCCTTTTCTATTAGCAAAGAAAGCCCTTCGCACTCCATATTGATTACCCTGTTGTTTGGGTCGTACTTTGCTAAAAGGTTGTTGTATCTGCTTTGGTTTATGGTGGCAGGTGTTGCCATTACAAGCACTCTGCCCTCTTTGCTTGCGGTTATGGCAGGCTTTATGGCAGGCTCTATGCTTACTATGGGTATGTTGTATTTCTCACGCATAATATTTACCGCTATGGAAGTTGCGGTGTTGCAGGCAATAACTATCATCTTTACATTTTTTTTATGCAAAAATTCTCCGCAACGCAAGGATAAATTAAGTATTTCATCCTCTGTTTTAGAGCCGTAGGGTGCATTTTTTGCATCTCCGTAATATATGTAGCTTTCTTTAGGCAAAAGCCTGTATGCTTGCTTTAGCACGCTTATTCCGCCCAAGCCGGAATCGTAAAAACCTATGGGTAAGTTGTTCATATAACCCCTATCTTTAAATTTACTTATAATAAATATTATATCATTTATTATATTAATATCAATAAAATTATAAAAAATGCTTGCAAATTAGTTTTTGTTGTGTTAAAATTGCTTAGTCGATTAATTATATTATACGGGGGTGAAATAGTTGCCAAACATTAAATCAGCAAAAAAGCGTGTAAAGACGACGGCTAAAAGAACATTGCAAAATAAAATGATTAAGTCTGCTTTAAAAACAGATATTAAAAAATTTGATGTTGCGGTATCTGCAAATGATGCCGACGCCAAAGAGCTTTTTGTTAAAGCTGTAAGCGCTGTTGATAAAGCTGCTCTTAAGCATACAATACATAAAAACAAAGCAAACCGCACAAAAGCGCAGTTAGCAAAAAAATTAAACAGCATAGCTGAGTAATTTTATCCCTATATTTAAGGTTTACAAAACTGTATTATATACACTTAATACAGTTTTTTATTGTTGCTGTTTTTAAGGTTCTATGTCAAGTCTTGGGGTGGAACAAAAAGCTCCACTAATTATAAATATCCGCAAGCAAAGCAAATAAATTTGTTTTTAAGTCTATTATGCCCTGTTTTGCATCAAAATCCATTTTTGCAAACTTACTTAGCCCCTCTCTTATTTTAGGCAGGGTAAAAAATTTACAGTTTTCTACCGCTTTTTTTGCCGGATAGTTTTTTGCCCCGGTGGTTTTTATTATGTGCTCCACTGTTTTATCGTAGGAAAATTTTGCGTCTCTGCACGCTCGTGCCACCAACATTTGTTTAAAATTGTTAGACAGCATTACCAAAAAACCCATTGGGTTTGGGTCTTCCTCTAACAGTTTATCAAGCACTGCTTTTGCCTCTTTGTATTTTTTTGCAAGCAAAAAATCGTTTATTTGAAATATATTATATATTTGGGATTTTACCGCATAAAACTCAATTTCCTTCTTGCTTATTTCCCCTACGCATATGCTTGAAAGTTTTTCCACTTCGTTTGCTACAATATTCATCTCTCCATCGGAAATATCGCAAATCAGTTGTGCGTTTGCTCTGCTTAAAATTAAGTTGCGCTTTTTTGCAAGGGCTATTGCCATATTTACAATATCCGCACCCACAATGGCACAGCAGTCTATAAGCATACCCTCTTTACTCGCCTTTTTAACCAGCGCTTTGCGTTTATCCGGCTCTTTGGATGCTTGTATTAAAAGTATGGTGGTTTGTGGTATTTTAAACTTGTTTAACGGCTCTAAATACTCTGCACTCCCCGTAGATGAAAGGATTTCCGTGTTTTTTATTACCACCAACCGTTTTTCGCTCATAAAAGGAAAGGTTTCCATTGCGTTAAGCAGGTCTTTTATTTCCGGTTTGTTTTCAAAATAAGTTATGTTAAACTCCGGCGTGGCAATACTACCCTCTATTTTTGCCATTACCTCTTTTACAAAATAGCGCTCCTCGCCGTACAATATAATTAAATTTTTTAGTTTGCTTTGCTCTATTGCTTCTATTGCTTCCTTTGCTTTCATTTACTCCCTCGTTGATGATACCTTTATTTCTTCCCCCTCTGCTATTTCCACTATAATCGTGCCGTTAATATCCGTCCTAAAAACCTCTGTATCCTTTAGCAACTCTAAAACTTGGGCATCGGGGTTCTTTTTATCATTTGCCTTAACTGATATTATAGCATATTTTGGGGAAATTGTATTGAGTATTTGTGGATTTAGAGAATTTTCCCCTCCGCTACCCCCAAGTTTTATTACGGGTATACTACCTTGCACAGTAAGATATTCTGCATTATTTTGAGCAAGCAGGCACACAGGTGTTTCCATATAATACAGCATAAAAGAGCTATTTTTACCGTCTCCTCCCGCCCAAACCAACCTTGTGGTATCGTCTATTGTTATTATGCCACCATCACCATCATCACCATAAAAATCCATTTGCAAGTTTGCATCGTATTCTTTGGGCAGATAGTTTTGGGGTACGATTAATTTGGTTGTATACCCCTCGTTTATCAGCCTTTTTAGGTTTTTTGTTCTGTCATTGGTTATTAAAATATAGTCGTAGGTAATTTTATTGGATTTTGTGTAATCGTATATTTGAGAGCTTTGGGGGTTTCCGCCGTTATCTACAAGCACATCTGCATCTTGTGTTTTTATGTGAATACTGTCCCCGTTGCCCACATCTAAAATTCTAATGCTAATCCCCTCCTTTTCCCACTGCAAAGTAAATATTGCCAAAACTAAGCAAATAATAGTAATAATTACTTTATAGCGGATTTTTACAAACAAAAAATCCGAGAGAACAAACACGGCAAAATAGCACAAAGCTATGAATAAAAGGGTGACGTTATACACCGCTAAATATCCAAACGCCGTTTGAGCAAAGAGTTTGTTAAACTCAAGTAGGGTTATAATACAGACCTGAGCAAAAAACGCAAAAAATTTGCCGGCATCCAAAAAAATCAGAGACGCAAAACAAGAAAGGGCGGTAAATACTACAATTAGGGTGGCAAGAGGTATAGTAAAGAGGTTGGTTATGGGAGATGCCAGCGCAACCCCCTTAAAAAAGTATGCGGTTAGAGGCAGAGTTGTACTCCCTACCGCCAAAGAGGCGCTTATGGGTTTTGAAAGCTTAATTTTATCCAATTTTATATGTGTTAGGGCTCTGTTGATGGGTGGGTACAAGCAAAGTATGCCGAAAACCGCACCGTAAGACAATAAAAAACCTGCCGTAAAAAGCTGTGTAGGGTTGTAAATAAGGGTAATTGCCATGGCTAAAGCTAAGTTATTAAAGGTATCCTCCTCTAAAAGCAACCATCTGCTTACAATTAAAAATATAAACATAATAACCGCCCTTACCACCGAGGGTGAGAGTGCAGTTATAAGCATATAGGCAATCATAAAGGCAATATTTAGGGAGTACCTAATATTTCTGTGTACTTTTAGCTTGGACAGCAAAACATTAAGCATTAGTGAGATTATGCCCACATGAAGTCCCGAAATTGCAAGAAGGTGGGCGGCTCCTGTAATTTCAAAATCCGTTTTTACATCTTGGTCTATACCGCTTTTTTCCCCTAAAAACATGGCTTTTGCAATGGGTGCCGTTTCTTTGGTGTACATATAATCTATATTTTGCAAAAATAAATCTCTAATAAAGTAAAAGGGCTTTAAAATGTATGCCCCCTCCCCTATTTTTTCCGCATTTGCATCGTAGGAGGTAAACCCTACTTTTTGTGATGCAAGGTACATATATTCATCAAAACTGCCAAGGTTTCTTGGTTTTTGAGGCTTTTTTATGATGGTGGTATACTCTATAATATCCCCTACGGCAAATTGTTGTTTGGAGTACAAAAACACTTTTTTGGTAAAGCCTATACCTTCTATTTTAACATCACTTAGTGTGTATCTGTCATAGCCACCGCTTGTTTTATCCGTAGAAGTGACCATACCCTTAATTTCTTGAGGGCTTGTAACGTCTACATTGGAAAAATCCGTGTTATACTCCGTCAAAAACACACTACCGCCAACAAACACCATTAGCACATATAGCCCCACAAGCAGGTGTTTTTTACATAAAAATAAAGGTATGCCCACACAAGCCGAAAGAATGGCGCACACCAAAAATACATTAAAGTTACCGTTAAAATAATAGGCAATGGCAATCCCCACCAAAAAAAAGAAAACCAAAAACACTATTGGTCTGCTGTTTATTATTTTTATCATGTACCTATATTATATGTTTTATTTTCTTTGGCTATTACAGAGTTTGCAAAAACTCCTTTAGCCTCAGCTAAAATATCTCCTTCCTCGTAATTTGGGTTTATGTGAGTTAGTATAAGTTTTCCTACATTTGCGTTTTTTGCCGTTTGTGCCGCCTGCTTTACACTCATATGAGGCACGCTTCCAATAACATCGCCTAAAACTCCGCTATCTGCCAAGAGTACATCCGCATTTAATGCAAATTCTTCTAATTTTGTAAGATATATGGAGTCTCCTGTGTATACCAAGGTTTTGTTACCGGAGGTTAGTTTTATGCCGTAAGCCTCCACAGAGTGTGCCACATTGCAAAACTCTAAGTTAATGCTTTTAATTTTGTCTTTAAGCCCATCTGTTATGCAAGCCGTTTTAAATGCTGTGCAAAGGGTGTTGTATTGATTTTCCGGAGTGGATGGCAAATACACCAGCAAATCCTTTTTTAGTTTGTTTTTAGCATACTGCAAAAAAAGCAGTTCTGCAATGTGGTCGTAATGCAAATGAGACAGCACAATGCCGTCTAATTCCTCTAATTTGCAGTATTTTTGGAGTCGTGCAACACATCCGCTACCGGCATCTACAAGTATTTTAGTTTTTTGTGCCGTAATTAAATAGGAGGATGTGCCTCCATCTTCTTTGGGATATGGCCCGTATTTCCCAAGCACAGTAAGTTTCATAAATATGCCCCTTTCCGCAAAAAGCGTATTTTACCTTTGTTGTCCGTTTACTGTAAGTTTCTTCGTGGTTTAATATTTCTGAAATTAAATGTATAGCTTAGCCTTTTTACTATACCAAAAAGAGCAACCGCAATTATTATACTGCCTACAAGTTGTATAAAGTTATAAGGCAAGGAAGCTATTGCGTATTCTCTGCCAAAAATCATTATTTCGTATATAACATAGCCAAAAACCATTAGCATTTCCCCAATTATTATGCCCATAATGTAGCCTATAAACTCCTGTTTTTTGGTTAGCAGTCCTGCTATTAATGCCATTAGTCCCTTAATAATTAAGGTGGGTACAATGTATATTACCGCCCCTGTGGCTAAGTCTGCAAGCGCACTTCCAAGCGCCGCCGCTATTGCACCTAAAGGGCCACCCAAAATAAAGGCAACCACGTAAATAACTGCATCACCGGCATTAACATACGCACCGCTTGTTGCAGGCACGGGGAATTTTACCAGCCAGGTTACCACAAATATTATTGCAATACTTATTGCAAGGGTTGTTATTTTTTTGCTGTCCATGTATATCCTCTCCTTACGCTTTTATTATTCCCGGATTTTTAATTATAGGGTCTATAATATCTATTTCTCCCTGTGCTAACTTGTTTGCCCGTTTGCCCTCCACCAAAAACTGCACTTTTTTTATGCCTTCTATGGATGTTAAGGTATTAACAATAGAAAAAATCATCATATACTCGTCTTGTGGGTTTAGGTTTTTTAGCTTGTCGAGTATTTGCTCTTTAAAATTAAGCACTACAATGTCTTCTGCAATATAAACCTCCAAAACATCGTCGTAGGTAACCCCCGGCGGAAAGGCAGGCCATACATCCTCGCCATCGTTTACAACAGGGCCATTCATCAACTCTTTTAGGTGGGTGGCTAAATAGCCGGCTTCCTTTTCGTCTACCACCCTTTCCACACCAAACAATAATGTGTAGGTGCTGTTTGGAAAGTAAAGCAAAATATCGTTGCCGAATAAATCGGGAAAATCGCTTATGGTAAATATTTCTTTATAGGCAGGTGCGCCGTTTACGTAAATCTCTATACCGTCTATATCCGGCATAAATGTGGTAATAGTAAAGGTTAGCGCCGCATTAGCCATTTTTTGACCGTCTATAAAATCCTTGGTAAATACCACAGGGTTTCTGTTAAAGTTTAACCCTACTATACGCCTGCCATCATCCTTTAAAAGAATTTCGTAATTAATAAGCTTTAAGTTTTTGTCTATTATTGGTCTGTGGCTGTAAGTGTCCTCCGGCCCTTTTATAAGCTCCTCTATTATTGCAGGAATGTACTCTGTATTTTTAAACACTATGCGTCTTGCCTCGGGTAAAATATATTTTTCCGTGGCATCAAGAAAGTATAAAGCCGCCTCTAAATCCGGATTTATTGACTCCCCTTTTTGCGTAAACTTGCTTATTTCCTCGTTTATATCCGTTTGCAGTTTTTGCATAAGGCCAGTGGGTTTGCCAAGAAAACCTTTTGCTTTGCCGTTAATCATAACATTTACATATTTTGTGCCTACAAACTCCGAAAGTGTTGCAGTTAGGGATACCTTTGCGTTTAGTATTTCGCCGTCCGTTTTTTCTGTTTTTGCCGTTAAAAACACATTAACCAAGTTTGGCAGTATTTCTATATTTTGGTACTCAAAGCCTATTAATGCGTTTTGCAAATCTTCGCTTACAGGCCCTTTTATAAGCTCTTCTACCACATATTGTGCAGGCACGGCGTTTTGAGGTATGGTAATTTCCCGTGTTTCTCCTGCAAGTTTTGTGCGTGTTCTGTTTAAAAAGTACAGTACAGGGTTTATTGCAAAATTAGGAGATAAATCCACACTCTCCTCGGACATTTCGTCCTTGTAAATATTTGGGCTTGCACTTTCTTTAAAAACAGAGCAAGAAGAAAGCGCAAGGCTAAGTGCAGTCAGTATACATATTAATTTTAAAATATTACTGCGTTTTGCCAATGTTTACTCTCCTAAGATAAAAAGCTAAGTTTAAATGTATTGTAGGTTATCTTCCATACATCGTTTTCGTTTATCATTTTTATGGGTACATTAAGGTTTGAAATTGCATCTGCGGTTTTTAGCTTTAAATCGTAATTAACCATTACAACTCCCGACGCATTATCGGGAGAAATTATAGCATCAACAACCTTTACATTTGTAACCGCAAGTTTTGCGCTTAACACCTCGCTCATAAACTCATCTATTGTTGGTTTATCCTGCCCTAAAGAATTTTTATAGGCAATGTAATTATAAAGGGAGTTCCAATCCTTTTTTTCCATAGAGATGAGTATTTCCCTCATGGTGTTTGCCTGATTTAACTCTATTTCCCCTACCCTCTCAAAAGGCTCTAAAGCACCTGTGCCGTCCATACCTGCCTCTGCTTTTGTAATTGGCCTGCCGTTGCCCGAGTTGGTTTCGTCCACAAGTATTTGCACCCTTGAGTAGTTGCCCTGCTCTATTAGTGTGTTTACAATGGAGTACACCCCCAAATATTTTTGGGTTTTGCCGTAAAGCTCTCCTGCAAACTCCTCCCCCGCATAACTTATGGGCTCTAAAAAATCTTTACTAAGCGTAACAAAAAGGTATTCCCCCATGCTGTCCACCTTAATTACCTTGGTGTCGGGGTTAATTACCGCCACAAAATCCACTCTTGTACTGGACGGCCCTTTTATTAATTCTTTGATGATGGAAGTCTCCGTACTCTCGTTAGTGGAAACATCTAAGGTGCGTTTTTCGGGTACTAACAGTCGCTCGTCCATATACCCAAAATACAGCCGTATTGTCAGTTTATCTTTATTTACCGTTTCGGGAAAGGGGTTTATTTGCACTTCCTCCTCCTGCACGGGTGTTTGGGTACAGCCAAATATAAACAAAACCATTGCACATAATATTATTGCTAAAAGTCTCTTTTTCATATAGAGTTACCGCCTTCTAAGTTTTGGGTTATGGGTAGTATTAACCTAAATACAGAGCCTACGTTTTCCTTGCTTTGTACCTCCACTCTGCCTTTGTGCATAAGGGCAATCCTTCTTACAATATGTAGCCCAAGCCCTGTGCCCCCTGTTTCTCTGGAGCGTGCTTTATCCACCCTGTAAAATCGCTCGAAAATATGGTTTAGATGCTCCTCGCTCATACCCACGCCATTATCTTTAATGCTTATTATAACATCTTGCCCTGCCTTTTTTACCTTTATATTAACCTTGCTGTCCGCCTTTGAGTATTTTATGGCGTTTTCTATTAAATTGTTAAGCGCCTGTCTAAGTTTTAGCTCGTCTCCTAAAATAGTTACGTCGTCGTAAAAATTGGTTGTAACTTTAATGTTTTTTGCTTTTGCAATAGGGGTAAGTGCGGATATTGACTTGTTTACCAAATAGGTTAGATTTACCGCATCAAAATTAAGCATTACGTTATCGCTATCCATTTTGGAAATTAGCAGTAAGTCTGTAATTAAGCTGTTTAGCCTGTCTATTTCCGAGTTAATGTCGGATAAAAACTCCTTATAAACGTCTTCTTTAACTTCATCTTGATAAAGCAAAGACTCTACAAGGATTTTCATGGATGCAAGGGGGGTTTTAAGCTCGTGAGAGGCATCGGAGACAAACTCGCTACGTTGTTTATCTATGTTTTGGAGTCTGTCGCACATCATATTAAAGGTTTGCCCAAGCTCTGCAATTTCCCCTTTTCCGCTAATTTGCGCACGATTAGAAAGGTCCCCGCTGGATATTTTAATGGCAACGTCTGTAAGCTGATTTACAGGCTTTGTAATATACCCTGTGGAAATTATACTTGAAATAATAATTGCAACGCAGGCAAAAATGTACAGCCAAAGCATTTGCATACCAAGTGCGTCTGTTGCAAGCACAACATCTTGAATACTGGAAGAATGAAGTACCGCACCTATAATCTGCCCGTTATTAATTACGGCACTTGTATAATAAACCGCCCAAAAATCCGTATTTGTCTCTTTATTAAGTATTTGATGATACCCGTAGGCAGAGGAATTTCTGCCGTAAATAATTTCGTTTACTTCTCTAATATTTAGCCTTCTTCCGTTAAAAGCGGACGAGCTGTCCGTTTGTACAATTCCCGAACTGTTTAAAAACAACACAATACCGCCGGATTCCTGTGCGTTTTTTACGGCAATATCATACATACTGTTTGCATCCGATTGGCTTAAATAAGGCGCAACCTGTACCGCAACGTCATTTGCGTTTTTAGATATTATATCTATTCTTTGATTTACAAGATAGCCCTCAAATATAGAAGTTACAATAACAGCAACTACGCCAAAAACTATGGCAACAAGTATCAGATAAATAATAACAAATCTGGAACGGATGGAATGCATCCATTTACTTATTTGTAAAATAGTATCCAACTCCCCATTTAGTTAAAATATATTCGGGTTTTGCAGGGTTTTTTTCTATTTTTTCTCTTAAACGTCTTATATGGACGTCCACCGTTCGTAAATCGCCCTGATGCTTCCAAATTATTTCCAGTAATGCGTTTCGCTCAAACACCTTGCCCCTGTTTGTTACAAATAAATTCAGTAAATCAAATTCCTTTGCGGTTAGATTTACTTCCTCGTTGTTTAACTCCACACTTCTGTTAAGTAAATTTATTTTTAAATCGTTTACGTTAATTAAGGCGTCCGCTCCGTTTGATTTTGAAGAAGTTCTTCTTAGCACCGTTTTTATGCGTGCTTTTAATTCCAGCATATTAAAGGGCTTTGTTATGTAGTCGTCCGCACCGTATTCCAACCCCATAATTTTGTCCATGTCCTCCCCTTTTGCGGAGAGCATAATAATGGGTACATCGCATAAGCTACGTATTTTTTGGCACACTTCCATGCCGTCCACTTTTGGTAGCATTAAATCTAACAATACTAAGTTATGTTTGTTTTGGTCAAATATTTTTAAAGCCTCTTCCCCATCGTAAGCTACATCAATGTTGTAGCCCTCCTGCTGTTCCAAATTAAACCTTAATCCTTTAACCAAAGTTGGTTCATCGTCTACAATCAGTATATTTTTTGCCATAAAAAAGCTCCTTTAAAATATCTGTAAAAAACTAATATATTGCTATTATACCACACAAAATAAATATTTGTACTGTTTTTTTTAAATTAAATGCTACCCCTTATTTTTTATAGCCATAATTTTTTTAAGGCTGTCTTCAAAAGGTGGGTAGGCTATGCCGTATTCCGTTATTATTGCGGTAATTAAATGGGCGTCTGTTACATCAAAGCTTGGGTTAAACACATTAACACCCGTGGGCGCCATTGGTTTTTTGTACCACATATCCGTAACTTCCTTGCCGTCTCTTAGCTCAATATGTATATCCCCTCCGCTTTTACAGTTAAAATCGAGGGTAGAGGTGGGAGAACACACGTAAAATGGTATATTGTAGTGTTTTGCGGCTATTGCAACGTAGGATGTTCCCACCTTGTTTGCCGTGTCTCCGTTTTTTGCCACCCTGTCGCAACCTACAAAAACCCCTTGCACCCAACCGTTTTTCATAACCGTAGGCGCCATATTATCGCATATTACCGTGGTATCTATACCTGCAGAAAAAAGCTCGAAAGCAGTTAGCCTTGCCCCTTGAAGTAGTGGGCGTGTTTCATCGCAAAAAACCTTAAAGTTATAGCCCTTTTTATGCCCTAAATACATAGGAGCGGTTGCCGTACCGTATTTTGCGGTAGCAAGCTGACCTGCATTGCAATGGGTAAGCAGTCCCATATTGGGTTTGAGCAACGAAAGCCCGTACTCTCCTATTTGCTCACACACCCAAATATCCTCTTCCTTTATAGCTATTGCCTCTTTTTTTAGTAAATCTTTAATGTCTGCAACGCTTAAAGTTTTGTTTTCCAAAACAATTTTTTGCATACGGTTAAGCGCCCAAGATAAGTTTACTGCCGTTGGTCTTGCGCTGTCTAAATAATCCTTTGCCTTGTTAAATTCGGCTAAAAACTTTGTGTAATAATTGGTGTTTATTTCCTTTGCACCCAAATAAATGCCTATTGCCGCCGCTACACCTATGGCAGGTGCTCCTCTTACTTGCAAGGTGTATATGGCATCCCATATGCTTTTTTGAGTGGTAAGTTCTATTACCTCTATTTCGTAGGGTAGTTTGGTTTGGTCTATAATTGCAAGTGCGCTTTTTTCGTCTATTAATTCCACCGTATTGTAATCTAAAATATTTTTCATTAGTATTGCTCTTTCCCTTTATTTATGCACTAAAACGGCAAACATCTCAGTTTGCCGTTTATGCTTAATGTTATATAATTTATTCTTATACAAATGGATTTTCCCCATCGTACAGCCTTTCTTTTGGTTGGTTGTATGCAATATCTTCTATGCCCAAAAACTTAAATACATCAAACAACTTTTTGCCGTAGTGCCCAAAAGCCACCGCACCGTGATGAGGGTATCTCTTCTCTATCAGTACATAGCGGTAAAACCTTGCCATTTCGGGAATTGCAAAAATACCTATACCACCAAAACTTCTTGTGGGTACATCTAAAACATCACCCTGAGCAATATACGCCTTTAACTCTCCCCCTGCATTGCTTTGGAGACGGTAAAAAGTGATTTTACCTGCTTTAATATCCCCTTCTAGCGTACCTCTTGTAATGTCCGGCTCTTTTAAATCGGGCTCTAAATCTCTCTTCATTATTAGCTGATGCTCCATAGTAGCCTGTTTTAGCATGGAAGAACAGGTGTTTCCGCAATGAAAGCCCATAAATGTTTCCTCTAACTTAGCTTTGTAGCTCTTTTTAATATCCTCGTCGTAAATTTGCTTGGGTACCGTATTGTTAATATCCAAAAGGGTAACGGGTTTTTGAGAGATGCAAATGCCGATATATTCGCTGAGTGCGCCGTAAACATCTACCTCACAGCTAACGGGAATACCCTTGCCGGTTAAGCGACTGTTTACATAGCAAGGCACAAAGCCAAAGGCTCTCTCAAAAGCCGGCCAACATTTATTTGCAAATGCAACGTACTCTCTGCTACCTTTATGCTCTTCTATCCAATCTAATAAAGTAAGCTCGTATTGCGCTAATTTAGGTAGTATACCGCTGTGCTTGTTGCCTTTTCCCAACTCTTTTTCCATATCTGCAACAACCTTTTGTATACGCTTATCATCCTTATGATTATTAAAAGCCGCCAGTAAGTCAAGCTCGCTGTTTTCTTCTAACTCTATGCCTAAATCAAATAGTGGCTTTATGGGTGCGTTGCAAGCAAGAAAATCGTTTGGTCTTGGACCGAAGGTTATAACCTTTAGCTTTTTTAAACCGCAAATTGCCCGTGCAATGTCTTCAAACTCAGCTATCATCTTTGCAAGCTCTACCGCTGTGCCCACAGGGTACTCGGGTATAAAGGCTTTAATTTTTCTAAGTCCTAAATTATAACTGCAATTTAGCATACCGCAGTAGGCATCCCCTCTGCCGTTGTATAAATCTCCGTCCCCTTCTGCCGCCGCAACATACATTGTAGGGCCGTGAAAAAACTTAGCTATCATAGTTTCCGGAGTTTCCGGCCCAAAGTTGCCTAAGAATACGCAAAGGGCATTAACCCCTGCTTTTCTTACATCCTCTGCCGCTTTTCTTGCATCCGTCTCGTTTTCTACCGTAACCTTACATTCGTAAATATCCCCAAATTTTTTATATGCCTCTACAATCGCCCCTCTTCTTTTTTCCGAAAGCTCTATTGGAAAACACCCTCTGCTTACAGAAATAATTCCCATTTTTATTTTTGGTATGTTGATAATGTTTTGTGCCATATGGCATCTCCTTTCCGCACAGATTTTTGTAAAACTTTGTTTAAGTGCAATCTAAAATTACACTGCAATAAACTTTTTGCATTGTTTTATTGCAGATATATATATGCTTTAAATTATACACCTGTGAGTTATTTTTGTACAGTATATATTATTTTGGGGAGTGGACAAACGCACTTAAGATATAAAATCCACTACAGAAAAAGTTATTTCACCATTTTTATGTATTTGTCGATATTTATATTTTGCAACACCAAATTTA
>CAZVNZ010000013.1:0-70131 GCA_964628515.1 uncultured Christensenellaceae bacterium
TGGATCCTATTTTCTTTTTATTTTGTCACCTATCTATTGTATTACAACATTTTTTGGGTGGTGTAGGTTATGCCGATTACAAATAGAACCGTCATAAGTTGTTTACCCCCTCACTTAATACTATCCAAAACAAATTCCAAAGGCACATCCATGCGTTTTGCCGTTTCTTCTACCGTTAGCCCGCTATCCAAAAATCTGTTGCACACAGTTTTCATAGACTCGCCCACTTCAATTACGTGCTTATCTAAATCGTAAAAGCGGATGGAGCGTTGTCCCCAGGGCATCTCTTTTATTCCTATTACTTCTACTAAGTTTTTCCTGCCTTCAATCTTGTTTAGGAAATCGTCAAAGTCGGTTTCTTCAAAATAAAGCTCGGCGTCATTTCCGCCATAGGTGATGTTGTCTGTTTTAGCATCGGTTAAAACAAGCCAACTTGCTTTGGTTTGCAGAGAATAACCGCCCGCAAAAGTCACGTTTGCGCCTAAATCCGAAATAATTTCGCCCTTTAGCACCTCTTTGTAAAACTCTTTGGACTTTTCCATATTTTCAACTACTAACATTACGCTTTGGTATTCCATTTTTTTACCTCCTGTGATGATGATTTGTGGCTAATTTAATGTTTGTTGCGTGCAACTACCTCGTTTTTTACAATTTCTTCGATGTAGGGGTTATCATCATCATTAAGAAAGAATAAAAAGGCATTGCTACGGCACTTTTGTTGTTGCTTGCCCTCTAAGATATAGTCAAACCCCATTTTGCAGTTAGGACTGCATGTTGTTGGGTCGAGCAACTTTTTACACACGCTTGCTTTTTCCATAGATGCTTTCATAGAGGTAGGCAGAGTATCAATTATTTGTGGGTAGGACATTATATTTTCCGGATAAATGCGCATCATAATGCCATTTTTGCGAAAGATGTAGTTTGCTACCGTTCTTTTGGTGGGTTTGTGTACATAGGAAACTATATAACCACGTTTTGCCTCTTTTACGTTTGCGTCGCATCCTTCTTCTGTAAAAAAGTTGTGTAATTGCATTATATATCCCCTATGCTCTTCTCCGGCGAATACTAAAAAATCCTCGAATAATTCTGCTTTGTTTGCCATTTTTATTTTGCTCCCTTCTTTTTGCGTGGTGGGGGTACTTTGGTTACAGGCTCTAAAATTGCTATAACCTCTTTTGCCAGTTTTTTATTCTCAATATCAAGGATGTAATGCTCTTTGGCTCCTTCGTAGGGAAAGCCTTTGTCTGCATTCTTCATCACAGTAAAAAGGCAATCTAATTGCTTTACAAACACGGTGTTGTCGCAAACCAAAAGCAAGGGCTTGTTGTTTACGTAAACCATATACTCCCCAAACATTTTTTTATGGCGAATCTCCCCCGTGCCTTCGATTTGCTCGCAAACAAACTCTATAAAATCCATTGTTGACGCCATTTTTTTGCATTACCTCTCTTTTTTGGGAATAAATACAGTATACTACACTAAACAAGACATATGTATGTCATATTTAATTATACTTATTTAGTGTTTCTTTAAGAATGATTTTAATTTTTTTGCGTAAAGATTTTGGTTCTACCAGATCGGCATTGCTTCCGTAGCTTAACACCCACGTTATTAAATAATCCTCGTTGGTAAAGTCAAAGGTAAAGCGTAGCCTGCCATCATCATCATAAGTAAAAAAATCCAAGCCATATTCTTCGATTAAACGATATTTAACACATTCGTCAAATAAAATTACAGCATTAATATTATGGGTATAAAAGGAATTGAAATCTAAAGCCTCTTTTGGAATTTCCTCAAATTTATATGCTTTTGCCGTAGCCTCCAAATTCCACAAGCGATTTAATTTATACAGCTTAAATTTATTTGTGGAATTTTCGCAACCAAGCACATACCAACTGTTCCATTGAAAAATAATTAAATACGGGTTAAGTAATACAAGCTTTTCCCCCTTGCTACTGTAATAATTAAAAGAAACAGCAGTACAATTATCTATACTACTTTGCAGAATTTGTATTTTAGGAGATAGCGAGCTTTTATAATAGGATGATAAATCTATAATAATATGGTTAGAATTTAAAATATCATCATTGCTTGCCACAAATTTATCCATAATCAGCTTGTACTTATTATCCGTAGAAATACTGCCTAAGGTAGAAAGTCCTGCAAGTATAAGCTTTAATTCGGATTTTGTTAGCAAGGTTTTATCTATCTTATAGCCATTTAAAACGGATATTCCTCCGTTTGCGCCTTGGGTGGTTACAACGGGAATACCTGCCTTGCATAAATCAACTATATCTCTGTTTATTGTTCGTACGGACACCTCAAATTTTTCTGCAAGATAGTGTGCGGTAACCTTTTCTTGTTGCAGTAATGTAATTATAATACCAAGCAATCTGTCTATTTTCATTTAAGTACCCTTTGCTTTTAATTTACTGATTCACTGATTTATAAAAAACGTTTTGGTTGCCAAAAAATAACGGCAACCAAAACTAAGGACCAATTAATTTGCTGTTTTGCTAAATAATATTTTCGGCAATTATATCGCCCATTTCCGATGTAGAAATACTCGGCTTGCCGTTTGCAATATCCGCAGTTCTGTAGCCTTGTGATAACGCTTTGGATACCGCATCTTCTATTGCTTGCGCCTCCTTTGTTTTGTTGAAGGAATACCGCAACATCATAGCACAGGACAGTATGGTGGCAATGGGGTTTGCAATGTTTTTGCCTGCAATATCGGGGGCAGAGCCGTGTATTGGCTCGTATACTCCTAAAGTACCGCTTCCTAAAGATGCGGAGGGTAGCATGCCTATGGAGCCTGTAATCATACTTGCCTCGTCCGAAAGTATATCGCCAAACATATTTTCTGTAAGCAAAACGTCAAATTGCTTGGGGTTTCGCACAAGTTGCATCGCCGCATTGTCTACGTACATATGTTCTAAAGTAACATCGCTGTATTCTTTGCTAAGCTCGGTTACCACATTTCTCCATAATTTTGAGCTTGCAAGCACATTGGCTTTATCCACACTTGTAACTTTGTTATTGCGTTTTCGTGCGCTTTCAAAGGCAACTCTTGCAATGCGCTCTATTTCCTCTTTGGAATACTCCAGTAAATCGCTTGCTTTGGTGTCCGTGTAAGTATGCTTACCAAAATAAATGCCTCCCGTAAGCTCCCTTAGTACCAAAATATCCAGTTTATCCCCGATAATTTCGTCTTTTAGAGGGCAGGCATCCTTTAGTTGCCCGTAAATAATTGCAGGGCGTAAGTTTGCGTATAGGTTAAGCTCTTTTCTTAGGCGTAACAGCCCTTTTTCCGGACGTTTTTCCACAGGAAGATTATCCCACTTTTCGCCTCCAACCGCACCAAGCAGTATGCTATCGCTGTTTTTGCATATCTCCAAAGATTCTTTAGGAAGGGGATCTCCATAATTATCTATTGCTATACCGCCTACTTGTGCTTCGGAAAACTCAAAGTCTATATTGTATTTTTTTCCAACACTTTCTAATACTTTTACACCTTCGTTTACAATTTCTGCGCCTATGCCGTCGCCTTTTATTAATGCTACTTTCATAATTATCTCCATTAAAAATATTAGTGTGCAATGTTGCACTAATTTTAATTATATCATATAATATTAAAAGAGGTAAGATTAAAATATGAAAGTTGGAATATCTACGGCGTGCTTCTATCTTAGAGAATTTACAGAGGATGCAATTAAATCTATTGGAAAAATGGGTATAAAATATGCAGAAATATTTTTCTCGTCTATGCAGGAGTACGAAGAGGACTACATTAAAAAATTAAAGGTTATTTGTGATGATTATGATGTTAAAATACATTCGGTGCATCCATTGCCTATTCAGTTTGAGCCCCAGCTGTTTTCCTATCACGAAAGGCAATACGGGGACTCTTTTAAAATATACAAAAAGGTGCTAAAATCCGCTGAGATTTTGGGTGCAAGCGTATATGTGTTTCATGGTGGCGTTAATATTAAGCCTGCTGTAAAAAGGCGGACAAACTTTGAGTTTTTCGGCAACCGTGTAGATGTTATTGCAGATGCCGCCAAAGATTACGGTGTAAAATTTGCTTACGAAAATGTACATTGGTGCAACTTTAACTATCCCGGTTTTGCACAAATGCTAATAGACAATACAAAAACGGATAATTTGTATTTTAACTTAGATTTAAAGCAAGCGGCGCAATCGGGGTACGATGCTTGCGAATACATATCGGCAATGGGAGACCGCTTAATAAATATTCATGCTTGCGATTATACCATCAGCGAAGAAAAAGGAGTGTACCCCTGCATACCTTTTACCGGAAAGACCGATTGGGTGCAGTTAAAGGAGATTTTAAAGGATTTTAAAGAGTTTATGATGCTTGAAATATATAACGGCGACTACACCGATTACCATGAGCTAAAACGGGTGTATTTACAGTTAAAGGAGTATTTTGAAGTATGAAAAAGAGTTTTTATGCTTATATGTCCAGATTAAAGCATATAAAAAGATGGGGGCTTATGCGCAACACCACAGACGAAAATGTTGCGGAGCATTCCTTTTTTGTAGTGCTTGTAGCCCATGCTTTATGCGTAATTAAAAACAGCTATTTTTCCGGAAGTGTGGACGAAAAGGAAGTGTTATTATCTGCACTTTATCACGAAGCAAGCGAAGTAATTACCGGAGATTTGCCCACCCCCATTAAGTATTTTGACGATGATATTAAAGCATCATACAAAAAAATAGAGGCGCACGCCCAAGGCACACTAATTAATATGCTACCCTACGAAATGCGCCCACGTGTAATGCCCTACGTACTTGAGGATACGGGAGACGAGGTTAAAAAAATTGTTAAGGCGGCGGACAGGCTTTGCGCATACATTAAATGTATAGAAGAAGTGGGCTGTGGCAACAAGGAGTTTGAAAAAGCGCTAAAGCGCACAAAAGAAGCGGTAAAAGCCATGAATATGTCGGAAGTGGATTATTTTATGGAAAACTTTATAGAAGGGTTTAAGCTTACTTTGGACGAATTAAATTAATTGTTTGCAAAAAAGGGGGATTTATGGAGGTTTTCGACGATTATATAGCCACTTTGCAAAACGAGGAACAGCGCAAAAAAATAGAGCATGTTTTAAGTTACATTTGCGAAAAATACCCGAATTTAAAGGGAAAAATCGGTTGGAGTCAGCCGATGTTTACGCACAATAATGCATTTATTATAGGCTTTAGTGTTTCAAAACAGCATATGGCGGTTTCTCCCGAGCAGGCAGGAATGGTACATTTTACGGAGGAAATTGCAAAAGCCGGTTACGAGCAAAGCAAGATGCTTTTTCGCATTAAATGGACGCAGGCTGTAGATTTTGCACTTATTGATGCTATTATAGAGTATAACATTAAAGACAAGGCGGATTGCAAGACTTTTTGGCGAAAGTAAGGTTTTTTGGAGGGGTGGCGGAATAGCGACTTATTGGGTAAAATTACTAAGCTGCGATAATAAATTGCAAAAATTGCGAAATAATTATGAAAACAGTTAAAAAATGATTGACAAGGAAGTATATCCGTTATATACTATTATAGTTGCTGAAAATTATTCGTCGCGGGGTAGAGCAGGCTGGTAGCTCGTCGGGCTCATAACCCGGAGGTCGCAGGTTCAAATCCTGTCCCCGCAACCATTAAGAACCGCTTAAACCTTATGGTTTGAGCGGTTTTTTTATTATTCAGCGGTTATTAACAAACAAACCCACCCCCTCAATACCAATCATGTTTTTCTCCACGGTCCAGGGAATTTATCCGCTCCATCTCTTCATCAGTCAACTCAAAACCGAAAATATCCAAATTCTCCCTAATATGCTGTGGATTGCTTGAGCCCGGAATTACCACCACTCCCTTTTGCAAATTCCACCTTAAAATAACCTGCGCCGAAGATTTACCGTGCGCTTGCGCAATGGCGGAAATAGTTTCGTTTTCCAGTAACTCCGCCGTATGCCCCCGCCCTCCTAAAGGATACCAACCCTCTACTGTTATGCCTTTTTCCTGCATATACGGTATTACGTCATTTTCTTGATAATACGGGTGAATTTCGTTTTGCACCACCGCCGGTGTAATGGTTATCTGTGGCAAAAACTCCTCCATTTCCTTTACATACCAATTAGACAGCCCAATGGAGCGTATTTTGCCCTCGCTAACCGCCTGCTCCATGGCTTTATATGCCAAAACATCGTTAGCACCGGGGTGATGAAGTAGCATTAAGTCTATATACTCCACATCGAAATTAGTAAGTGCCTCGTCTATGGCTGTCTCTGCATCATCATACTGATCCATATACAGCTTTGTTGTAAGAAAAATCTCTTCTCTTGGCACTCCCGATTGTCTGATGCCCTCCCCCACACTAACTTCGTTGCCGTAAATATGTGCGGTGTCTATAAGCCTTCCCCCTGCTTTTAGGGACTCTAAAACCGAGTTTACGCACACATCATCCTTTAAACTGTACGTGCCTATGCCAACTATTGGCATTTCGTAACCGCTGTTTAGCGTGACTTTTTTCGTGTCTAAATTAAATTCGCTGTTAGTTTGGGGGGTGCTTTCGATTATGCCCAGGCTGTCTATCCATGTTTTTACATTTGGTGATTGTAACCGCACTCCGTCCAGCCAAATTGTATTTTCCGGTGTGAGTGCGTGCAAATTAGTGTCGCTACTGCCTATACCGCTACTTCCCGAAGTGCAAAATGGTATTACCGTTTTATCAGCAAAATTATAACTTTCTAAAAAAGTGTTTATAATTCGAGGCGCATCCCCAAACCATATTGGATAGCCTAAAAACACTATGTTGTACCCTTCCATGCCCTCTACTGTATTGGCAATTTGTGGGCGTATAGATGGGTCTGCTTGCTCTGCGGATGCTCTTGAATTACTGTTGCTGTAATTCAAATCCTCTTGAGTATAGGGGACTTGTGGCGTTATTTTAAATAAATCTCCTGCCGTTTCCTCTTCTATTTGCTTTGCTATTTCCTCTGTTGTGCCTGTGTTGGAAAAATAAGCAATAAGCACATTTGTTTTTAGAACTTCCGGCGCATTAGTGTTTTGCGGTTGGGTTACCTCCGGTTTGTTTTCAGCACTCGGCTTTGTATCCGGATTTTGAGTGATGGTGGGTGTTTTTGACGTCTGTACCCTCTCGGTTGTTTGTGGGGCGCAGGCAATCATCACTAATAATGGTGATATTGTGAGTAAAGCTACTAAGATTTTCTTCATTGTATTTCTCCTTAAAAGTAGTATTCCCACCCCAATTAAATCTAATTTTATTTTACAGCGGTTAATTAGAAATGTAAAATACTTATAATTAATATTTAGTTATTCTTGTAATGAATTTCTCCTTGTGATATGCTTATTAAACGGAGGTTTGGTTATGGAAATCAGAGTTTTAAGGTATTTTTTAAAGATAGCCCAGGAGGAAAACATTACAAAAGCGGCAGGGTTGCTCCACATATCTCAACCCACATTATCCCGTCAAATAAAGGAATTAGAGGACGAGCTTGGTAAAAAGCTGTTTATAAGAAGTAATTACAGCATAAAGCTTACGGAAGAAGGGGTACTTTTACGCAAAAGAGCGGAAGATATTTTGGAAATGGTGGATAAAACCACAGCAGAGTTTAAATGTTTGGACGAAATCAGCGGTGGAGATATTCACATTGGTTGTGCGGAATCTCAAGGAATACATCACTTTGTGCATTGCGCATTTAAACTTAGAAAAAAATATCCTAACATCCGCTTTCATTTTTACAGTAGCGGTACAGATGGGGTAAGCGAGCGTTTAAGCAAAGGGCTTATAGACTTTGCAATTATTGTACAAGAGGTGGATTTAGCTAAGTACAACTATCTCAAAATACCCTTTAAAGACTCTTGGGGATTAATTATGAGAAAGGACAGTCCCCTATCTAAAAAAACCGTTATACAGTTAGAGGATTTGCTAAATATTCCACTAATTACTTCAAGACAAAGCCTAACGGAGGATTTACCCAAATGGTTTGGGGATGCTCAAGCCAAACTAAATATTATTGCCACCTACGATTTAATTTTTAATGCAACCATACTAACCAAAGAGGGTTTGGGCTACACTTTGGGGTTTGATAAACTAATAAGCACAGGAGAAAACAGCGAGCTTTGTTTTAGACCTCTAAAACCCGTTTTGGAAACACCTATGTATATAATTTGGAAGAAATATCAGGTGTTTACTCCTGTTGCAGATTTGTTGCTTGGGGAGTTACAACGGGAGTTTTTAGAGTAAAACATTGTTTTTAAACATACAAAAACGGAAAAGGCAAAGCCTTTTCCGTCCTATCTTAGTCCATAAAGGATTAATAATTAAATTGCTCTACATTAGCTGCATCAAAGATTAATGCGTCGCCCAGTAAAATAACTTTGTTATCAATAGCTCTTTCGCCAAGTCTTTCTGTTGTCATGGTTGTAGCATCTGCTGCAAGCTCGCCTGTTGCCATTTGGTAACCGGACATTACTGCTAAGTAGCCTAAATCCATACAATTCCACAATACACCTGTTTCTAAAGGATTTTTCTCGTCTAAGATGTATGTTTTAAGAGCATTAGGTGTAGCCAAACCTGTCATTGTAACGTTTGCTACATCCGGTTTTGCTGCCGCGGAAGCGTATTGTGCGCCAAGAGCAGGTGTAGCCATAGAAGTTAAGCCTATTGCAACTTGAATTTTATCTGCGCCTTCGCCCATTCTGGAAATAAGTGTTCCTGCTTGCTTTTGAGTTTCTGTTTCGTCAGGACCCGGATAGTAAATATCTGTCTCTGCGTTGTTTATTTTTAACCAGCTATACTCATCGGTAGCAAGAAGTTTGTTAATAGCTTCTATCCAGCTGTTTTGGTTAGCATCTGTTTTAGCGGAAGAAATCATAGCCACGTTAGCAGGCTTATCTTTTCCGTAACCTTTTGCTGTCATTTTTTGTGCAACTGCATCTACCATACCTTTTGCGATACCGTCAGCAGAAGATTGATTAATAAATAAATCTCTGGAATCCTCTTGTGCATCTGCGTCAAAAGTTAGCACTTTAATGCCTGCTTTTTGAGCTTTTTGCAATGTAGGAGCGATTGCTGTCGGGTCGTTAGGGGATACGATAATTACATTAACGTTTTGAGCTATCCAGCCTTCGAGAATGTCTACTTGCTTTTGGTTTGTAGCATTGTCTTGTGGAGGTCCGTCGTACAGTAATGTAACGTCTTTTCCGCCTGCTACTAACTCTGCAATGGCTTCTTCTGCGCCAACTTTACAAGCGTCGAAGTAGTTTTCACCTTTAAATTTAGGTAGCATTGCAATAGTTACCGCACCACCTGCCGGAGCTTCGGAAGCAGGAGCTTCGCTAACTTCTGCGGGAGCCTCGGAAGCAGGTGCTTCGGAAGCAGGAGCTTCAGATGCCGGAGCATCGCTTGCCACGGGAGCGGCAGGAGCTGTGCATGCTGCAAACAGCATTGTTGCAATTAAAACAACCACAACCAATAGAGATAATTTTTTCATAGTTTTTCCTCCTATAATAATTGTTTATTTTATTTTTTGGCATTATTGCCAAAAATTTAACTTTCCTTAGCTAACTTTGCCTCGTTATCATTAAGTATGTTGATAATTTTGTTCTTTTTAGCACGCTCGTTTAGTATGGAGTATGTAATCAGAGAAATAACGAGTACAGAGCCGTGTATAATTGTTTGTACGTCTATGGGTATATTTAGTACGGTAAGTCCGCTGTTTAGCACGGCTATAATAAAGGTTGCAATTATCGTGCCCCTCATATCTCCTATACCGCCGTTTATACTTGTACCGCCAAGCACTATAACCGTTACTACCTTTAAATTAAGGGAGTTTGCAACGTCAAACTTAACGCTTGTAAATCTGCCTAAGTAGATGTATGCGGCAAGTACGCACATTAGCCCCGAAATTACATAGATAGCCATAATCAGTTTGTCTACTTTAATACCCGAGTATCTTGTTGCATTGCTGTTTAAGCCTATTGCAAACAAACTTCTGCCTGCCATTGTTTTTGAGAGTAGCAAGGTAAAAATTACTGCCGCTCCAATGTATATAAATAGAGATAGGGGTATGCCCATAAGCTCGGTATTGCCCATAAAGCTTGTAAAGTCGTAGGAATATACGCTGTCTCCGGCGGTTATGCCCTTTGCTATTCCTCTAAAGAGAAACATTGTGGCAAGTGTTGTTACAAGTGCGGAAATCTTTAGTTTTGCAATTAGAAATCCGTTTAACAGTCCACAGAGCAAGCCTACAACCAGCCCCACAACAATACCTACGCCGTTTCCGAAGGTAGCGGCTGCAATACCACCCGATATTGCGGATACTATCATAATGGAGCCAACGGATAAATCTATACCCCCTGTGATTATAATTAAGGTTACGGGAAGTGCCATAAGACCTATTTCCACTATATTTTTAATTACAACACTCATTATGTAATTGTATTTAATAAAGTTTGGGTTAATTATGGATATAACCGCCGTTAATGCAATCAATATTACAAATAACGCTACGTTAAAACTTATATTAATCTTTTTCTTTTGCTTTACAGTTGTATTCATATTACTTCACCTCCGCTTTATTTTCCAAAACAAGCTTGGCTTTTTTATGTTTGCCTAAGGTAGATGCTACACCTACAATAACCGCAAGGAGTATAATACCGCCCATTACAGCGTCCGACCAGTCAGAGGACAGCCCCATGTAGTTCATAGCCGGAGATATTACGGAGAGTATAAACGCACCTAAAATCGTGCCTATAATTTTTCCGCTTCCCCCTGCAATACTCGTGCCTCCAAGCACTACCGCCGCTATAAGTGTCATCTCAAATCCGTTTGCCATTGTGGTTGTAACACGTTGCCCTGCCGTTGCAATTAAGGTAGCCGTTACGCCGTAAAGCGCACCTGCAATAACGTAAGACATTACAACAACTTTGTTTACCTTAATGCCCGAAAGTTTTGCAGCATTTTGGTTGTTACCTATAGCATAAAGCTTTTTTGAAAAACGAGAGTATTTCATAAAAATTAATGCAATTACCGCAATTACTACCGCAAACAGTAGACTTGCCGGTATTATGCCAAACAACTTAGCCTCAAAAGCGAGCCATGTAAAACTTGCCGGAAGGTCGTATATAGAGCCTTCCACCATTAATGGCAGGATGCCTGCAAATAGCTGTGTGGTTGCAAGGGTGGCTACTATTGCAGGTATTCTTAATTTTGTAATAAAAATGCCATTTAAAAAGCTAAGCCCTGCGCCTGCCGCCATGCCTGCCACAAGGAAAACCCAAATGGGCGCCCCCGTTTTGCCTATAAAGGCAATTACTATTGCCACCACAGATATAATTGCACCTGCGGAAACGTCTATATTTGATGTTATAATGATGATATTCATACCTATTGCGCCTATTAGCAAATAGCTGAAGTAGTTAAGCACGCTCATCATATTATTTAGGGAATAAAAATCCCCTGCGGTAAATTTAAGCACAATCAATATAGCAATAACAAATAAGAACAAATAAAATTCTGTGGTTAAAAATTTCTTTATATTGCTTTTGTGTAAACCGGTTTGTGCCGTCAAATCCTGTTTCATACCATATACCTCTTTATTTATTAGTCTACTTGAAGGGCAACCTTAAGTATTTTTTCTTGCGTTACATCCTGCCTATCCATTACCCCTGCGATTTCTCCGTTTTTCATAACGTAAATTCTATCGCACATACCTATTAACTCGGGCATTTCCGAAGAAATCATAAAGATTGTGGTGCCTGCCGCAACAAGCTCGCTTACTATATTATGAATTTCCGCCTTTGCATTTACGTCCACTCCACGAGTGGGCTCGTCTAAAATTAATAGCTTTGGGTTTAGTGCAATGGCTTTGGATACGGATACCTTTTGCTGATTGCCACCCGATAAATTTTCTACCAAAAAGTTGGAGTCCGTGCATTTTATATCAAATTCTTTAATAAATCTGTCTGCTACCTTCTCTTCCGCTTTGTTATCCAAAAACATACCCTTTTTCATGGCTTTAAGTTGTGGCATTGTTATGTTGTGCTTTATGCTCATTTCCAAAACAAGCCCAAATTTCCCTCTGTCTTCGGAGACATACACTATGCCCTCTTTCATTGCCTGCTCGTAATTATCTATTTTTACCTTTTTGTTTTCTACAAAAACTGTACCGCTGTCCAATTTTGCAAATCCGCATAAGGCAAGGGCAAGCTCGGTACGTCCTGCACCCGCAAGACCGGAAAATCCTACTATTTCCCCTTTATTTATGGAAAAGTTAATGTTTTTAAGTACGCCTTCCTGATTTAGGTTTTCCACACGAATAAGCTCTCCGCCAATTTCTACCTCTCGTTTTGGGTAGTAGTTGTCCATGCTTCGCCCTACCATATCCGTTACAAGCTCGTCTTTATTTGTGCTTGCAACCTCTTTGCAGGAAATATATTTGCCGTCTCTTATTACCGTAACTCTGTCGCAAATTTCAAATATTTCTTCTAATCTGTGGCTTATATATACGATTGCCACACCCTCGCTTCTCAGCTTACGCACGATATCAAAAAGTGCGTCCACTTCTCTTTGAGTAAGAGATGCCGTAGGCTCGTCTAAAATCAGTATTTTAGAATTAAAAGTTAGGGCTTTTGCAATTTCTATCATTTGTTTTTGTGCCATGCCCATATTTTTGGTTTTTTCGTCCAAATCTATGCTTACGTTCATACTGCCAAAAATACGCTTTGCTTCCTTACGCATTTTACCGTAATCTAAAATTGTTATGCCGGCTTTTTTTGTTGTAAGCTCGTGTCCTAAAAAAATATTTTCAAGAATTGTCATTTCCTCAAACAAGCTGGTTTCCTGATAAATTATTGCTATTCCTTTATCGAAAGCATCGTTTGGGTTGTTAAATACTACCTTTTGCCCGTCTACTAAGATATCCCCCTTATCGGGCGTGTACACACCTGTTACAATCTTCATCATAGTAGATTTTCCTGCGCCGTTTTCTCCGCATATTGCGTGTACTTCTCCGCTTCGCAGGTCAAAGTTCATATCGTCCAAAACGAGCACGCCCGGAAAGGTTTTTACAATGCTTTTTAGATTTAAAACTTCATTCATACCTCTGTATCCTTTCGTTTTTTGGGTTACATTTGTCCGTATTTATTAACTGCATCATAAAATGCAAAAACGTTTTCTATTGGTGTATCCGGCTGAATGTTGTGTGCCGGCGCAATTATGTATCTGCTTCCAAAAGAGGCATCTATACACCTTTTAACCTCTGCCTTAACATCCTTTACGCTACCGTTTGGCAGTACCTCTTGTACATCCACTCCGCCAAAAAATCCAAGCCTGTCCCCGTATTCTTTTACAAGCACATCTAACTTCATACCTTGTGCTTTTGGTTGTATGGGGTTTAGGAAATCCAGCCCAATTTCTGCTAAATCGGGTATAATGGGTATTATAGAGCCACAGGAATGGTAGGCAATTTTTATATTGGGGTTTGCCTGTTTAAAGGCTGCAAACATTTTTGCCATACGTGGTTTAAAATACTCCCTCCAAATTTGGGGAGAAACCATCATATTTTCCTGAGTGCCAAAATCGTCCCCCGTCCAAAGCATATCCGCTCCGAGCTCTATCATTTTAAGACCGCATTTTGTGCTGAAATCTATTATTTTATTAAGTAAAACTTCTACGTATTCCTCACCGCTGTATAAATCCATTAAGAATTTTTCCATGCCTACTAAATTCCACGCAAGCTCAAACAAGCAAGCTTCCATGTCTCCTATAATGGCATAGTCTTTTTTATATTTTTGTGATGTTTGGGTAGCGAAGTCCCACCTGCCTTCTGCAAGCGCATCGGGGAAGTCGTAGCTTTCTATATCCTTAATTGTTTGGGCGTTACATAGTGGCCTTACCACCGTTTCGTCGTACAGCCCCACATGCTGATATTCCATCTGCCATTCGTCTTTTTGTCTGCCGTTTTCTAAGGTTATGGTGGGAGCGCTTTTAGCACGGGTTGCGGCTATCTCCACTCCGTCGTTTCCAAGGGCAAGCAAAATATCTAAGTGAGAAATCCTCGTACTTAAAAAGGAATCTACCAAGCCTAAGGGCTTATTTAAAACTTCTGTAAGTTTTTGTGCAATTTGTGGTGTTAGGTTTGCAAGAATGGGTACTCTATCCGGTCTTTTGCCTTCAAGTACGCTCATAAAACGAGTTCTGTGGTCCATATTACCTCCTAAAAAATTACTTAATGCCAAATGATTGTAATTTTTACTTCCTGTATGTTTGTGCTTATTTGCCACTACCTATATACCAATACTTGTTAAAGTATTTTTTTACTACTGATACACCCGTAAAATTTTTAACAGAGTTTGCCATAATTACCTATGAGGGTTACGACACCTAATTTCTTCAATTTGATTTTTTAAATACTGTGGCTTTATTATACACTCACATTTTAAAAAATTGTTGGCTTTTATTGAGAATAAATTGGTATATATTGCTATATTTACATAAGTAAAAAAAGTGAAATACAGGTGTCATAAATCTGTAATAATTGAAATATCTCTTATTTTTTTATGTTTTATTAAAACAATATCTAAAATTAGTATCGTATTACAACAATAATTAGGCAATGTTTATTTATCACAAAAATTTAATTGTGTTTTGTTGTTAAATAATTGAAACGTTTTTAACCTAAATATATGTATATAATTTGAATATACTCTAAAAACAAAAAAACGCTCAAATACCCAGTATTACAGCGTTTTTTGCAACTATATATATTTTTGGCTCTATATTGTGCTAAGATTAAAAACTCATTTGTCTAAAATTAAGGGGGGTAGTGCCTGTCAGCAGTTTAAACCTTTTTATAAAATTACATTCGTCTAAAAATCCTACGCAATGTGCCACTTGTGCTACGGGTAGGCTTGTTGTTCTAAGCAAGGTTTTTGCCTTGTTGATTCTGTAATGAATTAAATATTCGTAGGGCGTCATCCCTGTATATTGGTTAAATATCTTTAAAAAATAATATTTGGACAAGTGAATTTCCGAGGTTAAGTCCTCTAAAGTTATGGGGTCTTGATAGTTATTTTTAATGTATTCTAAAATTTTATCTATATATTCTTGATGCTGAGAATACTTTTTTAAATTTTGCACGCTGTACTTACCAAGCGCCATCATTGTCAGCATATTAGTTAGGTGCAAGGAAGCCATAACACTTTGCTTAATATCGTTTACTCCCGGATTTTTCATAATTTCTTCCATTTCGTTTATAAACTTTTCCGGGTCGTCAATATGCACGCAAGAAACGCCCGAGTCGTTTATAATATTATCGTAGCTATCTGCGCCTGTGCCATTAAAATGCACCCACATATGATTCCAATTATCCTCGTTCGCCGTGGCGTAATACTGGTATTCGTTGCAATATATCATAACAGCATGATTTTTTTTAAGCCTAATTGTTTGGTCTTTATGTTTAAGCACGCCCTCTCCTGAGATTGTAAAAAGGATGTAGTATTCCTTTTTTTCCGAGCGCTCTGTATAAAAGTCTTTTCCTGCATTAAAATGCCCGATTTCCGAAACGTAAAAAAGCAGTTCTTTTGCGTTTTGGTTGGCGGTAATCATAATCCATTTGAAGTCTTTTTCCACATCAAGATTATACTTTAACAGCAATTCCTTGTATCTCCTTATTTAATTCTTGCATCGCTATACTATGATTATACTTTATACTAATGTTTTGTCAATACTTTTTACTATTTTGTTGAAAATTATTTATTTTTGCGACTTTACGCCAAAAAATTTATACCGCTATTTAAAAAAACAAGAAAAAAAATACGAATAGTGTTAGTCTATCCGTATTTTTGGGGGGTCTAATTAGTTATATATTATTAATTATTGTGATTGTGATTAGTGATTGGCTGTTACTTTTGCCTAACCCCTTATTTTACAACTCTTTCTAAAAGGCCTTGGAAAGCGCAACCGTGTCTTGCTTCGTCTTTAGCCATTTCGTGTACTGTATCGTGGATAGCATCGTAGCCAAGCTCTTTTGCTTTTCTGGCAATACACATTTTGCCTTCTGTTGCTCCGCATTCTGCATCTGCTCTTAGTTGTAGATTTTTCTTTGTATCTGCAAATACAACTTCCCCTAACATTTCTGCAAATCTTGCAGCGTGGTCTGCCTCTTCAAAAGCTATTCTTTTATATGCTTCCGCAACTTCGGGATACCCTTCTCTGTCTGCCTGTCTGGACATTGCAAGGTACATGCCTACTTCTGTACATTCGCCCATAAAGTTTTCTCTTAAGCCTTTAACAACTTCTTCGTCTAAGCCTGCGGCAATGCCGATTTTATGTTGATCTGCCCATACACGAGCGCCCGAAAGTTCGTTGAATTTTGAGCCGTCTGCTCCGCATTGTGGGCATACACCCGGTTTTTCGCCTTCTACTGTGTATCCGCATACACTACATACATATTTTGTCATAAGTTTTACCTCCAAATTTTTATTGTTTTAATTATTAAAAAATATTTATACTAATAATATAATACGAAATGAATAAAATGTAAACCCCTTTTTTGAAAAATATTAAAAATAATTATCAATATCTTTATTGCTTATTTAACAGATTGTGTAAAGAAAGGGAAATTATGCACATATTTAAGTTAAACAAATTTTTTAATTTAATTTGCACTATGTTTCTGCTATAATTAATTTATAAACAAATCCGGTTTTCGAGGTAAAAATAATTATGGATATACAAAGTATTGTTAAAAGTCAACAGGAATATTTTTTAACGGATGCCACATTACCCGTGGCATTTAGGCTACAAGCATTGGAAAAACTTAAAGCAACCATACAAAAAAAGGAAAAGCAAATAGAAACTGCCCTAAAAGCAGATTTAAACAAATCGGATTTTGAGGCGCAAGCTACCGAAATCTCTTTGGTAATAGGCGAGATTAACTTTTTTATTAAACATTTACATAAATTTGCCAAACCCAAAAAAGCAAAGGCAAATTTGGCGCAATTTCCGGCTAAAAACTATATTTTACCCGTACCCTTTGGGGTATGCCTAATAATGTCGCCGTGGAACTACCCCTTTCAACTTTGTATAGAGCCACTTATAGGGGCGATAGCCGCAGGAAACACCGCTGTGCTAAAGCCTTCTAACTACTCCCCCGCTACTTCGGATATTATTAACGAAATTATTACCGAAACTTTTGATGCAAAGTATGTAAGTGTAGTTTTAGGGGGCAGAGACGCAAATACCGCACTACTGGACCAAAAATTCGACTATATATTTTTTACCGGTGGCATAACGGTGGGCAAACTGGTAATGGAATCTGCATCTAAACACCTAACCCCCATAACCTTAGAGCTTGGAGGCAAAAGCCCCTGCATTGTGGACAGCACGGCGGATGTCTCTTTGGCGGCAAAGCGTATAGTATGGGGCAAATATTTAAATGCCGGGCAAACTTGTGTCGCCCCCGATTATATTTTAGTACACTCCTCTGTAAAAGAGCGGTTTATAGCCAATGTTATTAAAAGCATTAAGGAGTTTTATACGGAAAAGCCCTTAAACTGCCCTAATTTACCACGCATTGTAAATGAAAAGCATTTTTTACGCTTGCTTGGCTTAATAAACGGAGAAAAAATTGTGTTTGGGGGTGGCAGTAATAAAGAAAGTTTGCAAATAGAGCCTACGGTACTTGATAACATTACCTTTGACTCCCCCGCTATGCGCGAAGAAATTTTTGGGCCTATTATGCCCATACTAACCTTTGAAAATATAGAAGAAGTTATAGCCAAACTAAAACAGCTACCCCATCCGCTTGCTTTGTATTTATTTTCTCTTAGCGAGGACACGCAAGATTTAATTACCCGTACAATCAACTTTGGGGGCGGTTGTATTAACGATGTTGTTGTGCAGGTTGCCTCCTCAAACATCGCCTTTGGCGGAGTGGGAGACAGCGGTATGGGTGGGTACCACGGCAAAAGCAGTTTTGACACTTTTACCCATTTTAAAAGCATTGTGCATAGGTCTAACCTTATAGACGTAAGTTTAAGATACCTACCCCCCACAGCTAAAAAGCTAAAGGGTATTAAAAAGGCACTACGAGACTAAACCCACCATCACCATCACAAAAAAAAGAGGGATAGCAAGACTATACCCTCCTATATCATCATCACCAAAAAAGAGGGAAAGCGAGACTACACCCTCTTACATCATCATCACCATAAAAAAAGGGGCTGTACTTACATACGCCCCTTAGTTTAGTCCGAAAAATTATTAGCCCTTCCACAAGCCGTGTATGTTGCAATACGCAAATACCGCAAAATCATCGCTGTTTACGCAAAATTCCGCTTTTGGCTCGTCACCTTGTTTTAGCATTACTCTTTGAGTTTTGTTTGCTTCTTCTAAAACTATCCACTCTATAAGATGCTCGTCCGTCATTGGATGAGCCTCGCTTCCTACCTGCACGCACACCTTACCTCCGTCCTTTTTGCATACGGGAATGTGCTTTTCCTTAGAGGCTTCTATTGTGCCCGGCTCTATTTTTGCCATTGGCTGTCCGCAACAAACGAGTGTGCCTCCTCCATCCTTAATTAGACCTATGATATTTCCGCACAACTCGCATTTGTAAAATGGTACTCTTTCTTTCATAAAATTCACCTCGTAATTTATTTTATTGGGCTATAAGGATTTATAACCCTAATAAGCTCTGTTAAACACTAAAAATAAGATTTATACTTTAAATTTGTACTGTTTGGATACAAATAATCGAAAATATCTATAAAGTAGTCGTCCGTCATGCTTGCAATGTAGTCCACCACAATCTGATTTTTTTCCTCCTCCATATACTCCTCCGTTTTTTCTGCGCCGTCGGAATAGGAGCCAAACAGTTTATTTATATGGTGTTTAAAAATGTGAGACCTGCTCCTACCCTCTTTTAAGTCCTTTAAAAACTTGGAGTACAGCCTGTCAAACATATTTTTAACATCTTGAGCAATTTCGTTTTGCAAATCGTAGATTATCTTTTGATTAAGGGCTTTTTCCGTATCTATGGCGGTGTAGTACCGCTCGTCTAAAGATAGATAATCTTTGCCGTAACTTAGGGAGACAAGGTTTGCTATAATGTTGCCTATAAACTCGGAGTTACTGCCACCTATAACATCGTTATCCGCAAATTTTGCCTTAATATCCAGTATTTCCGCATCCTGTCTGTCCTTGCCTATATAGGCTATAATATCGCTTATTCTAACCACGCAACCCTCTAAGGTGGAGCTTATAAACTTACAGTTTTTCTCTGTATACAGCTTGTTTATGCGGTTTTCCATGTGGGTAAAGTCAAGCTCGTTATACGTTGGTTTGTACTCTTTGCACAGTTTTTCGCCGTTGTGGCACAGTATGCCGTCCAACGTTTGCAAAGAAATATTAAGTTTTAGCATTTTATCTAAAATACGCACGCTTTGCACATTGTGTTTGAAGTACCTGCCTGTATTTTCGTAGTATAGGTTGTTTAGCATGGTTTCTCCAAGATGCCCAAAGGGTGTGTGTCCTAAGTCGTGCCCCAAAGCTATGGCTTCTATTAAATCTGTGTTTAAGTTTAACATTCTGCCAATGTTTCGTGCTATTCTTGAAACTATTTGCACGTGCAATGCTCGTCTTGAAATATCGTCGTTTTTATATAGGGAAAACACCTGAGTTTTATCCGAGTATCTGTTGTAAAAACGACTGTGAATAATTCGCTCCACATCCTTTACGTAATTTGGTCTGGAAACGTGGAATTTTTCCTTATGCCGTCTTTTTGCATACTTATCCAAAGAGGCGTACTCGGATAGTAGGTTTTGGTTTGTCTCCAAGTTGGTGTACAGTTTTTGAAACACCTCGTTGTCGTAGGTTTCAAACTTCATTTTTTACCCCATTAGTGTGGCTAATACCGCTTTTTGTGCGTGTAATCTGTTTTCTGCTTCGTCAAATATTTCCGGATGCTCGTCAAAAACTTCCTTTGTTATTTCCTCCCCTTTATGTGCTGGCAAGCAATGGAGTACCATTGCGTCCTTGTTTGCAACACTTAAAATATCGTGATTTATTTGCATGCCCTTAAAGGCTTTTTTCCGCTCTTCTGCCTCTTTTTCCTGCCCCATTGATGCCCAAACGTCTGTAATCAGTACATCTGCATTTTTTGCCATTGCCATAACGTCTCCGCTTATTTCAAAGTTGGTATAATCCTTTGCAAACTCCAGCACCCTTTTATTGGGGTAGTAGTTTTGAGGTATTGCGCAAGCAACACTCATACCCACTTTAAGACAGCCTACAATTAGGGAATTTGCCATATTGTTGCCGTCTCCTATGTAGGTCATTTTTAGACCTTCAAGGCTTTTTTTGTATTCTCTTATTGTTTGCAAATCCGCAAGCACTTGACAAGGGTGAGATATGTCCGTTAGTCCGTTAATAATAGGTATACTGCCGTATTTTGCCAAATCTTCCACGTCTTGTTGAGCAAATGTGCGTATCATAATACCGTCTACATACCTTGAAAGCACCTTTGCCGTGTCCTCTATGGACTCCCCTCTGCCTAATTGTAAATCGGAAGAGGATAAAAACAAGGGATAACCGCCTAACTGGTACATGCCCACCTCAAAGGATACTCGAGTACGGGTGGACGATTTTTGAAATATCATCCCTAAGGTTTTGCCCTCTAAAAGTTTGTGGGCTACACCTTTTTTTTGCTCTGCCTTTAGTTTATCCGCTAAATCAAGGAGCATTAGTATTTCGTCTTTGGATAAATCCAGCATTTTTAGTAAATGTTTCATAAATTATACCTCTTATCTTTCAAAATATCTATAACAATCCAATTTAAAAATTAAGTTTTGTCCTGTCTGCCTCTTGCTCGCAGTAAATACACCTGTACACCCCGTTTTTCTCGTTTGTAAGCTTAAAAATGTGTGGTAACTCTTGCTCTATGGATGTAATACACCGTGGATTTTTACACTTTACGATGTTTTTTACTTCTTTTGGCAACATAACTTTGGTTTTTTTTATGATTTTGCCGTTATCTATAATATTTACCGTTATATTTTCGTCTACAAAGCCAAGCATTGTAATGTCTGTGTCTATTTCGTCCTCAATTTTTATTATATCTTTTTTTCCGCTTTTGTTACTTTTTACATTTTTGATGATGGCAACGCAACTATCCAATTTATCTAAATTCAGATACTTGTAAATATCCATACTTTTGCCTGCTTTTATGTGGTCTATAACAAGACCCCTTTGTAAGCTGTCTACATTAAGCATTTTCTTTAACCTCCAGCATCGTCATAATTAGTGCCATACGTGCAAATTTGCCGTATAATGCCTGTTTAAAATACACCGCTCGCTCGTCTTTGTCCACATCTACGGAAATCTCGTTTACACGGGGCAAAGGGTGCATAACAATCATATCTTTTTTGGCATGGCTCATCTTTTCTTTATCTAAAATATAGCTGTCTCTAAGCCTTAAATAGTCCTCTTCGTTAAAAAAACGCTCCTTTTGTACTCGTGTCATATATAAAATATCCAACTTGGAAATAACCTCTTCTAAGCGCTCGAATTGCTCGTAAGATACGTTTTCGTTACCCTTTAGCACATCCTCTTTTATGTATCTGGGTAGCTTTAATTCGGTTGGGGATATAAGCACAAACTTAACGTTTTTGTAGCGTGATAGTGCTCTAATTAAGGAGTGTACCGTTCTTCCGAATTTTAAATCTCCGCACAAGCCTATTGTAATGCCGTCTAACCGCCCCTTTAGTTTTTGTATTGTAAGTAAATCGGTTAGTGTTTGAGTGGGATGTTGATGCCCACCGTCCCCTGCGTTTATTATTGGTATAGAGGCGTTTTCCGATGCCACAAGGGCAGAGCCTTCTTTTGGGTGTCGCATGGCAATAATATCTGCATAGCACTCCACCGTTCTTATGGTATCCGCCACACTTTCCCCTTTGGTTGCCGAGCTTGAGTCTGCTCCTGCAAAGCCAAGTACACTGCCACCAAGCTCTATCATTGCCGCTTCAAAACTTAGTCTTGTGCGTGTGGACGGTTCAAAAAACAGGGTTGCAAGTTTTTTATATTTACAAACTTCTCGATATTTTTCCGGATTTTCTATAATTCTTTGTGCCAAGTTAAGTATGTCCTCTATTTCTTTTACAGATAAATCCATTGGTTCCAGCAAATGCTTCATAGTTATTCTCCTATTTTTAGTCTACTACATTAAGGGGGCAAATAGTCGCAATATTGCCTCAAAAAACTTTACGAATATATTTTTATTTACTATTTGTTGCTCCTTGCATTCCTGCAAGGTATGCAAAAAGTCCTCTTTAATTTTTAACAGCTCTTTTGTTTTGTACTGCCACAAGCCACATTCAAAATTAAGGTAAAGGCTTCTGTAATCTGTATTTATTGTGCCTACTACTGCGTATTTATCGTCGCAAACAAAGTTTTTTGCGTGTATAAAACCGGGGGTGTACTCGTACACCTTAACACCTGCACGCATAAGCTTATCGTAATTGGCACGAGTTATTAAAAACACTATTTTTTTATCCGGAATATGTGGGGTTATCATACGCACGTCCACACCGCTTTTTGCCGCTTCGCAAAGGGCATTCATAAAATTATCCCCAACCATAAAATAGGGGGATGTAAAGTATAAATAATCCTTAGCATTTGCAATCATATTGGTGTATACCGTTTCGCAAATGTTTTCCACATCAAAGGGGTTGTCGCAAAATGGCTGTACATAGCCTTCCTCCTTTTGCTCCTCTAACTCGTAAATATAATTTTCAAACTCTGTTTTTTCTCCTGCAAAAAAGTCCCAGGACATTAAAAACATAGACAGATAAGCATAAGTAGCATACCCTTTTAGCATTATTGCACTATCCTTCCATTTGCCAAAACGCATACGCTTGTTTATATATTCGTCTGCAAGGTTTGCACCTCCGCAAAATGAGGTATAGCCGTCTATTACCGTGATTTTTCTATGGTCTCTGTTATTAAACAGTGAGTCTACCGTCGGTTTGAATGGGTTGAAAATTGTGCATTTTATGCCTGCTTGTTTTATTATTTCGTTGTATTTATTTGGCAGAGTGTTCATGCAACCTAAATCGTCGTACATAAACCTAACCTCTACCCCCTCTTTAACTTTTTGCTTTAGTATATCGAAAATATCCCCCCACATCTCCCCTTCTTCCACAATAAAATACTCCATAAATATGTATTTTTTTGCTTTGCCCAGCTCTTCTTTCAGCCCTTCAAAAAAAGCCTCGCCCGTGGGATAGTAGTGGGTTTTTGTGTTTTCAAACACCGGATATCCGCTTACATTGTGTATATATCTGCTTTGCCGTGCGCCTTCCTCGTTTAAATCCATTTGTACATTGTATTTTTCTATATTATCCTGTGTATAATCGTATGCATACGCGGAGTTTTTTAGCAACCTTTTGGTTGCGCCTGTTTGGGAAAACATTAGGTAAAACATCAGCCCCAAAACGGGTACGGTTAGTATTAGTATTACCCAACTTATTTTGTAAGAAGCATTTTGGGTTTTGTTTGTAATGTATATTACTGTAATTAGTCCAAAAATTGTAAACCCAAGTGCAAATATGTGAAAAACCTCGGATAAAAACATCACCAATAAAATTAGTAGCAGTGCTTGCAATCCCATTAGTACAAATAGTAATACCATTCTTGAAGTCAGTAAACGTAAAATCTTTTTCATATATACACCTCCTTTTATGCTATAACTATATCACATAAAAAAATTCTAAACAAGCAGATTTACTTATGGATATTTGTTGTTTTATAAAAAAAGAAATGCAATTTTTATCGCATTTCTTTTTTACGTTTTTCATAATCAGTCTTTTAAAAATTGTTCGCCCGTGCCGTAGTGCTCCACTACGTAATCTATGTCTTTATCTCCTCTGCCACTTAAATTAACAAGTATTGAGCCTATATGGTTTTCCTTTGCGTATTTAATTGCGTAGGCTACTGCGTGGGAGCTTTCTATTGCAGGTATTATACCCTCTAACCGAGACAACTTGAAAAATGCGTCCATCGCTTCTTCGTCCGTTGCGGTAACGTAGTTTATTCTGCCTTCATCCTTTAAAAAGGAATGCTCGGGTCCAACCGAGGGGTAGTCTAAACCGCTTGCTATTGAGTATACGGGGGCAGGCTCGCCTTTTTCGTCTTGCAACATTATACTGTTAAAGCCGTGCATAACCCCTTCTGAGCCAAATGTCATAGAGGCTGCGTGGTCTCCTAATTTTTCCCCTTTGCCTAAAGGCTCTACTCCATAAATTTCCACAGGGTCGTCTATAAAGGGTACAAACATGCCCATTGCATTACTGCCACCGCCTACGCAAGCGCAAATAGCATCGGGAAAATGCCCTGTCATCTCTAAAAATTGCTCTCTTGCCTCTTGACCCACTACCATTTGGAAGTCCCTTACCATCATGGGAAAGGGGTGCGGACCTACTGCGGAGCCTATGCAGTAAATGGCGTCTTTATAATCTCTTGCATATGCCTCAAATGCGGAGTCTACCGCCTCTTTTAGCGTTCTTGCACCAAATTTTACCGGCACAACCTTAGCGCCCAAAATTTCCATACGTGTTACATTTGGTGCTTGCTTTGCAATGTCTACCTCCCCCATGTGTATCTCGCATTCTAAGCCAAAAAATGCAGCCGCCGTTGCAAGCGCAACTCCGTGTTGCCCTGCCCCTGTTTCTGCAATCAATTTCTTTTTGCCCATATACTTTGCAAGTAAGCCCTCACCCATACAATGATTAAGTTTATGAGCGCCTGTATGGTTTAAATCCTCTCTTTTAACGTAGATTTGCACCATGCCTAACTTTCTTGAAAGTCTTTCGCAATGGTAAACGGGGGTTGGTCTGCCTTGAAACTCCCTGCGTATACGCCTAAGCTCGCTAATAAATTGAGCGCTGTTACAAATTGTTTGGTATGCTTGTGTAATTTCTTCAAATGCGGGAATAAGCATATCGGGTAGATACGCACCGCCGTACTTGCCAAAATACCCTTCTTTATTGGGATAATTTTTTAAATATGTTTTATAATTCATTTTATGTTACCTCTTAATTAATTAGTTTTTACATTGCAAGTAAGTCTCTTGCATTTATTAAATAATTTTGCTTACCACAATCTTTTTCGCAAAAGATACCGTAGCTTTCGTATTTAGTTTTACTGTCAAAATGTATAAACGGCACCGGGGCACCTCCGTGGGCTCCCGTATCTGCAAAGGTGAAGTGGTCTGAGGCAACGTTTAGCGTATAATCGTCGTTGATGCTTTCCAAAAAGTCTTTGATAAAGTATTTATCCGTTTCTTCTATGGCTACAACTTTTTTTTCTACTTGCAACTCGTGGCTTAAGTCGTCCGTTTCTTGCAGGTGTATGTATATATTATCGTACTCTTTTACTGCCTGTATGGATTTTTTTAGCTTTTCTCCTAAAAAATCTTTGTATGTCCGGTCCTCTCTTATTGTTTCCACAATTTTTATATCTGCAATTTTTGCTATACCGTCAAGAAGTAAGGTCTCTGCTAAAATAATCTTTCCATTGTTTTCACCTTTTAAATGCGGGGCTACCGAAGCGCCCCATAGCCAAGTGCCGTTTACCTCAGCACCGGTGGAAAAATTACTTAGCCAACCATAGCTTTCCTTCATAAGTTTATAAAAAAAGCCCTCTTTGGAGTCAAAGTCCAAAATTTTACCGATTTGTTGCCCAATAACATCGTGGGCAGGGGGTAAATTTAGAGGGTACTGTTTTTTTCCGTTTTTGATGATTAGAATGTTTCTAAAAGAGCCTGCGTGTATAAACTCCATATCCGGTTTATTAAACACTTTTTCTTTCAGCATTTCGTGTATGGGTAGTGCTATTTGTGTTTCTACCTCGTTTGCGCTGTAACTTTTTATGCAAGACTCCTCAAATGTAGCCCCCTCAAAAGTAACAAAATTACATCTTATGTATAAATCTTCGGGGTTAATGGATAGGTTTAGACTTGCCGCCTCTAAAACGGCACGACCTTTGTAGGTTGATGGGTCAAACCCAAGCAAACTTAAATTGCCCACAGCGCTTCCAACTTCCAGCCCCGTAGGTATTGTGTTTACCAATCCGCTTTTAGATTTACTAAAAAGCTTATTTAGATGTGGTTTGTTTGCATATTCCAGCGGTGTTTTTTCGTCTAATACAGAGTATGCCCTGTCTGCAACACCGTCAAGAACAATGGTTATCTTCTTCATATCGTCTCCATTCTATCCGAAAATATTATATGCTATTTTGGTATAAATTACAATAGTTTTTTTATTTTCCTACCTGTAATGTCATTTGCATTTGTATTCTCTTATTATATTAATTAAAGTATTATGAAATATTTATTACATCTTCATTAACTGAGTATATTAAATTTTTTTTGTGCTATACTGTTTTTAAGTAAATATTAAATATAGAAACTATTAATTATTTAAAACCAATAATTAGGAGGCAGAACAAAATGAAAAAAATTCAGATTATTTTTTTAGTTGCTTTAGCTATGCTTTTTTGCTTAACAGCATTAGCCGGCTGTACCGAAAGGAAGGAAGAGGCAGAACAATATTCTTCGCCTGAAAACAACGGTATGCAAAGCGGTGCTAAAGTAACAGTAAGAACAAATAGCGATGGGCAAAAGGTAACCACCTATAAAAACCCCGACGGTAGTGGAGGAGGTAGCATAGAACTAACATAATTTTAAAAATACGTATATGTTTAAAATTTTAGGTACTTCTTGTTTTTAGTACTATATGCTATGCAGTAAAATCTTATATGTTTGTATGATTTTACTGCTTTTTTTATTTAAACAAAATAGTATTATTTTCCTACCTATGCTATAATTAAAAAAACTGTTTTTAGTGAGGTATGTATGAATATTTGTGTAATAAACGGAAGTCCCAAAGGCGAAAACAGCATAACTTTGCAATCGGTGGTATATTTGCAAAAGCACTTCCCCAAAGACACCTTTGAAGTATTTAATGTGGGGCATATAAATGCTTACGAAAAAAGCGAGAATATGCTAAAAGTGCTAAACTGCCTAAAGTACTGCGAGCTAATTTTGTTTGCCTACCCTGTATACACCTTTGTTGCCCCATACCAACTCCACAGATTTATAGAGCTGCTAAAAGAGCAGAATATCACATTTTTAAAGGGAAAATGCGTGGCTCAAATTACAACCTCCAAGCACTTTTTTGATTACACCGCCCACAGATTTATAGAAGAAAACTGTAAGGATATGCAACTATTCCCCCTAAAACCGCTAAGTGCGGATATGGACGATTTACTTAAAAAAGAAGGCAGAGTAGCACTTATTGACTACTTTAACTACATAAAATTTGCGATGTTTAACACAGCCCAATCTTTTAAGGAGGCAACAGCCTTCGATTACGTTTACCATCACCCTAAAAGTCATACTGAGATGGCAGAAAAGAAAGAGGATTTTGATACGGTGCTAATAACCGATTTAGGCGACACCGACACCTCCCTTAAAAATATGATAGACGGGTTTGTTAGGGTTTACCCCTATAAAGTACGGATTATTAACCTTAAGGATTTAATAATAAAATCCGGTTGTTTGGGGTGTTTTGGGTGTGCGGTTACGGAAAAATGTGTAATAAACGACGGTTTTGATGCTTTTTTGCGAGGGCAGATACAAAATGCGGATGTACGAATTATTGCCGCCACCATTAAAGACCATTTTTTAGGCACTAACTTTAAAAAATTTGATGACAGACAGTTTTGCAACGGGCACCGCACGGTAAATATGGGGCAACCCGTTGGGTACATTTTAAACGGAGAATACTCTAAAAACAGCAATTTAAAAGATATTTTGGAGGGCAGAGCAGACGTTGGACGTAACTTTTTTGCAGGCGTTGCCACAAGCGAAAGTAAGGACAGCACCCAAACCTACGACAGTTTAGAGGCGCTGGCTCTAACTTTAGCCTACGGGATAGAAAACAAGCCAAAACTACCCCAAAACTTTTTGGGCGTTGGCGGTATGAAAATATTTAGAGATTTAATATACGTAATGCGTGGTTTAATGAAGGCAGATCACAAATTCTACAAGGAAAACAACTTTTACGACTTCCCCCAAAAGCAAAAAAGCACCCTTTTAAAAATGCAGTTGGTGGGCGCTTTGCTTGCAAATAAAGCCATTGCCAAAAAGGCTTCTAAATTTATGGGTGATGCCATACTTAAGCCTTATAAAAAGGCTATTATGGAGGATTGATTTTGGGGGCAAAAAAACTTCTTGGACTGCTTAAGGCAAGAATAAAAAATCAACTTACAGGATTCTCTTCCTCTTCGTCTTCATCCTCATAATAAAGCTCTTGGAATATATTCCACAGACTTTCTAATTCCTCTTCCGTTTCTATGGGCAGGTACACTTCTCCGTTTTCCTCGTCCTCTTCTATACGCATAATAAGCACTTCCCCTTCCTCGAAATCTTGAAACTTGCCTATGGGTGTAAACGCAATAAAAAACTCATCTTCTACTTCAAAGGTAAGCAGATGCTCAAATTCTATTTTGTTGCCGTCCTCGTCTAACATTTCTATTTTGGTTATTTCTTCGCTCATTAGTTTTCTCCTCTTTATTATAATATAGAATCCATATACCCTTGAAGTATATAAACCGCCGCAATTTTATCTATGTTTTCTTTTACTTTTTTTCTTTTGGTTTCTAATTGATGCAGGGTAGCTTTTGCACTCTTGGTGGTTAGGCGCTCGTCCCAAAAAATTACTTTTAGTCCGCTGATATTTTCTAATTCTAAAGCAAAATCTCTAACCTTTTGTGCTTGAAAACCTTCCGAGCCATCCATGTTTTTTGGAAGACCGCACACAATTTTAGTTACGTTTTGCTCTTTTATTAAATTGCAAAAATAAGAAGCATCGCCCTCGTTTTGCGTTCTTGTGTAAGTGGGCAACCCTTGTGCTGTTATATTTAATAAATCGGAAACTGCTATTCCTATGCGTTTATCTCCAACATCTAAACCTAATGTTCTACCCATTAGATTTGGTTGATGTAGGAGCTTACAAGCTCTTCTAAAAGCTCGTCCCTGTCTATGCTTGTAATTAGAGAACGCACGTTTTTGTAGCCTGTTATGTAGGTTGGGTCTCCCGATACTATGTAGCCTATAAGCTGGTTTACAGGGTCGTAACCCTTCTCCCTCATTGCTTCGCACACAATACGAATAATACCTCTAACAGGGTTTTCAAGCTCTTTATCGAAGTTAAACTTCATGGTTTCGTCAAAATCTGCCATTTTTTCTCCCATACTCTCTGTATACACCTAAATTTTTAAATTTATTAAGCAAGTCATTTCCCTTGTAATAGAAAATGACTTGTCTTATTATTACTTTCAATACTATGTACTGAACTTACTCTATATTTAAAATTATACAATATGCGAGGTTGGTTGTAAACCTTTTTACCCCTAAAATTATTTTTGCTCGGATAATACCTTTTGCAGAGCCGCTTTTAGCGCATCTTCCGCAAGTAAGGAGCAATGCACCTTTTCTGCCGGCATACCGCCTAACTCCTCTACAATATCGTTTTTGGTTAGCTTAAGCGCCTCATTTATGGTTTTGCCCTTTACCATATCCGTAAGCACACTGGAGCTTGCTATTGCCGCCGCACAGCCGTATGTTTGGAAAGTAATATCTTTTATTACATCTCCCTCTATCTTTAAATATACCGTGGTGGTGTCTCCGCATTGAGGACTGCCTGCCTCTCCTATTATATCCGCATCATCCATAATACCTACGTTGTGTGGTTCTTGAAAGTGCTTTATTAATTTTTCCGAATACATATTATTTCTCCTTTTTTGTTTAGCTGTTTGCCTTGCTTTTAATAAACAAAGGCGATATTTTTCTTAGTCTATCCGATAGCTTTATTAGCTCTGCTACCGTGTAGTCTATTTGTTCTTTTGTTGTTGTATCTCCCATTGTAAACCTAAGTGCGCCCTTTGCAATTTCGGGGGGTACACCCATTGCCATAAGTACGTGGGAGGATTCTAAACTACCACTTGCACATGCAGAGCCTGCGGAGCATTCAATACCGGCTAAATCCAAGCTTAGCAAAGATGCCTCCGATTCTATAAATTCCAAAGAAATATTTACGTTGTTTGCAAGCCTTTTTTGCGGATGCCCGTTTAAATGAGTATAGGGGATTTTTGTTGTTATTTCGTTAATCATATAATCCCTTAATTTCGCAAGCCTGCCGTTTTCCTCTTCCATTTGCATTACTGAAAGCTCTAATGCCTTTGCCATTCCGCAAATCTCCGCTATATTTTCCGTGCCCGCTCTTTTTTTTCTCTCCTGTGCTCCACCGCTTAGTAGCTTATCTATTTTTATTCCGTTTTTAATGTAGAGTATACCAATGCCTTTAGGTCCGTAAAATTTATGCGCCGATGCAGAAAATAAATCTATGTTTTGCTCCTGTACATCTATGGGCAAATGCCCCACCGCTTGTACGGCATCTGTATGGAATGGTACTTTTTTCTTTCTGCATACCTCGCCAATTTCCTTAATGGGGCTAATGCTACCCACCTCGTTATTTGCGTAAACTATACTAACTATTGCAGTATCTTCCTTTATTGCATCCTCAACTTGTTTGGGGCTAACCACACCGTATTTATCCACATCTAAATAGGTAACCTCGTAGCCCTCCCCTTCCATTTGTTTTGCGGTATCTATAATAGCATGATGCTCTACTTTTGTTGTTATTATATGCTTTTTATTGTATGCCTTAGCCACTCCCTTAAGCGCCCAGTTATCGCTTTCTGTACCGCAAGAAGTAAAGTAAATCTCGTTTTTGTATTTAGCATTAAATACATTTGCAATTATTGTTCTTGCATTTTCCAGCACTGCCTTTGCTTCTCTGCCGCTTGCATAAAGGCTTGATGGATTTCCGAAATACTTTTTAAAGTAGGGCAGCATTGCCTCTAATACTTCGTCCTTAACATATGTTGTTGCCGCATAATCCAAATAAATTTTTTCCATATTCTACCTCTATTATATATTATAAACACTTTTTAATAAAAATAAACTGTTTTAGCTTAACTATTACAAATACCCACCCAAAGTTACTCATAAATTGCCACAAAAGAGCCCATTGCGCCAGTGTTTCCCCTATCTCTTCTGTGAGAATAAAATAAATCCTCTCTGCAATAGGTACACATATTTGCAAGGGTTATGTTTTGCGGTGGTATTTGTGCTTCTTTTAGCTGTTTTAATACGCAAAGTTGCATATTTACATTTGTTTTTTCGACTTTTAGGGTAAGTATGTCGCTACCGTATTTCAGGGCGAATTTCTCATATACATCCTCTTGGGTTTCAAAACAGCAATCCATAATATGCGGACCTATACCTATTATAATATCTTTAGGCTTACTGCCAAATTCTCTTATTAAATACTCAACTATTTTCTTGGGCAAGTCTAAATACACACCCTTATACCCTGCGTGGCATGCCACTACCACCCTTTTTTTTACATCTGCAAAAAATACAGGCATACAATCGGCATGCAAGGTTACTCCCGTAACATTAGGAGTGTTTACCGCAATAGCATCGCAAAAAGGCAAGTCTGACTCCTGCTCAAACCCCTTGCTTCTATCTTCAAGTTTTGCCGTATAGATACCATCACCATGAGAATAATTTACCAAAACCAAAGAGGAATACTCTACATTTAGAGCTTTGCACACATTTATAAAGTTTTGCTTTTTGTTATGCGCATTTGCCTCCCTTGTTTTGCTTAAATTTAGGGTAGCAAAACACCCCTCGCTGACTCCTCCGATACGAGTGGTAAAACAGTGTTTAATAAAGCCTGTTTTTTCAAATTCGGGAATTGTAAGCAGGGTTACTCCATTTATTTTTTTTGTGTAAAACCCTTTTTTTGTTTTGTTTATATAATCTATCATCTTTCCTGCAACAATTTGTTTAATTCTTCTTTAAAGGTGTTAATGTCTTTAAATTGCCTGTATACAGAGGCAAAACGCACGTAGGCGACTTCGTCTAAATCTTTTAGCCCACGCATAACAATCTCCCCGATTTCGTGGGAAGTTATTTCCTGTGTGGCAATGTTGTATATTTCTTTTTCTATATTATTAATTAATTCTTCGATTTTTTGAAAGGAAACTTCCCGTTTCTCGCAAGCGATTACCACCCCTTTTTTGATTTTGGAAATATCCAAGCTCTCCCGTTTTCCGTCCTTTTTAATAACAAAAACAGGCAGGCTTTCTATTTTTTCAAATGTAGTAAACCTTTTTCCGCAAGAAAGGCACTCCCTTCTGCGTTTAATAACGGTGTTGTCGTCTATTTGTCTGGAATCGGAAACCTTACTTTCGGGATAACCGCAATAAATACACTTCATAATAAACTCCTATTCTTTTACTATAATAACACTAAAAATATCATTATGTAAATAGCAGGTTTTTATTATGAAGTGAATTATCCGCCAAAAGTGTATTTATTTAAGCAACTTTGCCTTTAATTCCTCTATAATCTTTTTTTCTGTTATACTGATATAACTTTGGGATACGCCTAGAATTGCGGCAGTTTCTTTTTGAGTGTGAGGTTTATGGGAAAATAAACCATACCGCAAGGAAATTATCTCCCTTTTATTTCCTTTTAGCTTGCCTACAAGATTAACTACGTCCTGTCTTTCCTCGCTTATTATAATTTCTTCCGCAACGCTGTCAAAGTTTAGGGAATTTGTGCTGTCGAAGGGGGTTACGTCTTGTGTAGCCTCTATAAATTCCATACAAACCTCTTTGTAGCGAGTACGTCTTAAATACATTAAAATTTCGTTTTCTATACACTTTACCCCATAGGTGGAAAACTTTGTGTTTTTACTGCTGTCGTAGCTGTTTACCGCTTTAATAAGCCCAACGCAACCTAAAGAGGTAATGTCCTCGTAGGAATTATTATTATCTATATACTTTTTTGCAACAAAACTTACCAACTTTAAATTTTCTTCTATAAATTTACTTTTTGTATTTTGTCTTATCATAACTTTTACCCGTTTATAAAATCCCCTGTGGCAACAAAAGTGCCACCCCTTTTTGCAGTCCGAATTATTTTACTGTATTAAGGATAGCATACGGTTATGCCAATTTATGTAGTTTTGTGTCGATTTTAAATAAAATTATGCTAAAAATCTATTTATTTATTGGTTTTTTGTGATATAATCTTATAGTTAGTTTATTTTTAAGAGGTAGTATGGAGCGGTCACATATAAAATATGATATTTTACTGATAATAATAGCCATTGTGTGGGGCACGGGTTTTATTGGCACAAAATACACTTTAGAAGCCGGTTTGCCTGCCGGATTTACCGTTGCCACCAGAAATATAATAGGTGCGCTTTTTATAGCCCTAATATTTATAAAGCAAATGAAAAAAACAACAAAAGCGGATTTAAAGCACGGCTTTATAGCCGGTTTGTTTTTGGCATCCGGATTTATTGTACAAACCTTGGGTATGCAATACACAGAAGTTTCCAACAACGCATTTTTAACCACCACAAACGTAATATTTGTGCCCTTTGTAAGTTGGTTTTTAGTTAAAAAACGCCCAAAAGCAAAGGTGTTTTTATCCGTTGCTTTGGGGTTTGTGGGCATATTTATACTAACTCGTGCCTTCGAGGCAAATATCACCTTTAATTTAGGGGATACACTATCTTTAATTTGCGCAATACTCTTTGCCTGCCAAATTGCCTATATTGGCTTTGTAGCGGAAAAAACCAACTCCATACCCTTTTCTGCAATACAAATGGGCACAACCGCCGTGCTTGCCACCATTTACTTTTTTATTGTGGAACAGCCCACCATGGTTATTGGCGAAAACTTTAACAACGCATTTCTTGTTTGTGTGTATCTTGGTGTGGTATGTACAGGCTTTTGTTTTTCCGGACAATGCTTTGCGCAACAGTACGTTTACCCTGCCCGTTGCGCCTTAATTATGACTTTAGAAGGCGTTTTTGCCACCGTGTTTTCCGTGCTGTTAGGCTGGGAGCCTATGCAGGCAACCATGATTATTGGCGGTGGAATAATAATGCTCTCCGTAATTTTGCTCGAAATCGACTTCAAAAAACGAAAAGCATTAATTTAACCACTATTAAATTCTTTTTTTTATTAATGATAATATTTTAGCAGACCTAAAACCTTAGCAAGCCCTGTTATTTTAGTAGCTTTAATGCGCCGTAAAGTGCGTGGCTTACCGTCATTTCTCTAATATAATCTCGCTCGTCTACGGAGTATCTGCCACCCAAAGTCAGTTTTAGTGCGCAAACCTCATCTTTGTAGGCAATGCCTACGTATACAAGCCCTACGGGCTTTTCCTCGCTGCCCCCCGTTGGCCCTGCTATGCCTGTTGTGGCAATGCCAATATCTGCATTAGCAAGGGCTTTTACCCCTTGTGCCATTTCTTTTGCCGTTTCCTCACTTACCGCACCGTAGTTTAGTAGGGTTTCTTCTCTAACATTTAGGACTTTTTGTTTGATGATGTTGGAATACGCCACAACACCGCAATCAAAAACACCGCTTGCCCCAGGCACATCTGTAATGCTTTTTGCGATTAAACCACCACTACAACTTTCCGCTACCCCTATTCTTAAGCCTTTTTTTAGTAGTGTATTTACAAGTGCGGTTTGCATATTTTCGCAATCCACTCCGTATACACCCTCTCCTAAAATTCCGCAGATATTTTCTACCACAGGGTTTATCAGCTTTTGCGCTTCCTCTTTGGTTTTGCAAAGAGCGGTAACTCTAAGGGTTACCTCCCCCATTTTTGCATAGGGTGCAATGGTGGGGTTTGTGCTGTTTTTCATTAAATCGTAGAGTTTATCCTCCACAATGGATTCCCCCATATTAAAAATATGTATGGTTTTTGACATTAGAATTTTGTCCGTAAAGGAAAGCAAATAGGGTATTACGCTGTCTGTTAGCATAGGCATCATCTCTTTTGGAGGGCCGGGTAGCAGTACCGCCGTTTTTTTGCCGTCTCCCACCGCAAGCCCGGGGGCTGTGCCACGTTTGTTTTGAAACACCACCGCTCCCTTTGGCATTTGTGCCTGTTTTTCGTTGTTTTTTGTCATAGGTTTATTTATACGCACAAAAAACTCCTTCATACTTTGGAGGGATTCTTCGTCCGTGTACATTTCTCTGTTAAAGTAGTTTGCTACCGTTTCTTTGGTTAAATCGTCGTAGGTTGGTCCTAACCCGCCTGTTGTTATAACTAAATCCGCACGGCTAAAGGCAATATCCAAAGCCTCTTTAAGCCTGCCGTCGTTATCCCCCACCACCGTTTGATAGTATACATTAATGCCAATGTTTGCAAGCTCTTTTGCAATGTTTGCCGCATTGGTATTTATTATATCTCCAAGTAAAATTTCCGTGCCTACGCATAATATTTCTGCTTTCATAATACTACTTCCTTATCCGTATATAATTTGTCCTATTTTTCTTAAAAAACCGCTTTTAAAAGCCTTGTATTTACTTAAAACCCTACACCTTTTTATAATGCCGGACTGCTTTAAATCCGAGAAATCTTTTAGCATTTTTCTTTGCTCGTCCGTTAGTTTATCTCTATACACCGCCAAAAATCCTTTAGCCTGCATATAAGTTTTTACAATGGAAGTATGCACGTCCTTAGAATTACTTGCCTTTTGCTTAATATATTGAGAACTGCGCACCTCTTTTGCCCCAACCTCGTTGCCCCCATGCTGTCTGTAATCCACGGTTTGTGCGTCTATAAACTCTATACTGCCAATGGCGGCACACACCATAGCAATCCACCAATCGTGCATAAGTGCATTATCATCACTAATAATAAGCCCTTTTAGTGCTTTGTTTATACACATTGTACACCCTGTAACGTTGTTTTGCACCATTAATTTGTTTAGGGAGGTTTCTTTGTTTAGCATTTGCATTTCAAAAAAAGAGGGGAATATTTCGCCTAATTTTTCGTCTACCACACGCATATCCGTATGTATTAGTGCCGGAGTGGTGTATTTGGTTATGGCGTCTATGGAAATTTGAAGTTTGTCTTTATGCCAAAAATCGTCTTGGTCGCAGAAAAAAATGTATTCTCCATTGCTGTATTTTAGCAACTCAAAAAAATTATTTTTTGCACTTTTAAGAGTTTCTCCGTCTGCAATAAAGGTTATTTTACCGCTGTTTTTCTTTTGATACTCTCTTATTATTTCCACAGTATTGTCTGTCGAGCCGTCGTCTCGTATATACAAATGAAAATCGTCCAAACTTTGCATTAAAATGGAGTCTATTTGCGTGCTTATATATTTTTCGCCGTTATATGTCGCAAGCAAAATATCTATCATACATTTAACTCGCTTGTAAAATTAAGTTTGTCTTTGTAATCCTCTAAAATGGGTATTACAACATCATCAATATAATCGGAAACCTGCATACTTGCCATGCCAATAAAGGCTTCCGGCTTCATAATTTCTGCTATTTCTTCTTTAGACATTTTAAATGCGTCGTCCTTTTCTATCAGCTCTATTAAGTTGTTGTTAAGCCCCTCAGCTTTTACCCGTTTGCCTGCAAGCATGGAGTATTCTCTTATTTTTTCGTGTAGCTCCTGCCTGTCCCCCCCTCGTTTTACCGCCTCCATTAATATGGTTTCGGTAGCCATAAAGGGCAGTTCTTCATTAATATGCTTGGCAATTATTTTATCGTAAACAACAATACCGCTCGTAACATTATGATAAATATTTAAAATAGCATCCACCGCTAAAAATGCTTGAGGGATAACAAGCCTTTTGTTTGCGGAATCGTCTAAGGTACGCTCTAACCATTGAGTAGATGCGGTGATTTTTGTGCTGGAATCCAAAGAAATTACAAAGCGAGCAAGGGAGCTTATCCGCTCACTTCTCATGGGGTTGCGCTTATACGCCATAGCAGACGACCCGATTTGAGACTTCTCGAAGGGTTCTTCCCATTCCTTTAAGTTTTGGAGGAGACGTAAATCGTTAGAAAATTTATAGGCACTTTGAGCAATGGAAGAAAGTAGGTCTGCAACAAGGCTGTCAAACTTACGAGGGTAGGTTTGCCCTGTTACACTAAAGGTTTTGGAGTACCCTAATTTTTCCGCAACAAGTTTTTCTAACCGCTTTACTTTATTTGCATCTCCAAAAAGGGTTAAAAAGCTGGCTTGAGTGCCTGTTGTGCCTTTAACACCACGTAATTTTAGTTGCCCCTTAACAAATTTAAGTTGGTCTAAATCCATAATTAAATCTTGAATGTACAAGGTGGCACGCTTGCCCACTGTTGTCAGTTGTGCCGGCTGATAGTGGGTAAACCCCAAGGTTGCCGTATCTTTATATTTAAGTGCAAAATCTTTTAGTTTTGCAATAACGTTTATCAACTTGTTTTCTATAATATTAAGGGCTTTGTGCGTAACTATTATATCCGTATTATCCCCCACATAACAGCTTGTTGCCCCTAAGTGAATAATGGCTTTTGCGCTTTTGCATTGCTCGCCATAGGCATAAACGTGAGCCATAACATCGTGGCGTACTTCCTTTTCTCTTGCCTCTGCAACATGGTAGTTAATATCCTCTGCGTAGGCTTTAAGCTCTGCAATTTGCTCTTCCGTAATGTTTAGCCCAAGTTCTCTTTCCGCTTCCGCAAGGGCAATCCACAGCCTTCTCCACGTTTTAAATTTAACGTCGTCGGAAAAAGTGTGCGCCATTTCCTTGCTTGCGTATCTTGTAATTAGTGGGTTTTCGTATACTTCTCTCATATTTTCTCCGTTTTTTATTGTGATGATGATGCATGATACACGGTGTTTTTCTTACTGCCGTGTATTGCAATTTAATTTTATTATAGCATATTTTTGTAAAAAAAAGTATACTGCTTTGCAATATACTCTTTTGGTTATTAATTTTAGTATTTATTCGCTAATCCATACAATCTCGAGACGTCCGTCCTTCAAGGTAAATTCCGAGATTTTAACCTTTTTAGCCTCTCCGTCATCACCCCTAAGCTCAAAAGTCACCTTTGTACTGCCCTCTTCTTCCCCTTGAAAGTCGAACTGATGTCCACCGCTATGCCCGTCCTCGTTGCTTATGGGAGGGCGTACTTCCTGACTTACGAGTTTTACAATGCTTGTGTCCTCTATTATGCACACCCAGCTTTCCCCTGTACTTTGTGCATTTTCTTCAAGTTTTACACTTGCTTTATCTCTGCGTATTACTACACCATAGGTTTGTACACTGCAACCTGCCAGTAAAACTACGGCAAGTAGTGCAAAAACCCATTTATTTCGCATATTTGTCCTTTCTGCTGTAATAGGTGTGTAATAATTCGTGAGCTTTATGAGAGTTTGGTTTTTCCAAATACTCGTCGTACAGCCTTATAATATCGGGGTTTTGGTGAGATTTTCTTACCGTTTTATGCTCGTCTTCTGTGTAGATTGCCTTTGCTCTTACAATACGTGGGTCGTGGAAGTTTCTTATTCGTGCAGATACTATGGGCTGTCCTCCACCCGTTACGCAACCGCCGGGGCACGCCATAATTTCAATAAAGTGATACTCCTTCTCCCCGGATTTTAACGATTCTAAAAGCTTTTTGGCATTTGCCGTACCGCTTGCAACCGCAACTCTTACGATTAAATCGCCGATTTTTACTTCCGCCTCTTTTATTCCTGCAATACCTCTTACGTCCTTATATTCTATTGCAGGTAAATCCTGCCCTGTAAGTACGTCTGCAACCGTTCTTAATGCCGCCTCCATAACACCGCCGGAGGCACCGAATATTGCACCTGCACCCGAGGATGTGCCGTAGAAATCATCAAAATCCTCATCGGGAAGATTTACAAAGTCTATATTAGCCTCTTTTATCATGCTGGCAAGCTCTCTTGTGGTTATTACCGCATCTACGTCTCTGTACTCTCCACGCTCCTGTCCCGGCCTGTTTTTCTCGTATTTTTTAGCCGTGCAAGGCATTACGGAAACGGTATAAATGTTTGCAGGGTCTATGTTGTTTTTTTCCGCATAGTAGGATTTTATAAGAGCGCCAAGCATTTGGTGGGGGGATTTACAGCTTGAAAGGTTTTCTAACATATCGGGATAGAAAAACTCCGCATATCTTACCCAACCGGGCGAACATGAAGTTATTTGAGGTAGTTTGCCACCGTTTTGTATTCTGTGTATAAGCTCGTATCCTTCCTCCATTATGGTTAAGTCCGCACCGAAATCCGTATCGAAAACTTTATCAAATCCTAATTTTCTCAGCGCCGCCGCTAATTTACCCGTAACTCGAGTGCCCATAGGCATACCGAATTCCTCTCCGAGTGCCACTCTTATGGAAGGCGCCGGCTGTACCACTACGTGCATATTAGGATTATGTATAGCATCAAAAACGTTATCTAACTCCGCTTTTTCTCTTAGGGCGCCAACAGGGCAAGCGGTTATACATTGCCCACAGTTTATGCAGGGTACATCCACTAGAGATTTTCTCCATACAGGCTCTACCATAGTTTTAAAACCACGGTTAGTAGCACCAATGGCTCCTATGCCTTGTACCCTGTCGCAAGCGGCAATACACCGTTTGCAAAGTACGCATTTGTTTGGGTCTCTGACTACGGAAACGGAATTTTCGTCGATTGCTTTTCTTAAACGCTCGCCGTCGTATTTAATGTTTGTTATATGAAAATCGTTGGCAAGCCTTTGAAGCTCGCAATTTTGGTTTCTTACGCAAGTTAAGCACTCTCTGTCGTGATTGGATAAAATCAAGTCTAAGGTTGCACGTCTTGTTTTCATAACCTTTGCAGATGCCGTTAGCACCTCCATACCATCGGAAACGGGCAGGCAACATGCCGCCTGTAATGTGGGGTTGCCCACAATTTCCACCAAGCAAATTCTGCATGCTCCTATTACGTTATACCCTTTTAAATAGCATAAAGTAGGTATATCTATACTTGCTTTTTTTGCCGCATCAAGTACACTGGAATTTTCCGGCACTTGTACTTTTACTCCATCTATAATTACTGATACCATTTACTATTCTCCTTACTTTTTGATTGCATTAAACTTACATTTTTCTACGCAAGCACCGCATTTAATACATTTTTCTTGGTCTATGCGATGAGGCATCTTCTTATCTCCGGAAATTGCCTCCACGGGACAAACACGTTTGCAAAGTCCGCAACCGATACATTTATCCTCCATAATTTCGTAACACAGTAATGCTTGACAATACCCTGCCGGGCATCTTTTTTCGTTAATGTGCGCCTCGTACTCATCTCTGAAATACTGAATTGTAGATAGTACTGGGTTGGGCGCTGTTTTGCCAAGTCCGCAAAGTGCGCCTGCTTTAATGCTTTCGCCAAGCTCTAAAAGCTTCTCAATATCCCCTTTTTCTCCTCTGCCTTCCGTTATTTTTTGCAAGATTTCCAACATACGTTTTGTGCCTATTCTGCAAGGAGGGCATTTGCCGCAAGATTCGTCCACGGTAAAATCCAAGAAAAACTTAGCAACGTCCACCATACAGTTTTCCTCGTCCATTACAATAAGCCCACCCGAGCCCATCATGGAGCCTATTTCTGTAAGTGTATCGTAATCTATTTTTATATCTAACAGTGATGCCGGAATACATCCGCCGGAAGGGCCACCCGTTTGAGCGGCTTTAAACTCCTTGCCTTCGGGTATACCTCCGCCAATTTCGTATATAACCTCTCTTAGTGTGGTGCCCATAGGTATTTCCACAAGTCCTGTATTGTTGATTTTACCGCCTAAAGCAAATACTTTTGTACCGTTGGATTTTTCTGTGCCCATAGCGGAAAACCACTCTGCACCCTTTAGGAAAATCTGTGGAATATTTGCAAAGGTTTCTACATTATTAATTATAGTAGGCTTGCCAAACAAACCTTTTTGCGCCGGAAACGGTGGTTTTGGACGAGGCTCGCCACGTCTGCCTTCAATGGATTCCATTAATGCCGTTTCCTCGCCACACACAAATGCCCCTGCTCCTAAGCGTATTTCCATATCGAAGTTAAAGCCGGAGTCAAAAATATTCTTGCCCAGCAGTCCGTATTCTTTTGCTTGGTCTATGGCTATTTGCAGTCTTTTTACCGCTATTGGATATTCTGCACGCACGTAAACGTAGCCCATATCAGCACCTATTGCATAAGCGGCTATTGCCATTGCTTCTATAACACTGTGAGGGTCTCCCTCCAGTACCGATCTATCCATAAATGCGCCCGGGTCTCCCTCGTCCGCATTACATATTACGTATTTCTTTTTGCCTGTAGCTTTTGCCCCAAACTCCCACTTTAAGCCGGTTGGAAAGCCACCGCCCCCTCTGCCTCTTAAGCCTGATTTTTTTACAACATCTATAACCTGCTGTGGTGTCATTTCCGCAAGGCAAGTACCAAGGGCTTTATAGCCGTCAAAAGCTATGTATTCGTCTATAATTTCCGGGTCTATTACACCGCAATTTCTAAGAGCAACACGTACTTGTTTTTTGTAAAACTCAATTTCGTCTAAGGTGGTTGCCACCCCTTGCTCTTCCCCTGCCTCTTTATGCAGCAGTCTTTCTACTATTCTGCCTTTAAGCAAATGTTCTTCTATAATTTCCGAAACGTCGTCTGCGCTTACTCTGCTGTAATACGCACCTTCGGGGTATATAATTACAATAGGCCCTGCCTCGCACAAGCCAAAACAACCTGTTCTTACAACCTTTACTTCTTTTTCCAATCCCTTTTCTTTTAGACCCTTTTCCAGTCTGTTAATTATCTCACCGGAACCCGAGGATGTGCAGCCTGTACCTCCGCACACGAGGACGTGTGAACGATAAAACTCCATATTTTAAACTCCTTTATGTAGTAAATTTATAATCCTATTTGTTGTTTTGCTCGTAAAAACCTATGGTGTATTCTGTGCAAATATTTCCGTTTACCAAATGCTCCGCAACAATTTTTTTAGCCATTTCCGCCGTTACTTTTACGTAAGTAACCTTTTCTTGATCGGGTACAAAAACCTCTACAAGTGGCTCTAAACGGCAAACACCTATACAGCCCGTTTGGGATACCGAAACATCCGCTAAATTTCTTTTTGCAACTTCTTCCACAAACGCCTGAAGTACAGGACGTGCTCCTGCGGCAATACCGCAAGTTGCCATACCCACAACCACACGTTTTTGTGCATTACCCGTTCTGATGTCTACCTTACTTATGGTTTTGTTTCTGATTGCCTCCAACTCTTTTAAAGATTTCATTATTATCCTCCAAAAAAAACTAATTAAAATCTGTATTTAATGCCATTTCCTCAAGATTTTCTTTTATCCAAAGAGAAACATCGGGGGTGTCTATTGCCACATCGCCCAGTATTTCCTTTACCTCTCTTGTGTCCATAACATTTTCTTCTTCGTTTATTATTTTAACTATAAAATCTATTTCGGGATTACATATAATAAGTGAGTGCATTGTGCCTGTAAAATCCCCAATAGGTGGTCTGTCTATGCTATTTTTGATGTATACCGCTTTAAGTTTTGTACCCTCGTTTAATTTAGAAGTTATACTAAATTTGCCGCCGGTATCCTGCGCCCCCTGGGCAAACAGGGATATTCCCATTCCCACCTTCCTTGTTGTACGTGTTGTTACAAAAGGACTAATTACATTTTTAAGCATTTCCTCGCTCATTCCACAACCGTTATCTTCTATTTCTATGATTATTTCATCCTTAGTTATATTAAGTGATATTTGTATAAGCGTTGCCTTAGCGGTTATGGAATTTTGCGCAATATCCATTATATGTAGCGAAATTTCTTGCATAATTACTCTTTATAGCTCTTAATAATACCTTCTATATCTGAGGGTACTAACCTTCCGTATACGTTATCGTTAATCATAATAACGGGTGCAAGACCACAGCAGCCTAAGCAACGGGTAGCCTCTAAGGTAAAAAGTCTATCGGGAGTTGTGCAACCCGGAGGTACTTGCAACTCTTCTGCCAACTCGTTTAGTATGCCTTCCGCCTTTCTTACATAACAAGCGGTACCCATGCAAACCCCAATAACGTTTTTGCCTTTGGGCTCTAATGCAAATTGGGAGTAAAATGTTGCCACACCGTAAATATCCGCCATAGGAATTTGAAGCTGTTCTGCAATAAAACTTTGCACTTCTATTTCCAAAGCACCGAAAATATCCTGTGCTTTTTGCATAATAGGCATAAGCGGACCGGGTTTGTTTTTTGTTTCCGTAATATAGTTTTTCAGTTCTTCGTATTGTGCGGTTTTTGACATCAAAAATGCCTCCTTCAATTTATATAAAATATTGTTTGACAATTATTTAACAATAACCAAATACAATTTTACCATATTATAAAAAGTTTTGCACTATTTTTTTTATTTTTGTAATATAATATTTTTTGTTTTTTCCCCTATACTGTTAGTTTTTTCGCTAATATCCCACAAAGTATGTGCATCTGAAGAGTTTAGCACAAAAAACCTTGAAACATCCGTTCCCGTGTCTATATTTTTTACAACTTCCACCCCTAAAAAATCTATATTCGGCATAAAACCTAAATTGCCAAGGAGGGAATTTGCATCCTTATTTATATGAGCAGGCACCATTATACCGCCGTATTGCAAGCTAAGCTCAAAGCACTCATCCACAGAAAAAGGCAAAGCCGAAATCAATAGTTTTTCGATTTCCGCCGTTTGCTCGTCCTTTTCGTCAAGCACTTGTTGGTTTCCGAAAAAATCCCGATTATTGTTAATGGGTGGCAGGTTTTCGTATATAAATTCTCCAAACTCCACCGCATTTTTAACATCGTTAAAGTACACAAGCAAATGCACTTCCTCCATAGAGGTAATTTCTATGCCGGGTACAAAGATTATGTTTTTGTCATTTGCTAATTTTTGTATTACTTCTATGTTTTTTGTGCAGTTGTGGTCTGTAACACTAAATATATCCAACTCTTTTAAAAGTGCCATATTAAGAATGTTGTTGGGTGTCATGTCTTCGTCTCCGCAGGGTGAGGCGGCAGAGTGGATATGCAAATCGTAGAAAAATTTATTTTCCGATGCCATTTTCGTACATTTCGCAACAAATTTTGTAAGAGGTTTTTTCCGAGGAATATATGGTTACACCCTCTTCTTCCGCTTTTTGTATAGTTGGTTGGGGTACTGCAATGTTTTCGGGTATTATTACGCAAGAAAAATCGTGCAGGCAGGCAACCGCCACCACGTTTAAGTGGGTTTGCACCGTTATCCATGCCATTTGAAACTCCCCTTTTGCCATTACCCAACTTAGTAAATCGCACACGCAACCGTTTGTTACTTCTGCCTCTTCACTCGTTTGAGTAAGCAATTTAAATCCTAATTTTTCTCTTAGTTCTTTGCATTTCATAGTTATTATCCCTTTCCTGTATTTTCGTTTTTGCTTGCAAGCCCTACCATTTCTTCGGCTAAAAATCTTACCTTTTCTTTAAGAATAAATATGCAGTCAAGCTCTGTTGCAAACCCACGTACAATGTCTTCCGCAAGGGCTCTGCAACTGGGTGCTCCGCACGAACCGCAATCCATACCGGGTAGCTTTTTTATTAAGTCCTCTATTTGCGCCACCTTTTGCATTGCCACCTTTCTGTCTTGGTCTAATTTTAGTACATCTAAAGACTCTAACTGCTTTTTAGCTATGGCAACTCCGGATTTTTCGTACTCGCTGTACTTTTCTATAAGCTCGTTTTCAAAATCTATCCTGTCGCAAATATTGCGTATGCGTGTTTCTCCCACAAATTTGCTTTCAAACACTAACGGTCCTCCTACGCAGCCCCCTGCGCATGCCTGTCCTTCAAAGAAATCCAAATCGTTCAGTTTGTCGTTTTCTATATCTTCTAACGCTCTAATCACGTTGTTTATACCGTCTACCGCAAGGGCATTTGTTCTGCCAACCGCTTCTACCTCTCCCCCACTTTTTGCCCAACCTATGCCAATACCGCAGGCTTTTTCCCCCACGTATTCCTCTTCGCTGTTGGTTTTAAGTTGACCTGCCAAAAGCCCGTACACCTCTAATATGGAAATTGCACCGTCAACATCGCTTTTTTCCTTTACAAGAGGGTTTTTAATGCTTGTAACTTTTGCAGGGCAAGGGGTAATAAAGTAAGCGCCGATATCTTTAATATCTACGTTATGCTTTTGGGCAAACTCTTTTTTGGCAATTTTAGCCGCCACTTCCATGGGTGCTTCCACATCCACAATATTTTCCAAAAGCTCGGGAAAGCGCACCTGTATAAGCCTAATTACAGCCGGACAAGCAGAAGAAATAAGTGGCTTTTTATCCGTGCTTGTAAGCCTGTTTGCAATTGCTAAAGAGCAAATTTCCGCACCCTTTGCCACCTCGTAAACATCATCAAAACCCATACGAATAAGCCCCGTAAGTATTTTTTCTACATTATTCAGCCCTTTAAACTGGGCGTAAAGTGCAGGGGCAGGCAGGGCGATTTTATATTTAAAATCGCTTATGGAAGACAGGGTATCCGCATAAGCACTTTTTGCGTGATAGGGGCAAATTCTTATACATTCTCCGCAATCTATACATCTTTCGGATATTATGCTGGCTTTGCCGTTTTGCACTCTAATTGCTTCCGTGGGGCAATTTTTAATGCAGTTTGTACAGCCCGAGCATTTCTCCTTATCTAATTTTACCGAGTGAAAATATTTCTTCATAGCTTTATACCAATCAGTCAAATTTCAAATTTAAGGGTAACAATAGTGCCTTTGGGGCTGGAGGTTACCGTCATGTTGTTACTGTTTCTATTCATGTTGGGCAGTCCCATTCCGGCGCCAAAGCCCATTTCTCTTATACTTTGTGATGCCGTAGAATATCCCTCCTGCATAGCAAGATCAATATCGGGAATACCCGGCCCTACGTCTTCGCACCGTATCTCAATATCGTTATCGTCAATATCTAAGTACATTTTCCCCCCAAGGCTGTGGATTATCATATTAATTTCCGCCTCGTAAGATGCAATGGCAATTTTTCTTATTAAGGATGGGTCTATGCCTATTTGCTTAAGTTTTCGTTTTATGCTTGCAGACACCTCTCCTGCCGCCACAAAATCGTCCTTTAGCACATCAAAAATTTGAGAATATCCCATGTTAGTCACCTCTTTTTCCGCCTATTATTCCTTTTTCGTATAACATACCGCAAGCGGTAAACATTGTTAGGTCTGTTGTCATTAATATCATGCCTTGTTCTTCTGCCATTTCTATAACTTCCTGTGGTGGTATTTTTCCCCTTACAAACATTATTACCTGAATGTCTAACATTTCCGCCGTTCTTATAACGTGGTTATTAATCAGACCTGTAAGCAGTATGGCATCGTATTTGGTAAATGCCAGTACATCGCTCATCATATCCGAGCCACAAGCGCATTTAATGTCTAACGTCGGACAATACTCTCCGCATAATTTTTGTGCGTTTAATAATTCTGCAATTTCCCTTATTTTCATAAATTCCTTTTTCCTCTTAATCTAAAAATTGTTCTATACACATATTTGGTGCTTGGCTAAAAATTTCGCTTGTAAATTCATCGGGATAGGGATGCTTGTACACAACCCTTATTATACCGGCATTTACTATCATTTTTGCACAAATTGCACAAGGTTGATGGGTGCAGTAAATTGTTGCACCGTCTATGGATATGCCTAATTTAGCCGCTTGAATTATTGCGTTTTGCTCTGCATGAATTGCATAGCAAAGCTCGTGGCGCTCTCCCGATTTTATGCCTAAGTTGTTTCTTAAGCACTCCTGCTTATCTTTGCAACTTTTAATACCGCTTGGCGCACCGTTGTAGCCTGTGGTGATTATTCTGTTGTTTTTAGTGATGATTGCACCAACAGAGCGGTTTTCTTTAAAACAACTGGACCATTTTGATATTTCAAAAGTTAAGTCCATAAATCTAATATCCCACTTATCCATAGTTGTTCTCCTAAATAAATATATATACATTAATAATACATTTTTTTTACAAACTTTGATATAGAAATATTAAGAGTAAAACGCATTAATTTTAAGCATTTTGGAGTATAAGTGTATTTTTACCGCATAAAACGTAAATTTTAGTAAAATTACGTCTTTTTTGCATTTGCAAAAATACCTGTTTAATTATATTATATAAGAAATGTTAGCACTCACTTATACCGAGTGCTAACAACAGGATTTTGAATTATTTTTTTAGGAGGATTACATATGACAATTAAACCTTTAGGCGACAGAGTTGTACTTAAAGCTGTTGAAAGCGAAGAAACGACAAAAAGCGGTATTGTATTACCGGGTAGCGCGCAGGAAAAACCACAAATGGCGGAAGTTATGGAGGTAGGCCCCGGCGGTATAGTTGAGGGCAAAGAGATTAAAATGGAAGTAAGTAAAGGCGATAAGGTTATTTATTCCAAATATGCCGGCACAGATGTAAAACTTGACGGTACGGAATACACAATAGTACGTCAAAGCGATATTTTAGCGATAGTAAAATAATTTTAGGAGGAATAATAAATTTATGGCAAAACAATTAAAATTTGGCGAAGAAGCACGCCGTGCACTCGAGAGCGGTGTAAACCAATTAGCAAATACAGTAAAAGTAACATTAGGACCTAAGGGCAGAAACGTTGTATTAGACAAAAAGTTTGGTGCTCCGTTAATCACTAACGACGGCGTTACAATAGCAAAGGAAATAGAATTAGAAGACCCTTACGAAAATATGGGTGCTCAACTTGTAAAAGAAGTTGCAACCAAAACAAACGACGTAGCTGGAGACGGCACAACAACCGCTACATTACTGGCACAAGCAATCATCCGTGAAGGACTTAAAAACGTTGCCGCAGGTGCAAACCCAATGGAAATAAGACGTGGAATTTTAAAAGCATCCGAGTGTGTTGTAGAAGGCTTAAAAGAAATGAGCAAACCTATTGCAGACAGCAAAGCTATTGCACAAGTTGCAAGTATTTCCGCATCCGACGAAGAAGTAGGTAAACTAATTGCAGAAGCTATGGATAAAGTTGGCAACGACGGTGTTATCACAGTAGAAGAATCAAAAACCATGAAAACAGAACTAACGGTTGTGGAAGGTATGCAGTTTGACAGAGGCTACGCATCACCCTACATGGTAACAGACACAGATAAAATGGAAGCAGTATTGGACGAAGCACTAATATTAATCACAGAAAAAAAGGTATCTTCCATTCAAGATTTACTGCCTATTTTAGAGCAGATTGTACAAACAGGCAAAAAACTTTTAATTATTGCAGAGGACGTTGAAGGCGAGGCTTTAGCTACTTTAGTGGTAAACAAACTGCGTGGCACATTTACATGCGTTGCAGTTAAAGCACCCGGCTTTGGAGACAGAAGAAAGGCAATGCTACAAGATATTGCTACATTAACAGGCGCTACCGTAATTTCCGAAGAGCTTGGTATGGATATTAAAGATGCAACAATGGAAATGCTGGGTAAAGCAAGACAAGTTAAAGTAGACAAAGAAAACACAACAATAGTTGAAGGCCACGGAGAAGACAAGGAAATTAAATCCAGAATTAAATCCATTAAGAGCCAAATCGAAGAGACAACCTCTGATTACGATAAAGAAAAACTACAAGAAAGACTTGCAAAACTTGCAGGTGGAGTTGCCGTAATTCAGGTTGGTGCGGCTACCGAAACAGAAATGAAGGAAATGAAACTAAGAATAGAAGATGCGCTTGCAGCTACTCGTGCGGCTGTTGAAGAAGGTATTGTACCCGGTGGCGGAAGTGCGTTTATAAAGGTTTCGGACAAAGTGGAAGCCCTTATAGGCAAATTAGAAGGGGATCAACGCACAGGCGCAAAAATCGTGCTTAGAGCTATTGAGGAGCCTGTACGTCAAATTGCTACAAATGCAGGGCTTGAGGGTAGCATCATCGTAGAAAAAGTAATGGCGGACAAATCCAAAACTTACGGCTTTGACGCTGCAAAAGGCGAATATGTGGATATGATTAAAGCAGGAATTATTGACCCTACTAAAGTATCTCGTAGTGCTATACAAAATGCGGCATCCGTATCCGCAATGTTACTAACCACAGAAAGCGTTGTTACAGACCTTCCCTCTAAGGAAGCTCCTCCAATGATGCCTCCGGGTGGCGGTGGAATGCCGGGAATGTACTAAGATAGTATTTCTCGGATTTAAATAGATTTATGTACATGCAAAGACCGACTTTATGTCGGTTTTTGTTATGCTACGGCTGTTTGGTTGCAACCGGTTTGGATGGGTACTTACCGACTTTATTCAGCAAAAAACTCCCTAAACTCCCTAATTTTACACTCTTCCAAACTATCCATAGCTTTTTTTGTTCGTTCATCCACATGGCATTTTTCAATAAAACCACTGCCTAAAGGGCCGTAAACATCATCCTTTAATCTATAAATTTCACCGTATAACAGCGAAATAAATCTTTTCATACCCCTAATTTCTTTGTCTGTATGAAAGGTAGGCACAAAGGGTGCAAAGTTAATAATTTGAGTGTCTAAGCCATTAGTATTAATGTATTTTTTCAAAGTAAGAAAACTGCGCATCTGCAATATAGGGTCTTGAATCAGTATTATGCTTTTAGGCATAATATTGCGCTTTTTTAAAGTTTCAAATGTAAAGTTAATGTTCTCTCCCGTATTTGTGGATTTATTTTCTGTAATAATTTCTGTTTTATCAAAACCGTACCAATCCACAACGGTATCCGCCATAATATCTGCTTCCGCACCTTCTCCGATTTTCTTTTTAAGTAGGCTTTCTACGTTTGCAATAAGGTTTTTGGTGCTATGCCCCACCCCTCCGCTAAACATTAAATACTCGCTTACGGGGTTGTTTATTGTGTGCTCTAAGCAGGTTATGGTCTCTATTACCTCGTTGCCCAGCACCAAAGTCAGCGTTGCTTTTTTCCCTTTTTCCTTTACATAGCTAATATCTTCAATATCTCTCACGGCTAAAAATTTTAGCACTGTGTTTATGTGATTAACGGTTTGCTCGGTTGGCATTTTGTTTTCTCCTTGATTTTTAGTTGGTTATATATTAGCATTTTTTTGGGAGGAGTTAAAGGGGTGTGGGTTTAGTTAATTTTAGCCGATTAATCCACAACCGCATTTTTACTCCAACTACAAAAAGAGGTTGTCAAAAGCAACCTCTCTTAATTGGTTTAATTTAAACAGTAGCTTTTAATTAAGCACTAATTACTCAATAACACCTGCAACTACGCCTGCGCCTACCGTTCTTCCGCCTTCTCTTATAGCAAATCTTAATCCTTCTTCTATTGCTATTGGCGTTATCAGTTTAATTTCCATTTGTACGTTATCTCCGGGCATTACCATTTCTGTTCCGCCGGGTAACTCTATTATTCCTGTTACGTCTGTTGTTCTAAAATAAAACTGTGGTCTGTATCCGTTAAAGAATGGGGTGTGTCTGCCACCTTCTTCTTTTGTTAGTACGTATACCTCTCCGTTAAAGTGGGTGTGGGGTTTAATTGTACCCGGTTTTGCAAGCACCTGTCCTCTTTCGATTTCCGTTCTTTGCACACCTCTTAACAGTAGTCCGATGTTGTCTCCTGCTATTGCTTGGTCTAACAGTTTTCTAAACATTTCCACACCTGTTACTACTATGCTTCTTGTTTCTTCTGTCATTCCTACTATTTCTACTGTATCTTGTACTTTTACCGTTCCTCTTTCCACTCTGCCCGTTGCTACCGTTCCTCTGCCTGTGATGCTAAATACATCCTCCACAGGCATTAAGAAGGGTTTATCCGATGCTCTCTCCGGTGTGGGTATATAGCTGTCTACCGCATCCATTAATTCAAATATACATTTGCAGTCCGGATTTTCTTTTACGTCCTCGTCCGCTCCTGCCGCTCCTGCCGCATTTAATGCTTTTAGCGCACTTCCCATTACGATGGGTATATCGTCTCCCGGAAACTCGTATTGGCTTAGTAGCTCTCTTACTTCCATTTCTACAAGCTCGAGTAATTCAGGGTCGTCTACTTGGTCTGTTTTGTTCATAAATACTATTATGTAAGGTACGCCTACCTGTCTTGCTAACAGTATGTGCTCTCTTGTTTGGGGCATTGGACCGTCTGCCGCACTTACTACAAGTATTGCGCCGTCCATTTGTGCCGCACCTGTTATCATGTTTTTAACGTAGTCGGCATGTCCCGGGCAGTCTACGTGGGCGTAGTGCCTTGTGTCCGTCTCGTACTCTACGTGTGCCGTGTTTATTGTTATGCCACGCTCTTTTTCTTCCGGCGCTTTGTCGATTTCGTCGTACTTTGTTGCTTCCGCTTTGCCGTATTTTGCCAGCACTGTTGTTATTGCTGCTGTTAATGTTGTCTTACCGTGGTCTACGTGTCCTATGGTTCCTATGTTTACATGGGGCTTGTTTCTTTCAAATTTTGCTTTAGCCATTTTTATATCTCCTTAGTGTATTACTTAATTATTTATTTCCTGTTACTTTTTCTATCATACTCTTAGGTACAGGCTCGTAGTGCGAGAACTGCATTGTAAAAGTACCTCTGCCTTGGGTTCTTGAACGTAAATCCGTTGCATATCCAAACATTTCGGATAGTGGCACAACACTTCTAATAATCTGTCCGCCGCCTCTGATTTCCGTTCCTTCTATTCTTCCACGACGAGAGTTTACGTTACCCATAACATCACCCAAATAATCCTCGGGTACTACGATTTCTACCTTCATCATAGGCTCTAAAAGTGCCGGAGCGCCCTTTTCAAACGCATTTTTTATAGCCATTGAGCCTGCGATTTTAAACGCCATTTCCGAGCTGTCTACCTCGTGGTAGGAGCCGTCTATCAGGGTTACTTTAAAGTCCATAACTTCAAATCCGCCAAGTACACCGCTCTTAGATGCTTCCTTAATACCGTTGTCTATGGAAGGTATGTACTCTTTTGGAATTACACCACCAACGATTTTATTTTCAAATACATAGCCTGCACCCGGCTCTAAAGGTTCAACGGTAATTTTGCAATGCCCGTACTGACCTCTACCGCCCGATTGACGCACGTATTTGCCTTCCACCGTGCATGATTTTGTAATGGTTTCTTTATATGCAACCTGTGGCTTACCAACAGCCGCTTCCACTTTAAACTCTCTAAGCATACGGTCTACGATAATTTCTAAGTGTAGCTCTCCCATGCCTGCAATAATTGTCTGCCCTGTCTCTTCGTCTGTGTAAGCTCTAAATGTTGGGTCTTCCTCTGCAAGTTTTTGTAGCGCTACGGACATTTTTTCCTGCCCTGCCTTAGTTTTAGGCTCTATTGCCACACGTATAACCGGGTCCGGAAATACCATAGACTCCAAAATTACCTGCTGTTTATCATCACAAAGAGTGTCGCCCGTGCCAACGTCCTTAAAGCCTACCGCTGCCGCAATATCTCCTGCGGAAACCTCGTCTATTTCTTCTCTGTGATTTGCGTGCATCTTAAGTATTCTGCCTATTCTCTCACGCTTGCCTTTGGTGGAATTTAGTACATTAGAGCCACTTTTTAGCTTGCCCGAGTACACTCTGAAAAATGCCAGCTTGCCTACAAACGGGTCTGCCATAATTTTAAATGCAAGTGCCGCAAAAGGCCCGTTGGGGTCTGCCGGTCTTTCCACTTCTTCGTCTGTTCCCGGTTTAATACCCTTAATTGCCTTAATATCAAGCGGTGAGGGCATAAGCTCTATAACTTTATCCAGTAAAGGTTGCACACCTTTGTTTCTGTATGCACTTCCGCAACAAACAGGGATAATTGAGCCCGATATTGTACCTTTTCTTAATATGGTGATGATTTCGTCTTTACCGATGGCTTCTCCTGCGAAATACTTTTCCATAATGGCTTCGTCGTGGTCTGCAAGTGCTTCTATAAGTTTTTCTCTGTATTCGTCGGCAGTATCTTTTAAATCTGCGGGAATATCCGCAATATCAAAGTCCGCACCTGTTGCATCCTCTGTTTTATACATAATTGCGTGCATTTCCACTAAGTCTATAATACCGTTAAAAGTATCTTCTACACCTATGGGTAGCTGAATAGGTATGGGGTTTGCGCCTAATCTTTCTTTTATCATGTCTACAACATTGTAGAAATCTGCGCCCATAATATCCATTTTGTTTACAAATGCAATACGTGGTACTCCGTAACCCTCTGCCTGACGCCACACCGTCTCCGATTGAGGTTCAACACCGCCTTTGGCACAAAAAACCGCAACGGCACCGTCCAAAACACGTAAGGAACGTTCTACCTCTACGGTAAAATCCACGTGTCCGGGGGTATCTATAATGTTAATTTGATGCTCTTTCCATTCTGCAGTAGTAGCAGCCGAGGTAATTGTAATTCCCCTTTCCTGCTCTTGCTCCATCCAGTCCATAACTGCATTTCCATCGTGAGTATCCCCTATTTTATAGGTTTTACCCGTATAAAACAAGATACGTTCCGTAGCAGTGGTTTTACCTGCATCAATATGTGCCATAATTCCTATGTTTCTAATTTTTTCCAACGGAAAATTTGTCATTATTTCTTCCTTTCCTACTATTTAAAAATCTATGTTTAAAGAACAAATATTCTTTAACTAACAGCAATTTTTTTCAATACACGTAGCCGTGTGTATCAACAAACGGTTTTTATAGAAAATTCCTATAAAAACCATTTTATTGTTACTATAAGCATTAAATTTATAACTACACGTGTATAGTTTAAACTACCAACGGTAATGGGCAAATGCTCTGTTTGCTTCTGCCATTTTGTGCATATCCTCTCTCTTTTTAACGCTGGAGCCTGTACTGTTTGCCGCATCCATAATTTCTGAGGATAATCTTTGGCACATAGTACGTTCTCCACGTTTTTTGGAGTATAAGGATAACCAACGTATTGCAAGTGTTTGGCGTCTTTCCGGACGTACCTCCATAGGTACTTGGTAGGTAGCACCACCTACACGTCTTGCTTTAACCTCAAGCACCGGCATAATGTTTTCCATGCAAGCATTAAATACTTCCATTGCATCTTTACCTGTTTTTTCTTTAATAATATCAAATGCGTCGTAGCAAATTCTTTGTGCAGTTCCTCTTTTGCCGTCTACCATAATTTGATTTATAAGCTTGGTAACAACTACACTATTATACATCGGGTCTGCTATAACGTCATGTTTTGGTGTTCCACCACGTCTTGGCATAATAAGCCCCTCCTTGTTTTAAATGATTAATATTGGTTTGCTAAAATCCTATTATTTTTTAGGTTTTTTAGCGCCGTAAAGAGAACGGGATTGCTTTCTGTTTGCAACACCGGCTGTATCTAATGCACCACGTACAATATGATATCTTACACCGGGTAAATCTTTAACCCTTCCGCCTCTGATAAGTACAACACTATGCTCTTGCAGGTTGTGTCCGATACCCGGAATGTAGGCAGTACCTTCCATACCGTTTACAAGACGTACTCTTGCAATTTTTCTTAATGCCGAATTAGGTTTTTTAGGTGTCATAGTTCTTACAGCAAGACAAACGCCTCTTTTTTGAGGGCATTGCTTAAGTATGGGAGAACCCGATTTTGTAGTAGCAGATTTTCTGCCATTTTTAACCAACTGATTAATGGTAGGCATAATGCACCATCCTTTCAAAATATATAATTTATAAATATGTAAAGCTCCATATACAACCCGGATGAAGCATTTCTTACATTATTTCTTTAGTATTGCCACGCAAGCGGCACCCACATCTATACCACACGACTCGCCTAATTGCTTGCGTTTGGGTATATAGATTATTTCTACATCTTCGTATAAAGCACTTTTTATTTGGTTGGAGACATTTTTGTCAATATCTTGTGCAACATACAGTTTTTCTACTATTTTTTTATCCAAAGCCACAAGGCTTTCTTTTAAACCCACCGTTTTATTTTGAACACTTCTTAAGTCCGTAATCAAACCAATCTCCATAAAAAAGCAAGCCTAAAAATTATAACACTTAAATGTTGAAGTTGTCAAGTGTAACATCGTCTTTATCGTCTTTTTCTTCCTGTTTTGTATCTGCGGAAATTATATTTTCTGTATTCTCCCCATTTTGCATTTCTTCTATCTCGTCTTTTAAAATCATAACGGAAGAATACTGCTTGGTTTTTGAGAAGGATAGCCTTGGTATATTATCTACCGTTTGGAAGAAAAACCAGCCTTTGTTAAGCATACGTTTTACTTGAGGTATTAGAGCTAAATCCAACTTGACAAACTGCTTTTGCTTGTTAAGATAGGCTTTACTGAAAAACTTACCTAAGTAAAAGCCCACAACACCCATTAGTACAGCAAAAATTAGTGGCAAAAACTCAAACAAATTTACTAAAGGTTGAGAAAATGCCGGTATACCCAGTAAAATTATGCCCACCACCAAAAATATTACAGGAGTGGCTATTTGCAATATGTCTATTAGCCTATATGTCTTTTTGCATTTGTTGCATATGCCTGCCTGCACGGTTAGTAAGGAGCCTATGGGTGTTCTTACCTTTTTGCCAAAGCCGAAAAACATTCCTTTTTCCGATTTTGGCTCGGGATTTGCCATATCAAAAAGTGCGTAAGCATCGCTGTCTTTAGGCTCGTCCATACAAAAATGGCATTTGCCGTCTAAATGCAGATTGTCGAAATCCTCCGGCAAATAGGAAAGTGTTGTTTTCCATCTGTTAAGGGCGTCTTGTTTGTCGCTGTCTGCCTTAATTGTGGCAATATAACAATGCAGACACCCCGATTTATCCAACCAATGACAAAGCTCGCTGTTTTCTATACAGCAATTTTCTCTTATATATTTTTCGTGTTCGTTTCTTGCTTCGCTCATTAATTATACCTGATCAACCGTTTCTTCTATTCCTTCGTCTATTTGTACCGCAATTTCTTCGTTTACCACATTAGAAATTACGTCTATGTTTTTGTATCTCTTCATACCCGTTCCGGCAGGTATAAGTTTACCTATTATAATGTTTTCCTTAAGACCGAGTAATGGGTCTATTTTGCCCTTAATAGCAGCCTCCGTAAGCACCCTTGTTGTTTCTTGGAAGGATGCCGCCGATAGGAAGCTGTCTGTTGAAAGAGATGCCTTTGTTATTCCGAGGAGTACACGAGACGCCATTGCAGGCTCTTTGCCTTCTTTTATCATCTTTTCGTTTTCCTTCTCGAAACGGAAAATATCCACAAGCTCGCCCGGCAGCATATTTGTATCCCCTGCGTCTTCTATTTTACATTTTTTAAGCATTTGACGCACAATAATCTCAAGATGTTTATCCGAAATTTCAACACCCTGCATACGATACACCGATTGTACCTCTTTTAGCAGATACTCCTGCACACCCTTCATACCCTTAATTTTAAGAATATCGTTAGGGTTTATAGAGCCTTCTGTAAGCTCGTCTCCTGCCTCTATTACGTCGCCGTCAAAAACCTTCATGCGTGAGCCATAGGGTATTGGATAAACTCTTGCCTCTCCGCCTTCGTTTGCAACGGTGATTTCTCTTTTTTTACGGTTGTCGCTAACTGTAACAGTACCGGATATTTCCGTAATTACGGCTAAACCTCTTGGTTTTCTTGCCTCAAAAAGCTCCTCTACACGAGGTAGACCTTGGGTAATATCTCCACCTGCTACACCGCCTGTGTGGAATGTTCTCATTGTTAGCTGTGTTCCCGGCTCTCCTATGGACTGCGCTGCAATTACGCCAACCGCCTCTCCAATATCCACAAGATTACCTGTTGCCATGTTGGCACCATAACACTTTGCGCACACTCCATGCTCACTCTTGCAAGTAAATACCGAGCGCACTTCCACTTCCTCTATGCCTGCCTTTACGATTTTTGAGGCAAGCTCGTTTGTAAGCATTACATTTGCGCCCACAATTTCGTTGCCCTCGCTGTCTATAACGGCAGCGGAGGTAAATCTGCCTCTTAATCTGTCCTCTAAAGGCTCTATGATTTCTTTACCGTTTGTTAAATTACGCACGGGTACGCCTTGAATTTGCTCTCCTGCGCTTTCGTAGCAGTCTATTTCTCTGACTATTACGTTATGAGAAACGTCTACAAGTCTACGTGTTAAGTAGCCGGAGTCCGCCGTTCTTAAGGCAGTATCTGCAAGCCCCTTTCTTGCACCGTGAGAGGAAATAAAGAATTCCAAAACGGTTAGTCCTTCACGGAAGTTTGCACGAATGGGTATTTCTATAATTTCGCCGTTGGGGTCTGCCATAAGACCACGCATACCGGCTAACTGTCTTATTTGGTTGGTAGAACCACGAGCACCCGAGTTTGCCATCATGTATATTGGGTTAAACTTATCTAAGTTTTTCATTAAGGCGTTGGTAACCTTGTTTGTGGTTTCCTCCCACACCTTAATTGCGTTGTCCTTTCTTTCTTTGGCGGTTACAAGCCCTCTTAAATATTGGTTTTCTATTTTTACAATACGCTCTTCTGCCGCATCTACCAAACCTTTTTTCTCGTCTGGGATTATCATATCCGAAACACTTACTGTAATTGCCCCTACTGTTGAGTAGTGGAAACCTAAAGTTTTTATTTCGTCTAATATTTTTGATGTTTTTGTAGGCCCTAATTTTGCAAAGCAACAGTCTACAATTTTGCCTAATTGCTTTTTATCCACAAGGGCATCTACTTCAAATTTAAGCTCGTTTTCGCTTAGAGATCTATCCATATAGCCTAAATCTTGCGGTATTGCGCCGTTAAAAATAACTCTGCCTGTGGTGGTTTGTATAATACCCGTTTTTAGTTTGCCCTTAACCTCTTTTTGTACACGGATTTTAACCATTGCCTGTAAGTCTATGTTGCCCGTATTGTAGGCAAGCACCGCCTCGTCGGGAGATGCAAACACACTGCCCTCGCCTTTTGCGCCCTCTTTATGAATGGTAAGGTAGTAAGAGCCTATAACCATATCCTGCGTAGGCGAAACTACCGGACGCCCGTCTTGTGGCTTTAAGATATTGTTTGCCGCAAGCATTAAAAATCTTGCCTCTGCCTGTGCTTCCACGGAAAGTGGAACGTGTACAGCCATTTGATCACCATCAAAATCCGCATTATACGCCGTACAAACAAGAGGATGTATTTTAAGCGCACGCCCTTCCACAAGCACCGGCTCGAAAGCTTGTATGCCCAGTCTGTGGAGTGTAGGGGCACGGTTTAGCAGTACGGGATGTCCTTTTATAACTTCCTCCAAAACGTCCCAAACCTCTGTACGTACCTTCTCTACCATACGCTTTGCGGATTTTATATTGTGTGCAAAGCCTTCCTGTACCAGCTTTTTCATAACAAAGGGTTTAAAGAGCTCTAAAGCCATTTCCTTTGGTAGTCCGCACTGATACATTTTAAGCTCAGGCCCTACAACAATAACGCTACGTCCGGAATAATCCACACGTTTTCCCAGTAAGTTTTGTCTGAAACGTCCTTGCTTGCCTCTAAGCATATCGGAGAGGGATTTTAACGGTCTGTTGCCCGGGCCTGTTACAGGTCTTCCCCGTCTGCCGTTATCTATTAACGCATCCACAGCCTCCTGTAACATACGTTTTTCGTTTCTTACGATGATATCCGGTGCCTTTAAGGACAGCAATCTGTTTAAACGGTTGTTTCTGTTGATTACACGTCTGTATAAATCGTTTAAATCGGAGGTTGCAAATCTGCCACCGTCTAACTGTACCATTGGTCTAAGCTCCGGTGGTATTACGGGTACAACGTCCATAATAAGCCACTCCGGCTTGTTGCCCGATTGCTTAAAGGCTTCCACAACCTCTAAACGTTTAATCGCTCTTACACGTTTTTGCCCTGTGGATAGCTTTAAATCCTCTCTAAGCTCGGTAGATTCCTGCTCTAAATTAACTTTTTTTAGCAGAACCTTAACCGCCTCAGCGCCCATGCCTGCCTTAAACGCTTCTTCCCCAAAACGACTTTGCGCCTCTCTGTATTCTTTATCCGTAAGCAATTGTTTGTATTCTAATCCGGTTTCCATTGGGTCTGTAACCACAAATGCCGCAAAATAAAGTATTTTCTCCAAGGAACGTGGAGACATATCAAGTAGTAACCCCATTCTTGAAGGTATACCTTTAAAATACCAAATATGAGAAACGGGAGCGGCAAGTTCTATATGCCCCATTCTCTCACGTCTTACTTTTGCACGAGTAACTTCTACTCCGCACTTATCGCAAACTATGCCTTTATATCTTACACGTTTATATCTTCCGCAATGACACTCCCAATCCTTAGTGGGTCCAAAAATCTTTTCGCAAAACAAACCGTCTTTTTCCGGCTTTAGTGTTCTGTAATTTATTGTTTCGGGTTTTTTAACTTCCCCTCTGGACCACTCTCTGATTTTCTCGGGAGATGCCAAACCAATTTGTATAGAGTCAAATGTATTGAGTTCGAACAAAATAAACTCCTCTCCTTTTCTAATTACTTATCTATCAATCAAAATCTAAATCGTCAACATCAAGGATATTATCTTCTAAATCTATATCCTCTACCACATCGTCAAGATCGTCAAAATTAACGTCGTCATCGTCTAACATATCGATGTCGTCTAAATCGAGCTCGTCAATATCTTCTATGATCATCTCGGAAGCATCAAATTCTGCGCCTTCTTCCATTGGTAAGTCCTCCACTCCTGCAATGTTTATATCCATAAGCATTTCGTCGTCTATGGTTTCTTTTATTGCAACTTCCCCTCTGTCTTCGGAAATAACTTTAATATCTAATCCCAAGCTTTGCATTTCCTTAATAAGTACCTTAAAGGATTCGGGTACTCCCGGCTCGGGTATGTTTTCTCCTTTTACGATAGATTCGTAAGTTTTTACACGGCCAATAACATCGTCCGATTTAACCGTGAGAATTTCTTGCAATGTGTTTGACGCACCGTATGCCTCAAGTGCCCAAACTTCCATCTCTCCAAAACGTTGACCGCCAAATTGCGCTTTACCGCCAAGAGGTTGTTGGGTAACGAGAGAGTATGGCCCTGTGGAACGTGCGTGGATTTTGTCGTCTACCAAGTGAGCAAGTTTAAGTATGTACATATAGCCTACCGTAACTCTATTTTCAAAGGGCTCTCCGCTTCTGCCGTCGTACAGTACCGTTTTTCCGTCTCTGGAAAGTCCGCTTTTTTCTAAGAGTTCTTCTATATCCTCCTCTGTTGCGCCGTCAAAAACGGGGGTGGCAATCTCTATGCCAAGAGCTCTTGCCGCCATGCCTAAATGCACCTCTAACACCTGCCCGATATTCATACGGGAAGGCACGCCAAGAGGGTTTAGCACAACATCTAAGGGTGTGCCGTCCGGCAAATATGGCATATCCTCCACAGGCATTACCCTTGAAATAACACCTTTGTTGCCATGACGTCCTGCCATTTTATCCCCAACGGAAATTTTTCTTTTTTGAGCAATGTATACACGCACAAGTTTGTTTACTCCTGCCGTAAGCTCGTCTTTGTTTTCTCTTGTAAATACCTTTACATCTACGATAATACCGCCTTCTCCGTGAGGAACTCTAAGGGAGGTATCTCTTACTTCTCTTGCTTTTTCTCCAAATATGGCTCTAAGCAGTCGCTCTTCTGCCGTAAGTTCCGTTTCTCCCTTTGGAGTAACTTTGCCCACAAGAATATCTCCGCTTCTGACTTCTGCGCCAATGCGAATTATACCCTTTGCATCTAAATCTTTAAGTGCGTCCTCGCCCACGTTTGGAATGTCTCTTGTAATTTCTTCCGGCCCTAATTTAGTGTCCCTTGCCTCCGCCTCGTATTCTTCAATATGAATGGAAGTAAACACATCGTCTTTAACAAGCCTTTCGGAAAGTAAAATAGCATCCTCGTAGTTGTAGCCTTCCCATGTCATGAAACCTACAAGCACGTTTTTGCCAAGCGCCATCTCCCCTTTATCCGTAGAAGGTCCGTCTGCAATTACCTGACCTTGGGTGATGCTTTGCCCTCTGTGTACAATGGGTAGTTGGTTTATACAAGTACCTTGGTTGGAGCGGGCAAACTTAATTAAGTTATGCTCGCTAACCGTATTGTCGTCGTTGTCTATTACTATTTTTTTTGCTGTAACACTCCTTACAACACCGTTTTTTTCTGCTATTACAAGCACTCCGGAGTCGTAGGCGGCTTTGTACTCCATACCTGTGCCCACCACGGGTGCCTCGGGTATTAAAAGGGGTACCGCCTGTCTTTGCATGTTAGAGCCCATAAGCGCTCTGTTAGCATCATCATTCTCCAAAAATGGAATTAATGCTGTTGCCACGGATACAAGCTGTTGAGGGGAAACGTCCATTAAGTCCACTTCTTCTCTGTGCGCTTCTACAAATTGGTCTCGAATACGGCACATTACACGCTCGTGAACAAACTGCCCGTTTTCGTCTATAGGCTCGTTTGCTTGGGCTACGATTAAGTCGTCCTCTTCGTGCGCCGTCATATATTTAACATCGTTTGTAACTACATTGCGTTTTTTGTCTATTATTCTAAAGGGTGTCTCTATAAAACCGTACTCGTTTACACGTGCATAGGTGGACAGAGAACCGATAAGACCGATGTTTGGACCTTCGGGAGTTTCTATTGGGCACATTCTGCCGTAATGTGAATGGTGAACGTCTCTAACCTCGAAACTTGCCCTGTCTCTGTTAAGACCGCCCGGTCCTAAGGCTGATAATCTTCTTTTGTGGGTAAGCTCTGCTAATGGGTTTGTTTGATCCATAAACTGAGAAAGCTGAGAACTACCGAAAAACTCCTTAATAGCCGCCGTTACCGGACGTATATTAATTAAGTTGGAGGGAGTTGCAACATCCATATCCTGTATGGACATCCTCTCCCTTACTACCCTTTCTAACCTTGTTAAACCTACTCGAATTTGGTTTTGCAAAAGCTCTCCTACCGAGCGCAAACGTCTGTTGCCTAAGTGGTCTATATCGTCTGTGTTGCCCACTTTGTACTTTAAGCCAAGGAAATAACTTACGGTTGCAAAAATATCCTCCACAATAATATGCTTTGGAATTAATATGTGCAGGTTTTCTTTCAGCACTTCTTTTAGCTTGTTTTTATCTGCGCCAAACTCGTCTAAAATACCTTTAAACGCAGGATAGTACACCTTTTCGTTGATGCCTGCATCCATTGGGTTAAACTTTAAATGAGCGGAGGCATCCACAAAGTGATTACCCCTTACACGTAAAATACTGCCCTCGATGTCTATATCTACAACATTAACTCCGGCATTTTCGATTTCTAAGGCTTTTTTATCCGAGATTACCTCCCCTTTGGCGCATAAAAGCTCTCCCGTTTCCTCGTTTATTACGTTGTCTGCCGCAATTCTGCCCGAAATACGTGTGGAAATTGCAAGTTTTTCGTTGTATTTGTATCTGCCCACCCTTGCTAAGTCGTAACGTTTCGGGTCAAAAAACAGTGCGCCTATTAAAATATTTGCACTTTCCACCGTTGGTGGCTCGCCCGGACGCAAACGTTTGTATATTTCTAATAATCCCTCGTCCTTGTTAGTCGTGTTATCCTTTTTTAATGTTACTTCTATGTTTTCGTCGTCCCCGAAAGCCGTACGTATTTCCGTGTTAGAGCCCATGCCCATTGCACGTAAAAATACTGTTGCAGGTAGTTTTCTTGTTCTGTCTACACGTATAAACATACAGTCGTTGGAGTCCGTTTCAAATTCTATCCACGCACCTCTGTTTGGTATTACGGTAGAGCTAAATAAATCCTTGCCTGCTTTGTCTTTGGTATCTGTAAAGTACACCCCGGGAGAACGCACTAACTGGGAAACGATTACACGCTCCGCACCGTTAATGATGAATGTGCCCTTTTCCGTCATTAAGGGGAAATCTCCCATAAAAACTTCCTGCTCTTTTACCTCTCCCGTTTCTTTGTTAAGCAAACGTACTTTAACTCTTAGTGGGGCGGCATAGTTTACATCTCTCTCTTTACATTCCTCTACGGAATATTTGGATGTTTTTACACTTTGGTAATCTACAAATTCCAAAACAAGATTTTCAGAATAATCAACAATAGGGGAAATATCTTTTAATACTTCTCCCAGTCCATCATCTAAAAATCTTTGGTACGAGTTTTTTTGGATTTCGATTAAGTCCGGCATGTCCAGAACTTTTCGGATATTAGAAAAGCTCTCTCTCTTCTTGGTTCCAAACTTAACTTCATTCATACTAAAAATTCAACTCCTATATATAAAAAATGTTTTTTTACTCTATAATTCTCACTAACCGCATAACCACCCCTAAAATTACATCTTTTTATAATTGAAATTAAGACATAACACGGCATTATACATATGCTAATGCAGTTTACTATATTATCATAAGGAAGTCAATATGTCAACAGTTTTTTTTAGGATTTTAAAAAAAATTATTAAAATTGATAAATTGGCAAGTGGCAGATTAGGGCATTGTGTTTGCGTCATAAATTTCGTATCTGTTTCTGCCCTTTTGTTTCGCGCTGTACATTGCTTTGTCCGCTTTAATAATAAAGTCCGTCTCCGCTTTTTTGGTAATATCCGTAGGTATTGCACAATAAATTCCTTGAGAAATGGAAATAAATTTATCCGCCAAACTAAAATCGTGAGGAATTTTTAAAATGTCCACCGCCACTTTAATCTTTTTTGCCACATTAATACCGCCGTTTAAATCGGTATCCGGCAGTAAAATTAAAATTTCCTCTCCACCGTAACGGCACACAACATCCATATTGCTTCTAAGCACGGATTTTATGCTTGCGCACACCGAGGTTATTACGTCGTCCCCCATTTTATGCCCATAGTTATCGTTGTAATTTTTAAAGTAGTCAATATCTGCCATTATTGCGCAAAGTGGCTGTTTTTTTGTGCAACATTCCCTAATTACTTTAGGAAAGATTATCTCTAAATAGCGCCTGTTGTATAACTGTGTAAGTGGGTCTGTATTTACTTCTTTATCGCTTATACTGCTCTTTTTTCTGTATAAAAGTATGTATATTATTGTAAGCACTATGGAGGGCAGTATAAAGGTTAGCATTAACGCACTTCTTATATTATTGGTGTGTAAAATGTAGCTTTCATAATAAATATCCACACCCATAAGCCCCACAAAATTATTTTCTTTTGAGTATATGGGCACCATTCCCGTAAAGGAGTCTCCGTATTCGTCTTTTACTATTACATAACCGCTTTTTTCCTCTTTAAAATAAGGGGAGTCCGCCCCTCTTAAAAATGAGTATCTGTTGGTATCATCGTAATAATTGGCAGTACCCGAAACTACTACTTGCTGTTCTTTATTTACTATAACATCAAGCAACCACAGCAAATTTAAGGGTGTGCCTGCTTTTGCTTCGTAAAACTCCTCGTTTTCTTTGGTTACGTAGTATTTTACTTCCTCCGGTTTTAGCTGTACCATTAAATATGCGTATTTAAAATCCGGACTGAAATCGGGCTGGGTAAAAAGGGCGGTGAGTCTTTTGTTGGCAGGATGCTCTAAAGTTTCCTCAAAAGTAAGCTTTTTTAGCTCCTCTACCTCCCTGTCCGTTATTTCAAATTTATTTGATGCTATTTTTGCTATATCCAATGCTTTTGTGCCAAGCATAATGTAATACTCTTGTGTCATCCAATTTGTGATTAAATTTATGGCAAACACACCTACTATAATGTATATAAGTATGCCTATAATTAATAAATATTTGTTAGATTTAGCCACTCATAATCCCTTGCTTTCCAAATATAATAAATCAGTATATAATTATAACATTATTTTTCTGCAAATACAATATTTTCTTATAATATTTGCGACTAATTTTGCGACTATTCTTTAATTTTTGCAAAAATCATTCTACCTGCCGCCGTTTGCAATATACTTGTTACTATTACATCTATTGTTTGATCCCTCTTATTTCTTGCCCCTTCCACCACTATCATAGTGCCGTCGTCTAAGTAGGCTATGCCTTGGTTTTGCTCTTTACCGTCCTTTGTTATGGTTACGAAAAGCTCTTCTCCAGCGGCTAAAACGGGTTTTAGGGCGTTTGCAAGCTCGTTTATGTTAAACACCCCTACATCTTGCACCATTGCAACCTTGTTTAAATTGTAGTCGTTGGTTACCACCGTGCCGTCAATATCTTTGGCTAATTTTAGCAGTTTAATATCCACATCGGGCACGTCTTCGTAGTCTGTATCAATTATTTTGATGTTGGATTTTAACTCCGTTTGCATTTTTTTTATAACATCAAGCCCCCTTCTGCCTTTGGTGCGTTTTAGAGAGTCTGCGCTGTCTGCAATTTTTTGTAGCTCTATGAGGACAAATTCCGGTATTATAATATCCCCCTCAAACATACCCGTTTTGCAAATGTCGAATATTCTACCGTCTATAATTACACTTGTATCCAAAATTTTGGGAGAAATATACTCTGTGCTTTTTGAGGATTTTTTTGCTGGCTTTGCCGTTGGGGTAAGCTCCATTTTTCTTTTTATACCCACAGATGCGCCCACCGCACCAAGCACTATGTAAACCATAATGGTTAGGGGTACGGTTATCCACACTATTTGCAGTTGGCTTATAATAACGGAAATTAAGGCAGCAATAATTAAGCCTAATATTAAGCCTATTGCCCCCGAAAGTAGGGATTGCCCCGGCGCTTTTGCTATCGAGCTTTCTATGCTTTTTATGCCTCTTTTTATAGCCTCCGTAAGTTTTTTGGATAATAAAACAAAAATAATTCCGGATATAATACCGCAGGTTACAAAAATACAAAGCACAAGCCATTGCGCTAAGGTATCCGAGGGGTTTTTGCCACTTATTGTTTCTATAATTTTAAAGGTTAGAAAGCAAATGCCCGGCCCTATTAAAAAACCCACAGCGGATATAAATATTCTTAAAATTTTATCTAACACATCATCACCTCACTTTTTAAGATTTTAAATTTTGTTTATGTATATAATGTGCGCTAATTGTAAACAAACTGTTAAATTTTTGTAAGCACGTCCAGTAATGTACTTACCCCCACCACCTCAATTTTGGGTTTTGCGCCTCCTTCTATACTTTGTTTTGGCACAAAAACTTTTGTAAAGCCCATTTTTTCGCACTCGTTTATCCTTCTGTTTAGCCCACTTACATGGCGAATTTCTCCCGAAAGCCCAATTTCTCCCACATATGCTACATTAGCCTTGTAGGCAAGATTTCTAAGGGAGGATACAATACTTACCGCTAATGGCAAATCCGCCGCTTGCTCTTTTATTTTTATTCCCCCTGCCACATTTATAAAAATATCTTGATTATACAGCTTTAAGCCGATTTTTTTCTCAAGAACGGCACATAGCATATAAAGTCTGTTTACATCTATGCCCGATGCCATCCTTCTTGGAATTGCAAGTTGAGTATGAGAGCACAGCGCCTGAATTTCAAGGAGCATAGGACGTGTGCCTTGTATTGCAGGGTATATGCTTATGCCGTTTAGCTTTTCTAAATGCTCGCCCGTGGGTAGCATGGTGGGGTTTAGTACCTCGCTCATGCCTATGTCTCGCATTTCAAACACCCCAATTTCGTCTGTAGAACCAAAACGGTTTTTAACCGCCCTTAAAATACGGAGGTTGGAGGTTTTCTCCCCCTCAAAATAAAGGACGGTATCTACAATATGCTCTAAAACACGAGGCCCTGCTATTGCCCCCTCCTTTGTTACATGTCCTATTATAAAAGTGGCTATACCCATACGCTTTGCCGTATTTGTAAGTAGCGCCGCACAACCTCTAACCTGAGACACGCTGGCAGGTGCGGATGATAAATCCGCATCATAAATAGTTTGTACGGAATCTACAATTACAAATTGGGGCTTTAGCTCCTCTATGCCTGCAATTATACTGCCTACTTCCGTTTCTGCCATTATATAGATTTCTTCTTCTATACCAAGGCGTGTGGCACGCATTTTTATTTGCGCCGGAGACTCTTCCCCCGATACGTAAAGCACCTTGCCTACAAGGCATAAACTCTTTGCTATTTGCAAAAACAAGGTGGATTTGCCAATACCGGGCTCTCCGCCGGAAAGCACCACACTTCCTTTAACCACTCCACCGCCGATTACTCTGTCAAACTCAGAAATACCTGTTTTAACACGTTTTTCCGAGGTTGTGGGTATATCTTTAAAAGTGTATATTTTAGCCGGCATACTCTTACTTTTTTTTGCCAAAAGAGAGGTAGACGCCGTTTGAATAACCTCCTCCACCAAAGTATTCCAGTTGTTGCAAGAGGGGCATTTTCCCAGCCACTTGCCTGTTTTATAGCCACACTCGCTACATACAAATTCCGTTTTTTCTTTTGCCATATTTACTCCACTATTAAGTATTTTACAACTTCGTCCGTAAGTACACCGTCCGTAATATCGTAATAACACACTCCGCCACCGTTTACCGATGCTAATATGTTTTGGGTGATGTCTGTGGAAAGCTCTTTTGTTACAAGAGAATCTGTAAAGCTAAGAAAGACTTTATCCTCTTTAGTATAAACCACAAAATTTGTGCCTAAACCGTAATTTGCCACATTGCTTGCAATGTGTACCGGTGTTTGACCACCTACACTCAGCATTAAATCGCCGTTTATAATATCTTCCTTTGTTGCAAAAACAATATCCTTGCCGTTGGTTTTTGGCTCAAACACATACTGCCCGAAGTCGTAATTTTCGTATTTTGAGCCGTCGCTGTCAAGGACAATCCGCTTTAAAAGCCCCTTACCCTTATCGTATTCCGACCACACCATATCCGTTTTGGAAATGCTTACATTACTGTTGCTAGTGGTTTTTTCGTACAGTTTTACGGTAGCGCCCTCCCTTGTTACGACATCGTACACATACAGACGTTGCACATCGTCTCCTGCCCACTGCATAAAGGCAATGGTGTTGCCTGCAATGGAAATTCTTGGTATTGCATAAGCGTATTCTTTAATTAAAAACTGCTCTTGCTTTTGCAAATCGTAGCCTAAAATTCTGCCGCCGCCGTTTGTCATACTGTCTATAAATACAATAAAGTTGCCTGCCATAACGGGAGACATTAAGTTATCGTACTTTTTTTCTATATTAGGCAGTATTTCCGCTTCCTCGCTAATAACATTATACAGCACGAGGGCATCTAATTCCGTAACACTCTTTTTTTCGTTTTGAGTGGTAAATACTATTTTTAAATCGTCCATAAATGGCTCGTTTTTCAATTTAAATTGGGATAAATAAAGCTCTGCAGAAATTAAATCGCTCTTCTTTTTTTGCTCTACGGGGGTAAAATCAAAGTTGGCTTCTATTTTTTTCTGATACCTAAGTGTTGGGTCCACATCTTTGATAATATCCTCTATAAAAGGAAAACCAAAGAGTATCATAAGTACAATACCCGCCCCTATAAGTGCGCATATTACCACTATTTTTAAAACGGATACCGCCTTGTAAACGTTGTTGCTTACAGGCTTTATCGGTCTTCTTATTGTTGCTCTTTTATTCCTCATTATGTTGCCTTTTTAATAATGCAAACCGCCTGTGCGGCCGCACCCTCACCCCTGCCTATTGTTCCTAAAAATTCGGTTGTGGTTGCCTTGACATTTACGTATTCTTCTTTAATTTGTAATGCTTTTGCAATGTTTTTAATCATTTGCGTTCTGTATGTTTGAATTTTTGGCTGTTGCATAATAATTGTGCTGTCTATATTTACTATTCTGTAACCGTATTTGTAGAGTAAGTCCCCCACTTCGGTAAGTAAATTTATAGAGTAAATATCCTTGTATTTTGCATCTGTGGGTGGAAAAAGCTCTCCAATATCACCAAGACGGGCGGCACCTAAGAGTGCGTCCATAACAGCATGAATAAGCACATCTGCATCCGAATGCCCCTCAAGCCCGTACTCGCTTTCTATTTCCACACCGCCTAAGACTAATTTTCTGTCTTTGGCAAAAGCGTGCATATCAAAACCGTTGCCTATGCGCAAGTTGGATTTGCCCTGCTCTGCCACTATGCGCTCCCCTTCTTCTATATCGTGATTTGTGGTTAGCTTTATGTTGTTTTTAGAGCCGTTTACAAGGCGCACCTCGTAGCCTAACCGCTCCACTAAACTTGCATCGTCCGTACCCAAAAATTGCTCTTTTTTTGCGTGATGATACGCCTTAACCACCACATCCTTTTTAAAAGTTTGGGGGGTTTGTACACACATCAACTCTTGCCTGGGCAAAGTTTCGGTTACAATACCGTCTTTACTGCGTTTAATTGTGTCCGTTGCCGGAATAGCCGCAACACCGCTGCCGTAGCGTATGGTGGATGCCACGCAGTTTCTTATTATATCCTCTGTAACAAAGCATCTTGCCGCATCGTGTATAAGCACAATATCTATATTTTCGTCCAACAATTCAAGGGAGTTTTCCACAGAATACTGGCGCTCCGCTCCACCCTCACAAAAAGAAATATGCTTGGTGCTTTTTAAATACTTATGTGCTTTTTTCCGTACAATTTCCTCTTCTTCCTTCTTGCAAACCACAATTATTTGAGAAAACAGGTTGGTATGCTCAAAAGTTTTTAAGCATCTTATAACCGCACTTTGCTCTTCAAACTTTAAAAAAACCTTGTTTGCGTCTATATTCATACGTTTTCCGCTGCCTGCCGCCAATACAATAGCGCAAATATTCATATTAAATTACCTCGTACATTCCTTCTGCATCTTGTTTTTTTGTGCTTTCCACAAGGGCTAACACTCTGACACACAAGGGTTTTTGTCCAAACTCTATGGTAATTACATCCCCCACTTTAACGTTATAACTGCTTTTTTGGATTTTATCGTTTACGCTGACATGCCCACCCTCGCAAGCACCTTGAGCTACTGTACGCCTTTTTATTATTCTTGATACTTTTAAATATTTATCTAATCTCATTATGATTCCTTTTAATGCGCATTTTTTCTAAACCGATTTTTTTCCTTAATTATCCACGCACTTTGTAATTTATTTATTATACCTAAATTTTTGATTTTTTTCAACTCTTTTACAAAGTAGGGAGTGGACAAACGCACTTAAGATATAAAATCCACTACAGAAAAAGGTATTTCA
>CAZVNZ010000014.1:0-67804 GCA_964628515.1 uncultured Christensenellaceae bacterium
AAAGAGGGATTTGAACCCTCGCGCCGATTACCTCAGCCTACTCCCTTAGCAGGGGAGCCCCTTCAGCCGTACTTGGGTATTTCTCCATACTGAAAGTAAGTTCCTCTTTTTAGTTACTTTGCCATTATAGCACGAGTTAATATTAATTTCAATATAATATTGAAATTTTTGCCTATTTTTTCTTTTGTTTAGCCTTAACCTTATTAACCGCATTTAAAAAAGTTATTATTCGCTTAGCAACCCATTCCATTGCCATCATAATAAAGGGCATAATAGCCGTTAGTATACAGCAAAAGATAATAACGGGGGTGGTGAGTGGCGCAATGCCGAAAAACCCTCGTAAAAAGGTTATGCAACATACAAATATGCCTATTGATGCCAAAATGATGATTTTTCTTGCGGTGGTTAAAGGTAGGCTTACCTTTACTACTATCCAAAGTCCTGTTGCTATTGTAAGTACGATGCTGGCGGTAGAAACAGCCTCCGGGCTTGCAGGCACAAAAATTGTAATAAAGTTTATAAGCAGTATGTTGAAAAACATTGCAAGTCCACCGGGCAAGGATTTTGAAAGCACGTTTGTAATAAAACTGCCCTCTATGCGCTTGTTGTTTGGCTCTAAAGCCAAGAAAAACGCCGGAAAGCCTATGTTTATAAAGCTAATCATAGTTAAATGCAAGGGGGAGAAGGGATAACTGTTTTGAGAAAGCAACAAGGTAAAAATTGCAAGGAGGAAGGAAAACACCGTTTTTGAAATAAACATGGTGGCAACTCTCTCTATGTTGTTTATAACTCTGCGCCCTTCTGCTACAACGTTTGGCATACTCTCAAAATTAGACTCCAAAAGTACAATGTCCGAGACATTTTTAGCCGCATCGCTGCCACTTGCCATGGCAATACTGCAATCGGAAGCTTTAAGCGCCAAAACATCGTTTACGCCGTCTCCCGTCATTGCTACCGTGTGCCCTTGAGCCTTTAGTGCACTAACCATAATCTGCTTTTGCTCGGGAGAAACTCTGCCAAATACGTTGTATTTAAGTATAGCCTCCTCCACCTCTTCTTTGGTGGTTAGCGTGTTGGCATCAACGGCAAGCTCTGCCTGCTTAACCCCTGCCTCCGTGGCAATTTGCCTAACGGTAGAGGCGCTGTCTCCGGAAATTATCTTTATATTAACATCTTGCTCGTAGAAATAATTTATGGTGTCTTTTGCCGATTCTCTTATTTTATCGGCGATGATGATAAAGGCTATTGGTTTTAATTCCGTAGGTAGGCTGTTACCTTCAAAGCCGTTATTGCTGTGGGCAAGCACGAGTATTCTGTCCTTACCGTCTGTTTGGGGTAGTGGTAATTCCTCGTTTTTAAATACAAAATCCGTTGCGCCTAAAATGTAGCTACCTTCATTTTCAAAGTAAACACCACTGTATTTGCGCTCGGAAGAAAAGGGTATATCTGCCACCGCTGTGTAGTTAGTTGCCTCTCCAAACTTTTCTTTTATGGCTATAAATGTGGAGTTATCGTCCTTTAAGGCACCGCAAATGTTTGCCATTACCTCGCTATCATTAAAGTCTTCTAACTTTTTAATCTCTTTTACGTGCATTCTGCCTTCGGTTAAAGTACCTGTTTTATCTAAACAAAGGGTGTCTACCCGTGCCAAAGTCTCTATGCAGTACAAATCTTGCACCAATGTTTGTTTGTATGCAAGAATAACCGCACCCATAGCAAGAGAAACACTCGTAAGCAAAATTAGCCCCTCGGGTATCATGCCTATTAATGCCGCCACCGTTTTAAGTATGTTTTGGTCCCAGGTAAGCCCTAAGCTGTATTGTTTAATAAAAAGTAGTATTCCAAGGGGTATTAATATGGAGCTTACTAACTTTAAAATCTTGTTAAGTGCGGTGCGTAGTTCGGATTTACGCTTTCTTGTAACCTTAACCGCACCTGCGATTTTATTTACAATGTTGTCCTCGCCCACGTTTATTACACGTACATAAGCATTTCCCGAAACCACAAAACTGCCGGAGGAAATAGTATCTCCCTTTTTTTTTGTGATGATATCGGACTCCCCCGTAATTAGGGATTCGTTTACCTCCAAAAAACCCTCTGCAAGCACGCTGTCTGCAAATACGTTGTTGCCCGATTTCAGTAGAACTATATCATCTAATACAACATCACTTACATTTAGTGTAACGTTTTTGCCGTTTCTGACGGCAGAAGCTTTGGTGGCAACAAGTACGTTTAGTTTATCTAAAGTCTTTTTGGATATAATCTCTTGAGAAATACCAATGGCAAGGTTTCCAAGCACGACAAGCATAAACACTAAATCTTTATAGTAGCCTGTAATTATTACCAGTATTGCAAGTACAAAGTTAAGTATATTAAAAAAAGTAATAAGATTAGTTTTAAAAATTTCTTTGTAGCTTTTGGTTTTTGTGGTAACAACATTATTTACCAAACCGACAGCTACTCGCTGCGCTACCTGTTCGTCATTTAATCCTGTTTTATAATCTGTCTCAAACCCGGATGCCATATTTCTTTGCGTCATATATATTTACACCTGTTTCAATATCAAAAATAATTTTATGGTAATTATTTTAACAGAAAAAATCATATTTGTATATGATTTAATAATTTGTTATGCTATAATTAAGAAAAAATTAACTTGTATTAGAGGAAGACATTAATGGAAATATTCGAATCGATAATATTGGGAGTAATCCAAGGGCTTACGGAATTTTTGCCTGTGTCAAGCTCCGGACATCTTGTGTTATTTCAGCAGATTTTTAGTGTGGATAACGTGCCTCTTTTTTATGATGTTATGCTACATATGGGCACACTCGTTGCGGTTTTTATTATATTTGCAAAGGATATAAAAAGCCTTATCTGCCACCCTGTGCAAAAACTGATGGGTATGCTTTTAATTGCAACCGTGCCTGCGGTTTTGGCGGCCTTATTTTTGGAGGACTTCTTTAAAGGCGCTTTTGAAGGCACATTCCTTGCCTTTGGTTTTTTTGGTACGGCAATAATTTTATGTATAAGCGAGCTTATTGCAAAACGTATAGCTTTAAAAAAGCACATTGGTGTAAAACAAGCCGTTACAATGGGTATAATGCAAGCTGTGGCAATAATGCCCGGTGTGTCAAGGTCCGGCTCTTCCATTGCGGGCGGTTTATTTAGCGGTGTAGACAGGACTTTAGCCGCTCGTTTTGCCTTTTTAATGTCCATACCCACCATTCTTGGCTCTTTGGTGCTAAGCATTAAGGATTTATCAACGGAAGGTATGGGAGATGTGTCTGTACCTGCGGTGGTGTTTGGCACTATTGCGGCGGCAATATGCGGTTTTTTTGCAATAAAATTTATGATACGCATGATAAGCAAGATGAAACTATACATTTTTGCCATTTATGTTGGAGTAATCGGAGTGCTGGTGCTTTTAGACCAACTGTACTTCCATATATTTTTTGCAAACCCGTTTATTTAAGGTTTAAATATACTACAATAATATTATAACTATAATGAGGTGCCTGAAAAAATGACACTAAAACAAATTGCAAAAGCATTAAATGTTTCTGTTGCAACAGTATCTCGAGTGGCAAACAATAAAGAAAACGTTGCCCCACAAACACGCAAAACAATACTCGAGGCTATGGCAAAATACGGCTATACACCAAACGAGGTTGCACGCTCTTTAAAATCCAATACCACAGGGTTGGTAGGCTTGGTGGTGGATAGCTTAAAAGAGTGCGCTTCGTCCGTAAAGGTTGTTACGGACATACTTTTGGAAAACGGTTACAGTACCATTTTGTGCATAACAGAGGGGAATGCTCAAAAAGAAATTCAATGCTTAAATATGCTTTTTAAAAGGCATGTTGATGCCCTGCTTATGTACACACTAAAAAGTAGCGGTTACGAAAAATTTTCAGATGCAAGCATACCCGTTGTGCATGTAGGCAAAATTTCCGAAGAGGAGATAGACACTTTGGAGGCAGATAATATTGAAGGGGCAAAATTAGCAACTTCTCACATTATTGCAAAATGGAACAGAAAAATTGGCATAATTACACAAAACCCACCCAAAGGAAGAGAGTTGCTAATAGGCTACAAAACAGCACTCGAGGAAAAGGAAATAGAGGTGGAAGATAGGTACATTAAGCACTGCAACAACACCTTTGAAGAAGGCTACTCTGCTATGATGCAGCTTTTAGGCGAGGATATAGACGCAGTATTTGTAACGGAAAAACAGGCATCTAAAGGGGCTTTGTTTGCTCTAAATCAACATCACAATAAAGAAAAAATATATTTTGTGGGTAAAGATTTAGACAACACCACCCAAACTTACATAGATACAAGCAGTTTGGCCAAAGGCGCTTGCGAGATAATTTTAAATAAACTGACAAAAAAACAACAACGGCGGATACAGCAAAAGATAATTCCGTATTTAGCAGAAAGGGAATCATAATTAAATGAAAGAAATAACCGCACAACAAATACAAGCTACGGTATATAATTTATTTACCGAGGCTTGCATATGCCCAACTCAAGACCTATCAACAGCACTAAAAGAGGCGCACGCAAAGGAAAGTGTGCCACATGCAAAGGAGATACTTTCTCAACTAACCAAAAACATAGAGCTTGCCAAAAAGGAATTTATACCCTCCTGCCAAGATACCGGTATGGGTGTGGTGTTTTTGGAAATAGGGCAAGACGTGCATATATCGGGGGATTTACACGAAAGCATTAACGAAGGAGTTAGGCAAGCGTACAAGGACGGCTACTTCCGAAAATCCGTGTTAGACCCACTTACACGCATAAATACTAAGGATAACACACCGGCGGTGGTGCATACATTAATCACAAAAGGGGATAAACTTAAAATTTCCGTTATGCCAAAAGGTTTTGGCAGCGAAAATATGAGCGCACTTAAAATGCTTACACCGGCGCACAGCCCTAAAGACATTGTGGATTTTGCTGTTAAGAGCGCCCAAAATGCAGGGGGCAATCCTTGTCCGCCTGTGGTTTTGGGCATAGGCATCGGAGGTACTTTCGAGCATTGTGCATTTATGGCAAAACAGCAACTGCTAAGAAAAATAGGAAGCGTAAACGAGGATAAAATCTTAGGTGCAATGGAAGAGGAAATTAAAACCAAAATAAACGATTTAAAGCTGGGCGCTATGGGCATGGGGGGAGATACTTACTGTCTTGCTGTGCATATTGCAAAGTTTCCCACTCATATTTCCGCATTGCCTGTGGCAATTAATTTTTGTTGCCACGCACTAAGACACGGGGAGGCAATACTATGAAGGAATACATTCTACCCATGAGCAAAGAGGAGCTTTTAACCCTAAAAGCAGGAGACACCTTAAGTGTCAGCGGAGAAATTTACACCGCAAGGGACGCCGCACACAAACGGTTGTATAACCTAATAGAAAACAACGAGGAGCTCCCACTAAACTTACAAGACTGTTGGATTTACTACGCAGGGCCCTGCCCTCAAAAACCGGGGCAGATAATAAATTCTTGCGGACCTACTACGGCATCGCGCATGAACAAATATGCACCTACCATGTTTGCAATGGGTATGCAGGGTGTTATTGCCAAGGGGGAGTTTTGCAGAGAGGTAACAGACGCCATTATAGCACACAAAGGGGTTTACTTGTGTGCAACAGGGGGTGCGGGTGCGCTTATCAGCAAATGCGTACTAAAACAGGAGTTTGTGGCTTTTGAGGATTTAGGCACAGAAGCAATAGTAAAACTAACGGTTAAAGAAATGCCTTTAATAGTGGGGACAGACAGCAAGGGCAACTCGCTTTTTTCGTCAAAATAAGCTATATTTTAAATTAAGTATAATAAAAAAGTAAAGGATTGAATTAATATGAGTCTTGTAATTTCATTATCCCTCTTTTTTGCGGTAGCTGTTATGTTTATTTTGATTATAGACATTTACACTTTATTGTTTAGGATGACGGGGATGTCCGAGGAGAAGGCACGGTTTCAGGTGGTTTCTTTAATTACCAACAGCGGTTTTACCACTAAGGAAGCAGAGATGGTGCTTGCTACCATCAATAGAAGAAGGCTTGCAAGGCAGGTTATGCTTTTTGGGTTTATATTTTCCCTAACCGTAGTTTCTGTGTTTGTAAACGTGGTTTTAACCTTGCCCTACGGCTCCAGAACGGATTTTTGGCAGTTGAGTATTGTTATTTTTGCGGTGTTTACAGGTTTTTTTATACTTAAAAAAGTGCCTGTTACAAAGGCGTGGCTAAATAGGAAAATAGAAGCAATGGGTATTAGACTGCTATACAAAAATAACGATAACCCCATAGTAGTTTTAGACGAGTACCCACGGGGAGTTATTGCGGAAATCACCATAAATAAAATGCCCCATATGCTAAAGCAAAAGTCCATTCAAGAGTCCAACGTGCGTGCGGACTTCGGCATACACATTATTTTTATTAAACGCTCTGCGGAGGTTTTGGAGGTAAGTCCGGATTTGGTTTTTGAAGTGGGAGACCAAGTTATTGCTTTTGGAGACGCAAAAAATATTAACAAGGTATTTGCCCACGAAATGCAACATGAGCATAGCAAAAACCACTAAGCTATATTATTTAAGATACATATGTTTTTAAATATCGCCATTAAAAATACAATTCTAAAATAATTGTATTTTTTTTGTTTAAAGCAAAAAATAGGGTTTATATATGTTCATCAAAAATAATAGGAAAGGAAGTGGTGATAGTGTTGCACTACAATACACCGTTTAAAAATCTTAAAATCAGCTCGCCTAATTTAGCCATTTTGGAAGCAGATACCGCTATACCAAAAAATAAGTTAAACGAAAAATCCATTCCTGCTAAAACTGCATACGAATTAATAAAAGACCAACTTATAGACGAGGGAAATGCAAGACAAAATCTTGCTACTTTCTGTGGCACATATATGGAGGACGAGGCAAAACAGCTAATGAGCGAAACGCTTGCTGTAAATGCAATAGACAAAAGCGAATACCCTCGCTGTACTCAAATAGAAAACTACTGCGTAAACATTATTGCAGATTTGTGGAACGCACCCGATACCTCAAAGGCAATGGGTACATCTACGGTAGGCTCTTCCGAGGCATGTATGCTTGGGGGCATGGCGCTAAAATTTAACTGGAGAGAAAAAGCGCAAAAGGCAGGCATAGATATTAACGCCAAAAAGCCAAATTTGGTAATTTCTTCGGGGTATCAGATTTGCTGGGAAAAATTTTGCGTGTACTGGGACATAGATATGCGTCTTGTACCCTTAGACGAGGAGCATATGAGCCTAAATACAGATAAAGTTTTGGATTATGTGGACGAATACACCATAGGAGTTGTGGGTATTTTAGGAATAACCTACACAGGCAAGTTTGACGATATTAAAAAGCTAAACGATATTTTGGAAAAATATAACAAAACGGCAAAAGTACCCGTGCACATCCATGTGGACGGTGCTTCGGGAGGAATGTTTGCCCCCTTTGCAGACCCTAAATTAGAGTGGGATTTTCGCCTTAAAAACGTGGTTTCCATAAATACCTCCGGGCATAAATACGGGCTTGTATACCCGGGCATTGGTTGGATTTTATGGAAAAACGAGGAATATCTACCCAAAAAATTAATTTTCTACGTTAATTATTTAGGGGGAGAGCAACCCACAATGGCTATTAATTTCTCAAGGAGTGCAAGTCAAATTATGGGGCAGTATTATATCTTTTTGCGCTACGGTTTTGATGGATTGCAGAAAATCCAAAAGCACACGAGAGATGTTGCCCTACTTATTACAAAAGCAATTAAGGATGCAGGCATTTTTGAAGTATATAACGACGGCAGTAACATTCCCGTTGTGTGCTACAAACTAAAAGACCCAACAAAGCACAAGTGGTCGCTGTTTGATTTGGCGGACAGGCTACTTATGAGTGGTTGGCAGGTGCCGGCATACACCCTACCCGAGAATTTAACAAACGTTGTAATACAAAGGTTTGTGGTGCGTGCGGATTTAACCTACAATATGTGCGAAGAATTAGTGGAGGATTTTAACAGAGAGATAGAGTATCTCGAGAAAAATACATTGGTGGACACGGTAAATAAAGGTCAACTTAAAAAACAAGGATTTACACACTAACAAACATACCTCATGTTTAATATAAAACCCATACTCCCGGTTGCCTTGTGTAAGTTAGCAACATAAGGCAATGGGAATAGGGCAATTAAACAAATAATAGTAAGGAGGCTAATTATGAAAAATGCAATAACGGCTAATGCAAAGCATTTAACTATGTTTGGATTCTTTGCACTTACAGCCACAATGGTTATGACAATCTACGAATACCCAACATTTGCATCTTCGGGGCTATCCCTTGTGTTTTTCCTTTTGGTTGGAGGTATTTTATGGTTTTTACCCGTTGCACTCTGCTCTGCGGAGATGGCAACAATAGAAGGTTGGGACAAAGGCGGTGTTTACACCTGGTCGGGTAATTTGCTGGGGGAAAAATGGGGGTTTGCCAACATATTTTTTCAATGGTTTCAAATTACCGTAGGCTTTGTAACTATGATATACTTTATTGTAGGTGCACTTTCCTACGTGCTTAAATGGGGTGCTCTAAATACCAACCCTACTATAAAATTTATATTTGTGCTTATAATATTTTGGGCACTTACCCTTTCTCAATTTGCAGGCACAAAACTTACGGCAAAAATTTCTAAATTCGGATTTTCTTTTGGCATAATGCTACCGGCAATAGTGCTTATTGTTATGGCAATAGCATTTTTTGCAACGGGTGGCGTAAGTATTATGAAGATGGACGCAGCCACCATACTGCCCGATTTTACCAAGCTAAATACGCTGGTGGTGTTTGTCTCCTTTATACTTGCCTATGCGGGCATTGAGGCATCTGCCTCTCACGCAAACGAAATGGTAAACGTAAAAAAAGACTATCCAAAGGCAATAATTCTTTTGGTGGTAGTGGCAATTATTTTAAACACCATTGGCGGTATTGCAGTAGGCGCAGTAGTGCCGGAATCTCAATTAGGGTTATCCACAGGGGTAATACAAGGCTTTGAGGGCTTAACCAAACACTTTGGTGCAGGGTTTGAGTGGATAACCGGCTTAATGGCAATACTAATTTGCGTTGGTGTAATTGCAGAGGTTTCCGCTTGGGTGGTAGGACCTTCCTGGGGAATGCAAGAGGCAGGCAAAAAAGGTTTGTTACCCAAAAAACTCATAGAGGAAAACAAAAAAGGTGTACCCACAAAGTTTTTACTCTTGCAGGGCGTTATAGTTACCGTGTGGGCGGCTGTACTAACCTTTGGTGGCGGAGGCAACAACGTATCCTTCTTTACCGCAATTTCTCTTACGGTAATAATATATATAGTAGGCTATATAATATTCTTTCTTGCCTACATTAAACTTGCAAGAAAGCACAAGGACTTAAAACGTGCCTTTGAAATTAAAAAACCTCTAAAACTTATTTTAGCTTTCGCAGGCTTAATAATATCTGTATTTGCTTTGGCAATATCCTTTGTACCCCCCTCTCAGCTTACGGAAAAAGGCGCTCCGGAGCAATATTTAACAATACTTATTATAAGTTTCGTAATAGTGCTTATTGTTCCCTTCCTTATATATAAGGTAATGCGCAAGAAAAATCCAATGCCTGAGGATGCACCGGATATTTCTAAACTAAATAATAATAAACACACACAACCATCATCTTCTTCTCCTAATACATAAATGTATTAAAACAATAAGCATCCCCCGGCTATGCCGGGGGATGCTTATTTGTGTGTGCAAGCATTGCCGTTATTTCTGTTGACAAAATATAAAGTAAATGTTACAATTATGTTAATTTTATTTCACAAATCACTAATATATGTAAATAAGGCTGTTAAATTACAGGAGAGTAGTTATGAATACATCACCTAAAAAGAAGTTCACCATAGATATTTGGAAAATACTTACCTTTGCGTGCGCAGGGGTTGCCGTACTATTTGCAGTGCTTTACGCAACCCTCCCAAGGGAGCTGCCACCAAGAGAAATTAATATTAATTGGACGGATGCCACCGCACAACAAGCAACGGGGGGCAGTTTAAAGGGCAGAAAAATTATTGTAGATGCAGGGCATGGAGGTATGGACCCGGGCTCAACCGGCACAGGTACAGGCAGATTAGAAAAGGAAATCAACTTAGAAATTGCAATAAAGCTCCGTAATACCTTAGAGGGGGAGGGGGCACAGGTAATTATGACACGCATGACGGACGATGCCATAGGCGCCACCAAAGAAGAGGATATGTTAGAGAGGGAGCGGATAATAAAAACGGCAAAGGCGGATATGTTTATAAGCGTGCATCAAAATCTGTTTGAAAAACCGGAGGCAAGAGGTCCGCAGGTATTTTTTGTGGAGGAAGGCTCGGTAGGCAAACGCCTTGCGGTAAGTATTCAAGAAATGATGAACGACAGACTGCAAATTGCACAACCACGAATGGCATTACCCGTAGCTTACAGACTGCTAAAACCGGGGGCGCAGCCAAGCTGTACGGTGGAATGTGGTTTTATTTCCAATCCCGATGAGGAAAAACTACTGCAAGACCCACAGTATCAGCAAAAGTTGGTAAATGCCGTAACGGACGGTGTTAAGCTGTACGTAGCAAGGTTTTTGGAAAACCCCGATGCCAATGCGCAAGGCACAGATGGTGCACAAAATGCAGAGGGCACACAAGGTGCGCAAAACACCGAAAACCCACCTGCCACAGAAGGAGCTACACAAACCCCAAGTGCTAAATCATCATCACAATAAAAAAAGCAGGAATTAATTTGTAATACCGCCGTATTTTTGATACAATATCAATAATAATTCAAATTTACGGAGGTATTTTTATGGACGGCAAACTACAGCAATTTATAGACAACTCTAAAAACATAGTATTTTTCGGCGGTGCAGGCGTTTCCACAGAAAGCGGAATACCCGATTTTCGCAGTGTGGACGGGCTTTACAACACACAATACAAATACCCTCCGGAAACCATTGTGTCCCACTCCTTTTTTATGGAAAATACAGAGGAATTTTACAAGTTTTATTTAGATAAATTAATTTCGGACGCACAGCCAAACAAGGCACACAAAAAGCTGGCGGAAATGGAAGCAAACCGCAAATTAAGGGGGATTGTTACCCAAAATATCGACGGACTTCATCAAATGGCAGGTAGCATTAATGTGCAGGAAATCCACGGTAGTGTGCATAACAATTATTGCATGGAGTGCAACACCTTTTATTCTCTTGATGATGTTGTTTTAGGCATTAAGCAAAGTGGCATACCAAAATGCAAGTGCGGTGGCATTATTAAGCCCGATGTGGTGCTGTACGAAGAGGAGCTTAAAGAGGAGGTAACCACAAAAGCGGTAAACCTAATTAAAAAGGCGGATTTGCTTATTGTGGGGGGTACTTCTTTAAACGTATATCCGGCGGCAGGGTTTATTAGCTGTTTTAAAGGGGAGTATTTAGTGCTAATAAACAACACAAAAACCCCCATAGACACCCTTGCAACCTTAGTAATAAGAGAAAATATAGGGGAAGTTTTGGACGGCATTAAAATTTAAGGGCAAAAGGGGTTTATGGAATACAACAACATTGCGGAAGGCAGATTTATAGCAAGACCAAACAGATTTATTGCCCATATAGAAATTAATGGCAAAACAGAGGTTGTACACGTAAAAAATACAGGGCGGTGCAAAGAGCTTTTAGTGCCTAATGCAAGGGTATTTGTGGAAGAATCCCAAAACCCTATGCGTAAAACCAAGTACGATTTAATAAGTGTATATAAAGGAAGCAAACTAATTAATATGGACAGCCAAATACCCAACAAAGTGTTTTGCGAGTGGGCAAAAAAGGAATGGCAACCGGATTTTATTAAAGGGGAGGTAACCTACAACAACTCCAGATTGGATTTTTACTTAGAAAAAGAGGGCAAAAAGCAGTTTGTGGAGGTAAAAGGGGTCACTTTGGAAGAAGAAGGGGTGGCAATGTTTCCCGATGCACCCACACTTAGAGGGGTAAAGCATTTAAAAGAGCTTTGCTTAAGCGTAAAAGAAGGGTATACCGCCTACGTGGTGTTTGTAATACAAATGGCGGAGATCATGTGCTTTAAGCCAAACGCAAATACTCACGAGGAGTTTGCAACTGCGCTAAAAGAAGCCAAAAACTGTGGTGTAAACATACTTGCATACAACTGTAACGTAACAGAAACGAGTATAAATATTAAGGACAAAATAGAGTGCTATGTATAAAATAATGGTGGTGGAGGACGATGCCACAATTTCCAAAATTATTTGTGATAATCTAAGAAAGTGGGATTACGAGGCAGTAAGCCTAACGGATTTTAAAGACGTGGCAAAGCAGGCGGAGGCAGAGTGCCCCCACTTAATTTTGCTTGATGTTATGCTACCTAACTTTAACGGCTTTTACCATTGCAGTGAGATACGCAAAACCTCAAAAGTGCCTGTAATATTTATTTCTTCCGCCTCGGACAACCTAAATATAGTAATGGCGATGAATATGGGCGGAGACGATTTTGTGGCAAAGCCCTTTGATATTAACGTGCTTATGGCAAAAATAGGGGCACTCCTCAGGCGCACATATTCCTTTAAAGAGGATATACGTGTAATAGAGCATAACAATGTAATACTAAATTTAAGCAACGCAACCATAGAATACAACAACAAAACCGCAGAGCTTACAAAAAACGATTATAAAATTTTGCAATTATTAATGGAAAACAAAGGAAATGTAGTTTCAAGAGATACAATTATGCAAAAACTTTGGGAAAGCGACAGCTTTATAGACGACAACACCCTAACGGTAAACGTTACAAGACTTAGGAAAAAATTAGAAGAAATGGGTATAGAAAATTATATAATTACAAAAAAAGGCATAGGGTATATGGTTTAATGGGGATTTTTTATTTAGTGGGAAGTTATTTAAAACTGCATATAAAAAGCATAGTTTTTCTAATAATTGGGTTGCTTGGCGCACTTTTAATTTTTTATTTGTACAACCTGCCCTTAGAGCCCTTTTTTTATGCTTTTGCTATTGTGATGGTGATTGGGTTAGCAATAGGTATTTTGGACTTTATAAAGTTTAGAGCTAACCATAAAGTGCTTAAAGGGTTAAGTGCCAACATTGTGGCAATAGAGGCTAATATGCCAAGTGCAAACTCCTTATTAGAGGAGGACTACCAAGCCATTATTCTTGCTCTTATAAAAAGCAGGGCGGAGGAAATCACCCAAAGGGAAAACTTGCTAACCAACATTACAGACTACTACACCATGTGGGTGCATCAAATAAAAACGCCTATTTTTGCTATGCAACTCCTTTTGCAAAACAGCGATATAGATACGGCATCACTAAAAGAGCAACTTTTTAAAACGGAGCAGTACGCACAAATGGCTTTGCAATACATAAGAAGCGAAACTATGCAAAAAGATTTTGTCTTTAAGCATTACTCTTTAGACGGCATAATTAGGCAGGCGTTGCGCAAGTATTCCATATTGTTTATAAATAAAAAACTAAAACTAACCTACGATCCCACAAATTTAATGGTACTTACAGACGAAAAATGGCTCACTTTTGTAATAGAACAGCTAATTTCAAATGCAATTAAGTACACAGACAAAGGGGAAATTCGCATATACTTAAAAGGACAAGAGCTAATTATCGAAGATAGTGGCATAGGCATAGAGCAGGAGGATTTACCACGTATTTTTGAGCGAGGTTTTACAGGCTTTAACGGCAGAGAATACAAAAAATCCACAGGCATCGGGCTTTTTTTATGCAAAAAGATATTATTGGCTTTAGGGCACACAATAGGCGTACAATCGGAGGTAGGCATTGGCACAAAGGTAATTGTGGGGTTTTTGGAAAAACAAATTTTGGCAGACTAAATTAAGTTTTGACAACATTACAAAAATGTAAGGTTAATGGGGGAAAATGTAAGGCGTTTCGATGGCTGTACATTTTCTTTTTTGATACACTTATGGTGTAAAAATAAGGAGGTAGTAATAATATGACACTACTTGAAGTAAACAATCTTAAAAAAGTATACACGCCAAGGTTTGGCACCAACGTTTTAGCCTTAAGTAACGTAAATTTTGCCGTAGAGCAAGGGGAGTACGTAGCAATAATGGGGGAGTCCGGCTCGGGCAAAACAACTTTGCTAAACATTATTGCGGCATTAGACAAACCCACCAGCGGAGAGGTTTTTTTAGAGAGCAAAAACATATTAAGCATTAAAGAAAAGGAAATTTCCGCATTTAGAAGAGATAACTTAGGCTTTGTGTTTCAGGATTTTAATTTGCTTGACACCTTTAATGTGCAGGACAACATTTTTTTGCCCTTAGTGCTTGCAGGCAAAAGTTACACAGAAATGGACAGGCGTTTGCAAGCAATTTCCGTGCAACTAAACATTACGGATATTTTGGGCAAATACCCCTACGAAGTTTCCGGAGGGCAAAAACAACGTGTTGCCGTGGCACGTGCGCTTATTACCAACCCAAAACTTATATTAGCAGACGAACCTACGGGGGCGCTGGATTCTCACTCCACCGCAGAGCTTTTGGAGTTGTTTGAAAACATAAATATTGCAGGGCAAACCTTGCTTATGGTAACCCACAGCGTAAAGGCGGCAAGTTGTGCAGGCAGAGTGCTTTTTATTAAGGACGGCGAGGTGTTTCATCAATTATATAAAGCAACCATGACAAACGAGGAAATGTATCAAAAGATTTTTGACACTCTAACGGTTATAGCATCGGGGGGTGGAAGAAGTGCGTAGTTTTTTTTACAGTAAAATTGCAGTTACAAACATTACAAAAAACAAAAAACTGTATTTGCCCTACATAATTTCTTTTATTGGTATACTTGCCATGTTTTACAATGTATGCTACATTGCAAGCGCAAGAGAAATAGGGGAGATTTCGGACAGCGCCGCTTTGCGTACCATGTTGTTTTTGGGTATGTGGATAATTGGGTTTTTCTCCGTAATTTTCCTGTTTTACACCAATAGCTTTATGCTAAAACGTCGGAAGAAAGAGTTTGGCGTATTTAATATTTTAGGTATGGAAAAACGCCATATAGGCAGGGTGATGCTTTTAGAAACCTTCTACATCACAGTAATATGTATTGGTGTGGGTTTGCTTGTGGGGATACTGCTTAGCAAATTAATGTTACTTTTACTCTTTCAAATAATTGATTTTGATGTTGTATTTGGGTTTGAAATAACACCCTTTGCGGTGGTGGCATCCGTGCTGTTGTTTTTGGGTATTTCCTTTTTAAACTTGCTAAACAATGTTGCCCACGTCCATTTATCCAAACCCATAGAGCTACTTAGAGGGTCAAATGTGGGGGAAAAGGAGCCTAAAACCAACTGGGTGCTTGCGGTTATAGGCGTAATTGCCCTAGGGGGTGCTTACTATCTTGCCAATTTTTCCGATATGGCGCTAATGGCATTTGCCATATTTTTCCCAGCCGTACTTTTAACCATTATCGGCACATATTGCCTGTTTATTTCGGGAAGTATAGCTGTGCTTAAGATTTTACGCAAGAAAAAAAGCTACTATTATAAACCAAACCACTTTACTGCAATTTCCGGTTTAATATACAGGATGAAGCAAAATGCGGCAGGGCTTGCAAGCATATGTATATTATCTACTGCCGTAATATTTGTACTTTGCACCACCGTTTCTATGTATGTCGGGATAGACGATATTATGAAAACACGCTTCCCCAAAAATTTTGAGACAATAACCACAGTTACGCAAGCTAAGGATATACAAACCACAGACAGTATAATAGCGGAGCAAACCCGAGCTTACGGCGTTACTCCTTTGGATGCAAAAAGTTATTGGTATTACCAAGAACTTTTTATAAAAACAAACGGTGTGTTTGAGTTTGCCGGAGAAAACTCTCCTTACAGCTCGGAAAACGGCTTTGCGTTTATGTTTTTTACCTTAGAGGAGTACAACAAGCTTAATAATACAAATGCAAAGCTACAAGATGGCGAGGCACTCATAAGCCTACACAAAGGCGAAATTTTGCAGCCTACTTTAAATATTAACGGCACTAATCTCATCATCAAAGAAAGGCTAAACTATCCACAGCAAAACGGCAGTATGTACTCCGTTTCTATTAATCAAGCGGACATAATTGTAAAGGACGAACAGGCGATTGAGGCTATTTTAGCAAACACTAAGGTTGTATCTTCCAATAAATATTATTACACGGGCTTTAATTTAGAGGATGACGCCAAAACCCAATACGCATTAACACAGGGGGTTATAGACAGCATCAGAAATAACGAGCTTTACGCAAGTGCGGACAGCAGAGAATACTCAAGGGGCAACTTTACCAATATGTACGGCGGTTTAATGTTTATAGGTCTTTACTTAGGGTTTTTATTTTTAATGGCAACGGTGCTTATAATTTACTACAAACAGGTTTCCGAAGGGTACGAGGACAAAGCGCGGTTTGCCATTATGCAAAAGGTGGGTATGAGCAAGCAGGAAGTTAAAACTACAATAAAAAGTCAGGTACTTACAGTGTTTTTCCTACCCATAGCCGTAATGGCGGTACACATTGTTGCGGTGTTTAAGCTTATGACTCAAATGCTAAGTATGCTAAACTTAACAAATTTACAACTGTTTGGGGTGTGTGCAGGGGTAATTATACTAATATTTTTAGTGTTTTATTGGGCGGTGTATAAGGCTACCGCACGGGTTTATTATAATATTGTTAGTTTGGAGGAGTAGGGGGGCGGTTTGCTTGTAATTTGTTTGTGAGGGGTATAATAGATTATCCCCCCACAAACTTATTTATTAAAAACTGCTTTAGGGCTAATGCCGTACTCCGATTTAAAGGTTCTGTAAAAATTGGAATAATCGCTAAAGCCGGATTTTTCGTAAGCGGATGTGGGGGGGATGCCGTTAATAATCAGTTGTTTTGCAGAAGCCAACCGCTTTAGAGTAATATATCTGTACAGGCTTACCCCCAGAGCATTTTTAAATTCGTGAGAAAGATGATATTTGCTGACAAAAAACATAGAGGACAGTCCTTCCAAGGTTATTTTTTTGCTAAAGTTTTCGCAAATATAATTAATAACACTATCTACTAATGTCGATGTTTTTTCTTTGTATTGAGATACTATGTACATATCCTTGTACACCCTGTTTAAATACACCAAAAACTGCATTAATATACTCTTTGCGACTATTTCGCCTCCGTATTTTTTAGAAGTAATTTCTTGTATTATCATATTTATAAGCATTTTAAGTTGCAGGCTTTCGGCGGTTGGCAGTCTTAGGAGTTTTGCTTTTTTGCTGTTTTGCATATCAAAGCAGTGCATTAGGTTTGTGTTTTTATCCGAGTTTTTTATTAAAAATTCCTTGCTTAACCAAAGCACTATTCGCTCATAAGGTGTAATGTGCTTGTCTATAATGGGTTTATGCAATTCTTGGGGTTTTATAAGCAAAATATCCCCACTTTGTATTTTGTAATGCTTTCCTTCTATTATATATTCTGCTTTCCTGCTTAAAAAAAAATATATTTCAAAAAAATCATGATGATGCAGGTATACCTCCCTTGGTGCATCATCACAATAATGAAACACCTCGAAGTCTTTATTCAGCATATATTGACGTGGATCAAATTTTTGTGCAATACTACCCTTCATAAGCTCCCCCCAATTAATTTTACAGCAATAATTACAATATGTAAAGCAATAATAACAATTTATATTGTGATTATCTCTGATATACTCTTTAGTAATAATAAATTGCTTGGGTAGGGGGAAGCGCTTTGGCAGAGTTTTTAGATAAAGATTTTTTGCTCACAAATAGCACAGCACAAGAATTGTATTTTAATCATGCCGCAAAAATGCCTATTGTGGACTATCATTCTCATATTAATCCTAAAGAAATTTTTGAAAACCGCAAGTTTGAAAATATAACACAATTATGGTTAGAGGCAGACCACTACAAGTGGCGTTTAATGCGGATTAATGGGGTAGACGAAAGGTATATTACAGGTAGTGGGGCAGATAGGGACAAATTTAATTTTTTTGTAAAAGCATTGGAAAGGGCGGTAGGCAATCCAATGTATCATTGGTGCCATTTGGAGCTTAAAAATTATTTTGGCTTTAGTGGGGTAATAAACACAGAAAACGCAAATTACATTTGGGATTTATGCAAAGAAAAATTGCAAAGGGAAGAATTAAGTGTACAAGGTATAATAAAAAGCAGTAGTGTTAGATATTTGGCAACAACAGACGAATGTACTTCCCATTTAAAATGGCACAAAGAATTATACAAAAAGCCTTGCACCGCAAAAGTTTTGCCCACCTTCAGACCGGATAAAATATTTAATATAGAAAATAAAGAATGGCTACATAACATTAAAGAGTTGGAAAAAGCCACCAATACAGATATAAACAGTTTAAAAAGTCTAAAAGAAGCCCTCTTAAAACGCATAGAGTATTTTAAAGAGGGTAATTGCGTATGTGCGGATCACGGTTTTGATGTAATGCCCTTTTATATAACGAGCGAAGAAAAAACAGAGCAGATTTTTCAAAAAGCGGTTACAAACAAAAAACTTTCGCAGGAAGAAACAAAGGCATTTAAAACAAATTTGCTCATTTTTTGCGCAGGGCAATATGCAATTAATAATTGGGCAATGCAACTTCATTTTAGCTGTTCAAGAAATTCAAACACAAGGATGTACGAAAGTGTTGGCACAGATAGCGGTTTTGATTGTATCCACACCGCAAACTCGGTTATGCCTCTAACCCAAATGCTAAATTTTTTGGAAAGAGAAAAGCAACTTCCAAGAACAATTATTTACAGCTTAAACCCTACGGACAACACCCCACTAAACGTACTTGCCGGCGCTTTTTGCAGTAGCGACGGTGTGGGCAAAATTCAGCAGGGGGCGGCGTGGTGGTTTAACGACAGTAAACTAGGCATAACAGAGCAACTGCAAACGTTTGCATCCCTATACTTATTAGGCAATTTTATAGGGATGTTGACAGACTCAAGGTCTTTTTTAAGCTATTCGAGACACGAGTATTTCAGAAGAATTTTATGCAATATGCTAGGCAAACTAATAGAGGAGGGAGAATATCCTTATACAAAGAGCATAGGGCAAATGGTTGAGGATATTTCTTATAATAATACAATTAAATATTTTAGGTTGGAGGAAAAATAATGAAACTTGCATTTAGATGGTATAACAAAAAAGACCCCATACCTTTGGAATACATAAGGCAGATACCCACAATGAACAGCATTGTTTCTGCGGTGTACGATGTGCCGGTTGGGGAAGTATGGACGGAGGAAAGCATTGCAGAGATTAAGGCAGAATGCGAAAGCAACAATCTAATTTTTGATGTTGTAGAATCCATACCCGTAAGCGAGGACATAAAACTCGGAAGAGACAATCAAAAAAAGATTATTGCCAACTACTGCGAAAATATTAAAAGATGCGCAAAACACGGAGTAAAGGTTATAACCTATAATTTTATGCCGGTGTTTGATTGGACGAGAACCCAAACGGACAAACTTGCAAAAGACGGCTCTACAAGCCTTGTTTTGTATCAAAGCGATTTAAAAGATTTAGATCCAACCAAAGAGGATATTCATCTGCCCGGGTGGGATGCAAGTTATAACCAAAAGGAAGTACGCAGTTTAATTAAGGAATATACACAAATAGGAGAGGAGGGGCTGTGGCGTAATTTAGAAATATTTTTAAAGGAAGTAATACCGATAGCGGAGCAATGCGGTGTAAGAATGGCGATTCATCCGGACGACCCTCCCTACTCTATATTAGGGTTGCCCCGAATAATTACTTGCGAGCAAAACATAGACAGAATGTTAAACATTGTAGACAGCAAAGCAAATTGTCTTTGTTTTTGCGTAGGAAGTCTTGGAAGCACCAATACAAACGATGTTGTGGCAATGGCGGAAAAATACGCAAATAAGGATAAAATTGCGTTTGTGCATTTGCGCAATGTACTGTTGCTTGAGGATAATTCCTTTGAGGAGTGCGCCCACCCCTCCCCTTGCGGAAGCACGGATATGTATAAGGTGGTAAATGCCCTTGTTAAAAACGGGTTTGACGGCTACGTAAGGCCGGACCACGGCAGAATGATATGGGGAGAGACGGGTATGGCAGGCTACGGCTTATACGATAGAGCTTTAGGGGCAACATACATAGTGGGCTTGTTTGAAAGTTGCCAAAAGCAATTAAAGGAGAGAGCATGACAAAAAACTGTATAAACACAGATTTAACGGGAAAAATTGCGGTAGTAACAGGTGCAGGGGGAGTATTATGCTCTGCATTTGCAAAAGTGCTTGCAAGCGCAGGGGCAAAAGTAGCGCTACTGGATTTAAACGAAGCAAGCATTAAAAGCGCAGAAGAGGAAATCACAAAAGAAAAAGGTATTGCAAAAGCCTATGTATGCGATGTGTTAAACAAAGGTAATTGCAAAACAGTAGCACAAAGCATACAAAAGGAATGGGGGGACTGCCACATATTAATAAACGGCGCAGGGGGCAACCACAAGAATGCAACCACTCAAAAGGAGTATTATTTTAATGGTGATGAAGATAGTGATGTAAAAACCTTTTTTGATTTGGATACACAGGGTGTGGATTTTGTTTTTCAGCTTAATTTTATGGGTACATTAATTCCCACACAAGTATTTGCAAAGCAAATGCTAAACCAAAAAGGTTGTTGCATTATAAATATATCCTCTATGAACGCATTTACCCCTTTAACAAAAATACCGGCATACTCCGGCGCTAAATCCGCAATATCCAATTTTACAAAGTGGCTTGCGGTGCATTTTTCCAAGGTAGGTATTAGAGTAAATGCCATAGCACCCGGATTTTTTTTAACAAAACAAAACGAAGAATTGCTTTTTAATAAAGATAAAACCCCAACACAAAGGACGGATAAAATCCTTGCTGCCACCCCTATGGGAAGGCTTGGAGAGCCCAAAGAGTTAGAGGGCGCTTTACTTTTTTTGCTAAATAATGAGGCGGCAAGTTTTATTACCGGCATAGTTTTATGTGTAGATGGTGGATTTTCTGCGTACAGCGGTGTATAATAAGGAGAAAAAATGAAAAAGACAGTAACTTTTGGCGAGATTATGTTAAGATTAGCTCCAAACGGCTACAACAGGTTTTTTCAGGAAAACCAACTGCAAGCTACCTTTGGAGGAGGAGAGGCAAATGTGGCGGTAAGCATTGCAAACTATGGGTTAGACAGCCTATATATAACCAAACTGCCAAATAACGATATTGGACAAGGTGCGGTAAACTCCCTTAGATATTTTGGAGTAGATACCTCTAAAATTGTAAGAGGAGGGGAGAGGGTGGGCATATACTATTTAGAAAAAGGTGCGTCCCAAAGACCATCAAAAGTAATATACGACCGTGCGCACTCCGCTATTTCTACTGCAAACAGGGCTGATTTTGATTGGGATAGTATTTTTGAAGGCGCAAGCTGGTATCACTTTACGGGCATAACCCCCGCACTAAGCGATACTACCGCACAAATTTGTTTAGACAGCTTAATGGTGGCTAAAAAGAAAAATATTAAAGTATCTTGCGATTTAAACTATCGTAAAAACTTATGGAGCAAGGCAAAAGCACACCAAACCATGAGTAAGCTAATGGAATATGTGGACGTGTGCATAGGAAACGAGGAGGATGCTTACGATGTTTTTGGCATAAGCGCATCAGGCACGGATGTAGAAAAGGGAAAGGTAAATAAAGATGGGTACGCAGAGGTTGCAGAAAAGCTAAAAAGCAAATATAATTTTGAGCAGGTTGCAATTACTTTAAGAACATCAATTTCCGCAAACGATAATTTGTGGGCGGGCATGCTATATTGCGACAAAGCGTATTTTTCTAAAGAGTATAATTTGCATATTGTAGACCGTGTGGGCGGAGGAGACAGCTTTAGTGGAGGTCTCATTTATGCACTATGCAGTAATTACACCCCTAAAGACGCAATAGAGTTTGCCGTTGCGACTTCTGCACTAAAGCACTCTGTAGAAGGGGATTTTAACAGAGTATCCGTTAAGGAGGCAGAAAGCCTAATGAGAGGAAATGCCTCGGGCAGAGTGCAAAGATAACAATAAATTAATGGGGTTTAAGATAATAATAGGGTGATTTATTTGAGGTTTCTTAAAAATATTAAGAACAAAAAACAAAAGTATTTTAAAACAATGTTTTGGCTTATGCTACTTGCAATGAGCGTTATTTTGTATACCTTTGGAGCTTTTGCTTACGGTAATATCCAAAAAAAGACGACAGAATATATAGAAAACACGGACGCTATTACTTTAGAGCAGTTTAGAGTTAATTACTCCATGATGGACGATTCTTACAAGAGTATAACCTACGCCCTATCCGCTAACCCCAACATTGCTAAATTAATGTATTCTTCCGATGTTACGGATATTGAAGAAATAAATTTAATAAACGATATTACCAAAAAAATAGTAGATGTTTATCCCTTTGTACATTCTGTATTTATATATAATTTTGCAAGTAATAAAATATATTCCACAAAAAGCGGTATATACGGAACACAAGGGCAGGCAGAGCTTTTTTACGATAAATTAGAGGAAATTATGAATCTAACCTCCTACCCAAACGAGCTACAAAACAACGGCAAGGGGGAGTATGTCTTTTCTTACGTTTTTAAGGATGATTTTAACAGCAATATGACATCCGGCGGTGCCCTTGTAGTTAATTTTTCTGTGGATTGGTTTGTGGATAATTTAAAATCTTTTGTAAACGCAACTCAGGCAGGTGCCCAAATATTGTTTTTAAATAATAATGTGCTGTACGACTTAAAAAATAAAGAATTTGTGGAAAACGAGTTTTTGCAAAAGGATGTACTAAAGTATTTAAAGGATAAAAACACGGAAGGTTACGCCTTTAATATTTCCGAAATTGAGGGAGAAAAGTACGTTATTTCTTATATAAAGTTAGATGATGCCAACAGCTATATTATTAAATACGTAAAATATGATGATGCTTTTAAAGATGCACTTTTTATAAAAAATATTTTTACCGTAATATCTGTTTTTGCAATACTTGTATGTGTGCTGGTAGCGTATTTTGTAAGCAAAAAACTGTATTCTCCCATTAGAGAATTAATGAGGCAGGTAAGCCAAAAAAACAATATAGAAGTTGTGGATTATGACGAATTTGCTCATTTAAAGCAGTATTTTGAAAAATTGCAAACAAAAATAGAAAAATTTGAAACAAACGAAAGCTCCAATCAAAGAACGGTAAAAGAGTATTATTTGTACAGTATGTTACTTAACGAATCTGCAAATAACTACCAAGAATATAAAAAGAAAAATCCGGACTACTGGCTATTTAGTGTTAAAGACCTTTCTTTAAATATACTAAAAATTAAAGCAGAGTATAAAGAAGTGGAGGAGAAAAACGAGCTTAAAGACAGTTTGCTTTATTTATTGTTGCAAAATGTTTCTTTTGAGCTTTTTTTGCTTGAAATGCAAAGCACTTATATAGATTCTTTGCAATTAAATTCAAGCGAGTTTTTAATAATGTTTAATGCAAAAGACCCTATGTATTTTGTAAAAAAACTTAAAGAAACGGTAGAAAATATGATAGATACCACACTTTATTACAGTATAAGCGAAAGTATTTCGGATATTAGAGAAATATCCTTTCAATACAGTAAGATAACCAATAATTTACAGTACAGAATTTTAAACAAAAACGAAGCAATAATTACCTATTATAAATATGAGAATAACGAAAACAACAACACGCTATCCTACGACGAAAAACAGGATAAAATCCTTGCAGACCAAGTAGCAAAAGGAAAAATTAGCGAGGCAAAAACCACATTGCAAATAATAATGAGCGAAATTGCAAGCCTAAGATACATAAACATTATGCCAAATTTATTTTTGCTAATGAGGAATGTGTATTCGGTAGTAGAAAATAACGGTGCAAATAAAACTAACGATGCGCTGATTTTGCTAAATACCTATTATAATAAAATATCTGTGGGCATATATGTAGACGAAATTTTAGAGCTTTTAATTAAAATGATTGAGCTTACGGAAAAAGACTCCTTCCTTTTGGAAAATCAAAAAATTGCGTTGCTTGTAAATGCGGCAAAAAATTATGTAAAAAACAATTTTGCGGATGTGGATTTGTACCAAGATAAAATTGCAGAAGTATTGGGAGTTTCGGGGCGTACCCTGTCTAAAAAATTTAAAGACCACACAAACATTGCCTTAAGCGCATATATTGTAAATGTTAAATTAGAAAAAGCGGCAGAGCTTTTGGTGGAAAACGAGCTTTCCATTTTAGAAGTGATGAAAAGAGTCGGCATAGAAAACGAATCTTATTTTTACAGGCTTTTTAAACAACATTTTAGTTTAACCCCAAAGGAATATGCAATGCTTAACAAGGCAAAAAAAGCAGATTGATACGAAACTTGGTTTCCTTAAAATTATATTAATACAAACTAAAAATTCGCTATCCTAAATTTATAGCGGATTTTTGGTTTTTTAGCATTATAACAAGAATAATACAAAGCAATAGTGTAATTAAAGACACTATACTACCGAAAACCACAACTGCAAATATACCTAAATATTGAGAAATTTGCCCTCCCACTAAATAGGATACTATGCCGGAAATACCCCCTTGTACAGCAAAATAAAGCATTGTTGCACTCATAAGCCGATTTTTAGGTATGGTGGCGTTAATAAGCCGTAAAGTACCTAATACAATAAATGCCATTGCAAAACCGCTTATGCCCTGAGACACAAGTAGTATTGCAATATCACTAATGGCAAAAAAAGCAATTATAGCCTTAGTAAGCATAGATAGAGAGGCAATTATAAACAGTTTGGATATGCTTATTTTAGATTTTACTACCAAAATATAAGCCACTGCCTCGGTAATTGCTCCTATTGCGGTATAAATGCCTACATGTAGCCCACTTCCCCCAAGTACCACTATTTGCAGAGACAAAAATGTAGACACAGAGGTTAAGGCTACAAAAAAACAAAAACAAATAACTACCGCAAGTAAGTATAGCTTGTTTTTGATTATCTCCAAAAAGAAGTTAAAAATTCCTGTTGAATGGACTTTTTCCACAGGCACATCATTAATGGTTAAAGAAGAAATTACGGATAAAGCCAAAAGCACAAGGGTAATATATGGAAGAAAATAGTAGTTTTCGTTTCCGTAAACTATTCCGCAAAGTATTACTGCAAGCATGCAGGCAACCGCACCGAAAGCCTTAGAATAGGCAAAGAGTTTTGCCTCGTTGTCCGTTGAAATTCTGTTTATCCACGAACTCGAAACATTAGGCAGAGGAGAAAATGCAAAACCAACTATTCCAATCATAAAGGCGGTTAGCAGATAGTTGTCCATAATAAAAGTGCAAACAAAAACCCCAAACATACTTAAAACGCACATAATTATAAAGGATTTTTTTACGCTTAAATGTCTGTCGTTAATAAAACCTATAACAAATTGATTAATAGTAGTGGTAGCGGCGGAAATTGCAAGGAGTATGCCAATCCACTCGTTAGAAAACCCGTTTTTGCTTAAATATACAGGCACAAACCCAAAATATGCACCGTAAGCCGCCGTTATTATAATTTGCAAGGTAATAATTTTTATCATATACTGTATTTCCTAATATCTGAATATTTTTTAATTTTGTGCGCTATTATTACCTAAACAAGCCGTCCGAGTAAAGTGTTGCCTGCCGGGTTTTCCATTAATAATTGTAGGGAAATTGTACTAAACAGCAATTTACCATTGCCTATTTTGTATTCTCCCAAAACCGTTTCTTTTTGCATTTTGCCATGCTCGTCTAAACCTGCGCTTGTAAGTAACTCTGTTACGCCCTTGCAAGTATAGGTGTTTGAGGCAATGGGGGTAATACAATCGGTTTTTTTACTGTACCAAAATTTAAAATCTTTGCTTTTGTAATTTGCTAAACTACTATGGATTTTGTTTCGTGATACAAAATTTACGGGAAGCATACAGCATTTTTTTACAACTATTTCTCCAGCCGGTGTGGAAAAATTGCCCTTTTCCAACTCCACAAAAATAACAGCCCCCTCACGTGCTCTTTGTAGTAGGACATTGCTTAAATGGGTAATATGGCAATGCTCAAAGTCCACAATTCTTTGGGAGGAGGGAAAAACGGTATAGCTAAAGGTATTATCCGATAGTATTTTATTATTGCCCACCAAATATGCTTTTAAGGTATACTCCACCCTGCTTTCAGCTTTAATTGCACGTATATACGCACAAGCATTGCTTTTAGTGCCGTTTGGTATTGTTTCCGCTTTATGTTTTGCGCCTTGTACAAATTGGTTGCCTGCATAAAGCTCATATATAATGTAAGAATTCTCGTATACATCCAAACTATCGTTAGAGATGTAGCATTCGATTTCTATGTTTTCATCATCAAAATAAGCCCATTTATCCGCTCTTAATGTTATAAGAAGGGGGCGCAACGCCTTTTGATACTCGAAAAAAGCTTTTTTGGGATTTCTGTCGCAATCCACTATGGTTTTCATCCAACCCGAAGGGAAGGCATCTATAAAAAGGTGTATGGCAAAGCTAACCATATCGTCGTTTCGCCTGTATGCTTCCGTAATAATTTTAGTTGCAAAGGCTTGGTGTTTTTGGCTTTCCTCTATCCATTCCTCTATTGTATTTTGAGTATCGTAAAAAAAGTAATGAAAATCTTGCGTTTGTGCCATTACAATGTTACTGGGATTCCAACTGCCGTCTGCATTTTTTTTAAGCCACTTTTTAGGGTAGTATTTTTCCATAGTGGCTAAATCCTCTAACCCCTCCGCGCCGTATTCTCCACAACCGTAGTACCAATTTTCCTTAACGGGCATCCACCTGCCTTGATACAGCTTGCCTATTTCTATACCATGTTCGTTATACCAAAGGGGATAACAATGGTTATCCGGCATAGACTTGGAGGGTGGGTCGTAATCTCCGTCTACATGCTTAATTACCTGCTTTTCGTTTTGGAGTCTTACAATAATGTCGGCGGCATCAAAAAACATTTCCAATTCTTTTCTGTTAAGATGTCTGTGAGGCTTGTTGTTTGCGTTGGGAAAAGGCTCGTTTATATAGCTGATTACTGTATTGCAAGCATAACTGCGTACATGTTTAGCCATTTCCTCCACTTGACGCAATGCTTCGGGAACTTTTGTGCGTCGCATCACCCCAAACAAAGGTAAATCCGTTTGCACCAAAAACCCTAATTTATCGCAATATTCGTATATTTCTTTTTGCACGGGGCGTTGGGTTATGCGCCAAAAATTCATATTACAAACTTTTGCAAGGAGTATATCTTCAATTAGTTGGTTAAAATCACCTTTAAGTACGGCTTGTTGCTCAAAGCCCATTGTGTTTGCCCCCCTAAGACGTATGGGTGTGCCGTTTAAATAATACATACCTTTTTTAGTGGAAGTGACATCTTGGGTAAAGGTGCGTATACCAAAATTTTGCGCAAAAGTGTCAACAACCTTACTGAAAGCAACCAATTTAATTTGGACTTGGTACAAATAAGGGGTATCGCACGTCCACATTTTGTAATCCTTAATTGTGGTTTCTATTTTATAGGAATTAACTCCGTTTTCAAGGGGCAGAGGGAGCATTTTGTCCTTTGTGCCGTCTATTTCGCTCATAACTTGGGAAAAGGAATCCGTGTCCGCAATTATTTTTTTGGTGAAAGGTGTGTATTCAAGGTCTTTTATTATCTCCTGCTTAAAATTACTGCCGAAAACGGAAATTAAAAGGGTAATGTCCTGCTTTTCGTAGGTAGAGTTGTAAATATCCGCATTTATGGTGATTATTTCGCCATCGGAAGTTGCAAACACATCGTGTATATGCACATTTTCTCTGACTTCAAGGGCAACTTCGTCGTAAATCCCCATACCGGGTGGGCAGTGGTGCCAGCCAAACTCCCAATCGTCGTACCCAAGACCTGTGGCGGCATACAGTTTATCTCCTTCGCAAAAATTGTACTTGTCGTCTTTGCTCCCCAAAAAAATAAAATCGTTTTTTACCACCACCTTTAAGGTGTTTGCCCCATTTTTAAGGTAGGGCGTAATATCAAACTCGAAAGGCGCAAAAAACCCTTCGTGGCTACCTGCAAAAATGTCATTTATAAACACCTGTGCAATGTAATCCACTCCTTTAAATATAATAAAACAACTTTGGTTTTCAGAAAAAACAGGTTTTGTAAAAGTGGTTGTGTAAATAGCCGTTCTATTACCTAAAGGACCGCCGTAATGGGGTAGCTTAACCTTTGTTGTTTCCTCAAAAGGCAATAGGCGGTATTCAAATTCCTCTAAAACCTGCTTTTGTCTGTGTTGCTCCAAAACGGGTGCACACTCTGCCAAAAAAGGTTGGTAGTGCTGTTTTAGTTTGGAAATTTGCGTTTTTATATCCTCTTTTAAGGGGATGTTTAGCTCTTCTCTACAAAAAGAAGAGGATAAAATTGTTTTTTTGTCACCTTTTTTAATTCTGCCCGGAGATACTAACCCCTTTTTGTTGTTTGAAATGCCACCAGCGGCAATGTTTGCAAAAATATCCATATTTTAACCCTTTACAGACCCTACTGTAAGCCCTTTAACAAAGTATTTTTGGAAAAACGGGAATAAGCAAAGCATGGGCAGTGTCGCAAGGACGCAAACCACCATTCTTGCAGATTCTGTGGGTAGTTTAGACATATCTAAGGCAACACCCGTAGAGCCGGTGTTTGTTGCTAAATATTGTACGTTGTTCATAATTCTGTATAACATATACTGCAAGGGGGTTAAATCCGGATTATCTATGTAAAGCAAGCCCAGCCACCAATCGTTCCAGTAAGTAAAGGCAACAAGCAAGCCTATGGTTGCAAGCGCAGGAGAGAGTATGGGCATAATAATTTTAAAGAAAATTCTAAACTCGCTTGCGCCGTCTATTTGTGCCGCTTCAATTAGAGAAACGGGTAAATCTTTTAGAAAACTGCGCATTAAAAATACATACCACGGCAGTATTACATAAGGCAGTATTAAAGCCCACAACGTATCTTTCAGTTTGTATATGGTAGCCACAGTTATGTAGGATGGAGTCATACCCACGTTAAAAAGCAGTGTAAAAAGTACCATCACCGTAAAAATTTTAGATAGTTTGAAGTCTTTGCGTGCCATAACGTAGGCAAGGGTAGATGTACAAAATAAATTCATAACTGTGCCAACGGCGGTAACGGTTATGGAAACACCGTAGGCTTTTAGTATTTGAGTGGGATTTTGCAATATAAATTTATAGTTATCTAAAGTTAGGGCGCTTGGTATTAATTTATAGCCCTCCATAGCAAGATTTTTTTCCGGTGTTAAAGAAATGGAGATTACATAAAATATGGGCAGCACACAAAAAAGTGCAATAACCGCAAATATTATGGTGGATGGGATGTTGTGCTTTCTTAATTTTAAAGTTTTTGATTGATGTGTAGACATATAAATTCCTCCTAAAACATTGCGTTTTCTCTGCTGGTTTTTCTTACAAGCATATTACTTAAAAGGACTAACGCAAAGCCTGTTACAGATTGAAACATACCGACAGCGGCAGACATACCTATATCGCCCGAGTTTTTAAGCAACCTAAATACATAGGTATCTATTACGCTTGTGGTTTCGTAAAGCATACCTGAGTTCATAGGCAAGAAATAAAACATACCAAAGTCCGCAAACATTATTTTTCCTATTTGTAACAGAGAAAATATTATTATAACAGGAGAAATAAAGGGTATGGAAATTTTAAATATTTGTTGCAACTTATTGGCACCGTCAACTTCCGCCGCTTCGTAATACATAGGGTCTATACCTAAAAGTGCGGCGTAAAACAGTAAGGTAAAGTAGCCTATATTTTTCCAAATAAAAGATAACAACAGTATTCCCGGCCATTTTTCCGGCTCGAAATAAAAATTTGGGGGCAATAACCCTATTTCTTCGAGGGCATTTGGTATAACGCCAAGTGTGGGGTTTAAAAATGCGTATAAAATGTAGCCTGCCGCCACCCAAGAAATAAAATAAGGCACAAAAATAGCAGTTTGAAAGATTTTAACCTTAGTTTTTGTAAATTCGAAAAGCATTAGGGCAAGGCTTATTGCAATAACTATGGTTACAGAAATAAACATTAGATTTAAAAATATGGTGTTGCGAGTAACAAGAGCGGCATCGTTAGATTCAAAAAAGAATTTAAAGTTATCAAAGCCAACAAAGGGACTTCCCCAAATGCCTTTAGCATAATCCATACTTTTAAAGGGAAGTACCATGCCAAATAAGGGCACATAGTAAAACGCAACTAAAAAGAAAAGACCGGGTAATGCCAAAAGTAATAATTGGTAGTTAAATCTCTTTTTGGATATAGTAAGTTGTTTTGGTGCTTTTTTCATTTATTGTACCCCTTCTATATTTTTATTGCTAATCCAAATAATAATGCTAAGAAAAGTATTATTAGTTCGATTAACAGTTTTTAGGAAGTCGAAGGTTTTTCGACTTCCTAAAGTTAAATTTTTAAAACTTGGGTTTAACCTTTGTTTTTAGCCCATTCGTCAACTTGAGTTTGTACTTCCGCAATAACTTTTTGTGAGCCTGCGGACTCTAATTTAGAGATAAACTCCGGATACATTTTATCGTAATCTACAGACCCTGTTGCAAGTGCCGGATAGTATTGGTCTAATACTACTTGTATAGCCGCAATTTCTGCCTTAACCGGCTCGGGATTAAACGAGAAACCAAGTGCGGGAGACTGCTTTGCCGTTTTGTTAAGCTCGGAGGTTTCTTCCCATACTGTTGGGGATTTTCCCTCTGTTACATAGGCATTAAACTGATTGCCAAATACCCAATCAATACCCGGTGTATATCCGGAGTCTTCTATTTGTTTAATTGTACCGTCTGCATTTTTGTTGTAATGAGTACCCTCTATGCCGTAGCATAATAGATTGTAAAGCTCGGGGTCTGTATTAATAAGCTCTAAGAATTGCATTACAAGCTCGGGATTTTGAGAGGTGTTGCTTATAGCTGTAAGTGTAGCTATTATGCCCCCTGTTCTTAAATAAGCGTCCGAGATTTGTTGAACGGTTACACCGTCTCCGCCAAAACGTTTTGCCAATTCTTGCTCTACACCGGGTTTTACGTTACTTGCCCAGCAAGTGGGGTTTTTGTATGCGGATTGGTCTGCAACGTTGTCCGTTAGTGTAGCCGCATCTTTTCTGAAATAGCCTTTTTGATACCAATCTCTTGCCATTTTAAATAGGTTTTGCACCTCTTCTAACTCAAATTGATTGTATACCTTTAAGTCGGTGTCTGTTAGCTTAATAACACCGGGGATATTTCTGCCGGAAACCTCGTCTAACTCCAAATCGATTAAATCGTAGGGCAGTAAGCCTTTCATATTTGCTTCTAACGGGTACATTTCGGAGTGAGACTCCATAATTTGTTTTGCTAAAGGCTCAATATCCTTCATATCTTTAACTGTGGATAAATCAAACTTTGTTTCTTCTAAAATACGGTTGTCAACTGCAATGCCGTCGCTTGATGCCCACACCTGTTGGTTGGGTACAGAATATATTTTGCCGTTTACCTTAACGCCGTTCCAACCTGCCTCGGGTATTGTTTCCATTAACTTTGGTGCTTTTGTCAGTAATTCATCCAAAGGAATAAAGGCATTTTTACTTACGTTGTCGTAGTAGGGGTTGTTCCAACTTGATGTAAAGCATAAATCAAAAGGCTCTTGTGCGGCTATTACCATTTGCATTTTTTGCGGATGACTGCCAAAATCCGAAACTATTAAGTTTAGTTTTGCAGGTATTTTTTCCTTTAGTTTTTCGTTAAAAGCATCCAATACCTTTTGTTGATCCGGTTGGGGTGCAATAGCACCGATGTACCATTTGATTTCGTAAAGCTCTCCGTTGTTTGCAGGCGCTTCGCTTGCAGGCGCTTCGCTTGCAGGCGCTTCGCTTGCTGGTGCTTCGCTCGTGGGGGCTTCGCTCTTTGGAGCCTCGCTTGCAGGTGCTTGTTGTGCAGGTGCGCATGCCACTAATATGGTTACTGCCATTAGTACGGCTATGGCAACTGCAAATAGTTTCTTTCCGTTCTTAATCATTTTTTTCCTCCTAATATCTGTTTCCTTGTTTATTAAATTCAGAGGTCATTGCCTCTAAATATTCATCACTTTGAGCTATTGCAACAGGGTCGGGATAGGTTTTTGCTATAAATCCGCCGTTTTTTGTTGCAAGCAGTCGTAACATCTCCTCTACACGCTTTGCAATTTGCTCTTTTGTTTCGTATTGAGAACGCTGGATATCTAAGGGATTAAAAAAACATACCTTGCCTCTAAAATTATCGCTTAAATATTGCATACCCATATTATCCTGTTGGTCTAAGTTTATAACGTCAAGCCCGGCTGTAATTAAATCGGGCAAAAGCTCTGTTAAATTTCCGCATGAGTGCATAAATGTGTCTATGCCTAAATTGTGGCAATGCTCAAATACTCTTTTATAACTTGGAATAAATATTTTTCTGAATTTCTCGGCGCTCATCATGGGGCGGTCTTGCAGTGCAATGTCGTCTATTAAAATTATTCCGTCTGCGCCAATGCGTTTAAATTGAGATATTATTTTTATTAAACTTTTCTCTAATATTTCCGAAAGCTCTATAATTACCCCTTCGTTTATGCCTACATTTACCATAAAATCCTCAAAACCAAATAATTCGTATACAGTTTGATTAAGTGCGTGAGGGGGCATTCCAAGTATGTATTTGCCTGTTTTTTCCTCTTCTATAAGTTTTTTTGCGTTCTCGTACCTAAAATCTTGAGAGTAATCGGGGATTTTATAGCCTTCTAAGGTTTCCCTTCCTAAAAGGGGGCTAAGCTCGCAATTAGGGCGAGAAAAATCGTCCTTACCCGTTTTCCAATACACGCCCCATTCGTCTAAATACCCCTCTTTATACGGCACATGCTCTTTGTATTTTGCAAATACCCACATCATATCCTCGCCGTATTCTTTGCCGTTAGGTACTCTGTTAGAATCAAAGTTTACGGCTAAACAATCGGGGTTTTCAAATTTTATTGTTCTTTTAACTCGCTCTTTTGAAGTCATAGTTTCTCCTTGTATTTATGCTAATGCAGTTTTTAGTTTATCGTACAGTTTTTGTGCGTCGTACAAACTGTCCGCTTTGCCTTGAATTAATATGTTTCTTTTTTTGGGAATTTCTCCGCTTAAAAGTTTATCTAACCACTTTTGGTTTGTGTTGCCCACAGACCAATCGCAAAACATAACAGTAACATTTTCGGGCGCTTGCTCGCACACCTCACAAATATCGTGGTATTGGGAGTCTATTTCTAAAGAGTACATTTCATTTATGGTAAAAAGGCTTTTTAATATTTGCTTATGTTCTCCGCAATAATGAATTCTGCCCCCACCCATAGCTTTTAGAAATCTTTTGTCCTCTTTTATTATAAATTCGTCGTATAAAGCAGGGCTTATCATTTGCAAAGAGCAATTAGAAATTCTAGCCCCACCCTTCCACAGCCCGCCGGAGTCGTAAAACATCCCCTCTATATCTGTTATGTATGGCTTACTTTGCTCTATCCAGTAAATCATGTAGTCTGTAACTTTCGCAAGCAAGGTGCGTACCTCTTTAGAATTATCGTAAAAATCGTATAAAATGTCGTTTCCTCTAATTAAATGGGCGCTGTTAAAAGTGCTTTGCACATCCGGATGTTGAAAGGGGTATAAACCCGCTAAATTTGCTTTGTAATATTTGCTGTATTCTATAAGTTTTTGCCCTAATTGGTGATTCATATCGGGCATCGACATGGTGTATACATCATCTATGTTGCGTAAGGGATGGGTTTTTGCGGCAGGCAAGCTACCTTCAAAATACGCAAGCTCGCTCCCAAAGGCGGCGGCAATTTGGGCTGTGCCAAACTCTACACGCACCATTGGGATATAGTCGTCTTTAATTTCTAAGTGTAAATCTGCAATTTGTTTGCTCCACTCAAGCATTTTTTGAGGGCTGTCAAGCACCTTGTCTATGGGAGCTAAATTTTTAGGCGAAATACTTATATTTACAAGGGGCTCGCAACTTTTATAGTTATTGTTAAGCGCCTTGTATTTTTGCTCGGTTTTTTTTATATGCTCTAAATATGAATTATATTCTTTTTCTGTATGCAAAATTATTTCCACCCTTCAAATATTCTTAAATAATAATTTGGCTTTAAAACTCTTTATTACTTTTATAATAGATTTGCGTTTTTTAAACGTGTTGCTTGCCTTTTATTTGCGATAAGGCAATTTTGCTTTGCTTAATAACAAATATATCACAATCAAAATAAATTAAAACTGTAAATATCGTTGGTTTTATGAAAAAAATGTATTTCACAGGGTAAAAATTGTAATATCTTGAGATTTTTTGTAAAATATGTTTTACATAAAAAGCCCATTAAATAAAGAAAAACCCTCTTAACAAAAAAAGTGTCGATTTTTACAGTATAAAATATGCAATAATCAAAAAACAGCTATTTTATAAGATTTTTACATAATTTACGCTACTGTAAAAAAATGCACATGCAAATATATACTGTAAAATTGTGCAGTAGGCAAATATATACAAATGCAGTTTATTACGGTTGACACTCAAATTAAAAAAGATATAATAAGCTTAGCACTAAAGATTAAGCCTTAATTTTTAACCGATTCAAATACATTTTTTATAGATTTACCAATTTTTTTAAACTGTACAAAGTAACTTTGCATAACTATATTTTACTTAGGAGTTAGTATATGAACAAAAAAAAAAGCGAATTTTTTGCGTGTAACCAAAAAATTATTTACCTAAAAAACCAAGCAGGCAATGTGGGCATATACATTTTGCCCAAAGACTATACGAATTTTGACGAGGAAAATGCCTTTTTAGAGCCGGCAGTGCATGTTTTTGTAAGGGGGGACAAGGCACACACAGGCTTTGCTAACGGTGCAACCATGAAATATTCAAGCACTACTTACGAATTAAAATATGTCAGTCAATCAGCGGTGCAAAAGGGGGATGTTACCCAAATAATAACCATACTAAAAACAAATAATGGGCTTAGTGTTTCCCACTACTTAGAATTAAGCGATGCTTATAATGTTACAAAAAGTTATTGTAAATTAACCAATAATTCTAAAAAAGAGATTGCAATAGATTTTGTTACATCCTTTGCGCTTAATGCAAATGTATACAATAATTCGGATAACCAAATAATAGAGGTTGTACGACTACAAAGTTTTTGGGCGGCGGAGGGCAAAAAACGCACGGAGACATTAGAGGATTTGCATTTTGAAAAATCGTGGAGCAACCACGGCATCAGATTTTTAAAATACGGTGCAACAGGCTCTTTGCCAATTAAAGAATACTTTCCCTTTGGGGCAATTAAGGATACCGCAAATAACTTGTGCACAGCGGTGCTTTTAGATGTGCCATATTCATGGCAATGCGAAATAACAAGGTACGCAGACGAGCTTTCTTTTAGCGGAGGAACTTCGGACAGAGAGTTTGGGCATTTTTCCAAAACGCTTAAAGAAGGAGAATCCATTGTTACTCAAAAGGCCTATATAAGCGTGGTAGCAGGGGACGAGGAGGATTGCTTAAGAGAAATAAATTTGTGCCTTAACCAAAATATAAAATATGTTGCCAAAAGCGAGGAAAGCGTACCTGCGGTATTTAACGAGTTTTGCACCACCTGGGGCACACCCTCTTTTGAAACGGTAAAAGCCATTGGGGATAAAATAAAGGATATGGGCTTTGGATATTTTGTAATTGATGCCGGTTGGTATATGCAAAAGGAAAGTGGCTTTAAAGGCGGTTTTTACCAATTTACCGGAGAATGCGAGGACACGGTGGGAGACTGGGAAATTGGCTACGAGCTATTCCCCAATGGTATTATTGAGGCGGCGGATTACCTACGTGATTTAGGTTTATTGCCGGGGCTGTGGTTTGAAGCGGAAACGGTGTGCGATAAATCCAATATGCTAAAAGAAAATCCGCATTTAATGCTAAAAAAGGATGATGCACTAATAGTAGCCGGCAGACGCAGTTTTTTGGATATGCGAAAAGAGGAGGTACACAAACATCTAAATAAAAAGGTTGTGGAGCTTTTAAGAGCAAATCATTTTAATTATATAAAGGTAGATTATAACGAAAACATAGGCATAGGTTGCGATGGGGCGGAATCCTTAGGAGAGGGACTTAGGCAAAACATTTTAGGGGCACTAAAGTTTTATCATAATATGCACAAGAAAATTCCTGATTTAGTGTTTGAAAACTGTGCCTCGGGTAGCCACAGATGTGTGCCGAGTGTGCTGGAATTTAGCTCTATGAACAGCTTTTCCGATGCACACGAATGCTTATCCATACCAATAATTGCAGCAAATATAGGCAAAATTGTGCCGACAAGGCAAAATCAGGTGTGGAGCGTGTTGCGCCAAAAGGACGATAAAAAAAGGCTGTACTATTCCTTATGCAGTAATTTTATAGGCAGAATGTGTATATCGGGAGATGTACATTTAATGAGCGCCGAGCAATTAGAAGTTTTAAAGGAAGGGGTTAGTTTTTATAACGAGCTAAAAGAGCTGATTTTTACGGGAAAACAGTATGTATACAGAACAACAGATAAAAAATACGCAAACCCCATAGGAAGCCAAGTGGTAGTACGAAAAAACAACAACCAAATGTTGGTAGTGGGGCACGCCTTTAATAATAGGGATAACATCACAGTAAAAATGCCAAAAAATGCAACAATACTAAGGGAATTCGGCACAAATATGTTTAATGTTTCTAAAGCCGAATTAGTATTTGCACCTAATGAGGATTTATGCGGTTGCGCCTTGCTTTTTAGCATTAAGGAGGATTAAATGAGAGGTGAGATGACCCACAAAGAAAGGATAATAGCTGCAATAGAGCATAAAGAAACGGATAGAGTCCCCACAGATTATTGGGGGGTGGAGGAAGTAACGCAAAAGTTGTTTGAGCATTACAACGTGGGCAATATGGTTGCCCTAGCAGAAGCAATGGATATTGACAAAATTATAAACGTGGCACCAAAACTAATTGCAGACAGACCAAATATGCTGGGGCTTACTATGAAAAAAATCCCACTACAAACAGGCATAGGTTTTTACGAGGAGCCGGAGTTTTTCCCTCTTAGTAATTGCGAAACCATAAAAGATGTGGAAAATTGCGGTTACGAATTTCCGAGTGTGGATATGTACGATTATTCCGTAATTTATGAGCAATGCAGAGAGGCGGAGGGCTTTGCCATAGAAGGAGGGTATATTTCCCTTACATTTTTTTACACTATGATACGTGGCACAGAAAATATGCTAATGGATTTTATTGCAAACAAAGAGCTTGCAAAATACATACTTTTTAAACTCCAAGAATTTTCTTACCAGCACACCAAAAAAATTCTTGAGGCAGGGGAGGGCAGGATAGACATAACCCAAGTAACGGACGATTTTGGCTCGCAAAACGGGTTGTTATTCAGTAAAACTATGATAGATGAGTACCTTTCCGATTATTATGATGCCAACGTAAAGCTGGTTAAGTCCTATAATTCTCATGTTTTTCATCATGATGATGGAGCTATGTGCGATGCTTTGCCGTGGTTAAAACGTAAGGGCATAGAGCTGTTAAACCCATTGCAATGGCATTTGCCCGGTTGGAATTTAGAACAATTAAAGGCAGATTACGGCAAAACCATTTGTTTTCATGGAGGGATAGACAATCAATACGTACTGCCTTTTGGCACGGAGGAAGAATTGGATAAAGAGATAAAAACCTGTATAGACATATTATATAAGGATAACACAGGATATATTCTTGCTCCCTGCCATAACGTACAGGCAATTACAAGTATAGAAAGGGTAATAAAAATGTTTGATATTGCAAAAAGCTATGGAGTTGCAAAATGAAGAAATATTATATAGAAAATATGCCTCACGTAAACGAAAGTATACAAAGGGTAGAAAGCTGGTTAGAGCAAGAAATTACAGACAGACCACCCGTAAGATTTGACGGTTACGACACGCAAAAAAGCGACAAAATACAGGAAATACGTGCCTCGTATTCCAACATTAAAGATTTTTGGTTTGATGGCGAAGCACAGGTTAGTTTGTTTGAGGACAGCATAAAGGAAGTTTACGGAGAAACATTTCCCATTTTTTCGCCAAATTTAGGGCCGTGTATTTATGCCTCTTATTTCGGAGTAAATATAGAATACGGAGAGGATACCTCGTGGGCAAAACATTGTTTGGACGAAGATTTAAACATAGATATTACTAAACTAAAGATACATAAACAATGTGCGGAGTGGCAAAAAACAGACGAAATAACCAAACTTGCACTTAGCAGATGCAAAGATAAATACTTTGTGGGCTACACAGACCTACACCCGTCCTTAGACTGCATTGCAGATTTTACAGGGGCGGAAAACTTGTGCGTCGCACTTTATCATCAATCACAAAAAGTAAAAGAATTTGCAAATAAAATCGTAGACGAATTTAAGGGGGTGTTTGATTATTACCATAATTTACTGAAAGGACAGCCCTCGTGCAACTGGCTTGGGATACCCACGCAGGACAGACTGCACATTCCAAGTTGTGATTTTTCCGCTATGATTTCAAGTAAGCAATTTGAGGAATTTTGCCTGCCTAATTTGCAAAAAGAGGTTAAATACGCAAAAAACAATGTGTTTCATTTAGATGGCGTTGGCGTTGCAAAGCATTTAGACTTAATTTTGGATATTAAGGAAATTAAGGCGGTGCAATGGGTGCAAGGGGTAGGCGCAGATCAAGCAATTATGCCCTGGGTACCCCTTATCAAAAAAATTCAACAAGCGGGAAAATCAGTAGTGGTAATTTTAGACGAGTTCGAGCTTACAGAATTTATTTCGGAAGTGTCTCCAAAAGGCATTTTTCTGACAATGCGTGCAAAACGGGAAAACAGAAAGGCTATTATTAAAATTCTTGAGGGCTGGAAATAATTTCGATTGAAAAAAAGATTGTAAGCACAGCTAAAAAAAGGCTTAACAGAAAGGGAAATAAGATGAGTAAAAGGGAAGAATTTATAAAAACGCTAAATCATAAAACACCAAAACATGTGGTGGTGGATTTAGGTGCAACAGGGCAAACAGGTATTAATGCAAGTTCTTTGTATAAATTAAGAAAAGCCCTTGATTTACAAGAAAAACCAATAAAAATAATAGAGCCCTTTCAAATGCTGGGGGAGGTGGAAGAGGACGTTTTGCAAGTTCTCGGTTGTCATATAAAAGGCATTTTTAATCGAGGAAATATGTTTGGTACACAAAATTTGGAGTACAAGCCTTTTACAATGCCGGATGGTACACCTACACTTATTGCAAAAGATATACAATATTTTAAGGACGCTAAGGGCGATTTTTTTGTGTATCCTTGTGCAGATACAAGTTTAGAGCCTTGCGCTCATATGACATATGACGGTTCTTTTTTTGATAATATAGAGCGATGCAGGGATTATGACGGTGATTTGCTTAATGGGGTAAAAGATTTTAAAGATGATTTTAGTGTTGTAACGCAGGAAGATGCAAGGCATTGGGAAAACACAAGCAAAGCACTATATGAAAACACAGATTACGGCCTGGTAGGAGTGCTTGGGGGCGGAGGACTTGGAGATGTAGCAACAATACCCGGTCCATACATAAAAAAACCGAAGGGTATAAGAACGGTGGAAGAATGGATGCTTGCTCATGCCCTGTACCCTAACTACATAAAAGAGGTTTTTGCATATCAAACAGAAATAATGCTTAAAAATTTAGAAATCTACAAGCAAGCCGTAGGTGACAGAATACAGGTGGTTTGGGTTTCGGGTACGGATTTTGGCACTCAAATAAGCACGTTTATTTCTCCAACGCAATTTAGAGAGCTATACAAGCCTTTTTATACAAAGATAAACGGGTGGATTCATAAAAATACCGATTGGAAAACCTTCTTTCATACTTGCGGTGCTATTTACGATATTTTGGATGATTTGCACGAAATGGGTGTAGATTGCCTAAACCCTGTGCAATGCTCCGCAACGGGTATGGAGCCCGAAAGGCTAAAAAAGGAATACGGCGAAAAATTTATATTTTGGGGTGGTGTAGCGGACACCCAAAACACATTGCCCTTTGGAAATGTGGAAACTGTAAAAAAAGAGGTAAAACACAGGTTGGATATTTTTTCTAAAAATGGCGGTTTTGTATGTAGCGCAATACACAATATTGTTGCAAATGTACCGTCACAAAATATTATTGCTCTTTTTGAGGCGATTAGAGAGTTTGGTTTATAATTTACTTTTGATAACGAAATTATAATTTTTCAACCGGGAAATAAAGCAAATAAACAAATATTAAAAAACGGCTTTTCAAAAGGGTAAAGTGGCTAATACTCTAAATAAATATTTACAAAATGTAAATATAAGTTAATTTTATGAAAGAAAATCGAAATCATATATTGACGAATACGTAAATATATGATATTCTTTACAAAAGTTAATTATGGAGCAATTAAATTCTAACCCAATATTTGGTTTCCTTAAGAAAAAATTTTAGCAGTTAAAAAGTTTTGAGCAGTATTGCTCATATCTCATATAATAAATATTTAAAAGGGAGGAATCGGAAAATGAAAAAAGTAGTATTGACTTTATTGGCTATTATAATCATAGCTACACTCGGTTTTGGTTGTGCATCAAATACAACTCAAGCACCCAAAGAAAATGAATCAACAGCGGACGTTTCTGCAACGGAGGATAGTGCAAAAGAAACCAAACCTGCCACCCAATCAGATGATAAAGTTACGCAGCTTAGCTTTTTAACCTGGAGATCGGAAGATGTGGAGGTGTATAACCAAATTAATGCAATTTTTGAAGAGCAAAACCCAAATATTAAAATTAATATGGACACCAAAACGGCTAATGAGGACGAATATTATGCGGCGCTTAAAACTAAGCTGACTTCTAAAAACGATGGTGTGGACTTATTTGCAATGCACCCGGGTCAACATTTAAACGAAGTGTCCGAAACCGGAAAAATGCTGGATTTAGTGGGTACGGGCATTCCGGAATACTACCAACAACAGTATGTAGACGCAATAACAATAGACGGCAAGGTATACGGCGTGCCTCAAGGCATTATTCAATACTTAGCTTTCTTTAACAAAGATGCTTTTGAAAGTGCCGGTGCAAAAGCGCCTGATACATGGGCAGATATTACAACAACTACCCAAACTTTAACGGCAAAGGGTCAAGAAACAATGATTGCAGGGTTGGGAGAAAAATGGTTGTACGAGTTAATAATATATCCGTGGATAACACAGTATTATCCGGATAATCCCAATATATTGGCGGATTTGGAATCGGGAAAAATAAAGTGGACGGATGCCGGAATAAAGGCGGTATATCAAGATTTACAAGCATTAAGCAAAACCGGATTTATTCAGAAAGTCTCGGAGGGTACTCAGTACGAGCAATCTCTAGCAATTTTTGCGCAAAATAAAGCGTCTATGCTACTTACAGGGTCTTGGTCTGTTGGGGGGCTTGCCGCACAAGCACCGGATATTAAACAAGGTTATTTTGTAATTCCAAATTCCAAAGGCCAAAAAGCAGTTATTTCGGATTTGGCGCAACTATACTCAATTAATGCGGATTCTCCAAACAAAGATGCCGCAATAAAATACCTAACATTTTTAAGTACACCGGAAATGCAAAGAATGTACGCAGATGCTACCATTCAACTATCCGCAGCAAAAGATGTAGTATTGGAAAAACAAGAGTTAAACGAAATAGCGCAATATATGGAAAGACCGGACGTTGCGGTAGTCAAACCACCTCATCTTGTGGTAGTAAATGCAAAACTTGTGGAACTGTTACAAAATACGGCGGCTAAAGTATATATGGGCGAGGATATAGACACGGTACTGGCGGAAGCACAAACAGCTACTGATGCTATGATAGCATAATATTATAAACTGATTTATCTGCACCGTACATTTTTTGCACGGAGCAGATAAAAAAACTCCCAAGCATAATCGGAGGGAAGGTATGAAAAGCAGTATAGTAGCAACATCAAAATTTAAGTTAGATAAAATTGCTCCATATTTATTTTTAATATTGCCCATGTGTGTATATTTTATTTTTGTACTTTTGCCAAGTGGGCAGGCAATTTTTGAAAGTTTTTTCAAAACCGAAGGGTTTTTGGGAGAATCCACCTTTGTTGGTTTTCAAAATTATGAAAACTTATTTACGAAAGACCCGGAATTTTCTACGGCAATGACAAACACAATACTTTATACGGTAGTGGTTGTAGTGTTGCAAAATGTAATTGCTTTGCTTGTTGCTATGCTTATTTATAAAGCAAGTAAAGTAAATTCCTTTTACAGACTGCTGTTTTATTTGCCGGTGATTTTTTCTGCTGTAACAATAGGTTTTATTTGGTCCTTTATTTACGACCCAACTATCGGTGCGCTTAATGTAATACTAAGAAGTATAGGGCTTGAAAATTTAACACACATATGGCTAAGCGAAAAAGGCATAGCAATTTTCGCCATTGCAATGGTGCATGTGTGGTGGGGAATAGGGCAAGGCATGGTGCTTTTTATTGCAGGCTTGCAAAATGTAGATAATTCTCTGCTGGAAAGCGCAAGTATAGATGGATGCGGTGCATTTAGACAGTTTACAAAAATAATACTACCGGTATTACTGCCTGTTATAGGCGTGGTAGTGGTACTTACAACCATAGGCTCTTTCAAAACTTTTGAGCTGGTTTATGTTATGAACAAAGGAGGGGCGGATAACTCTTCTACAGTTTTGGCACTGCAAGCATACAAAGAATATTTTGCGTATAACAATCAAGGCTACGGCTCGGCAATTTCTGTGGTTTTACTGGGCATTGTCAGTGCGCTATCTATAATACAAATGAAGTTTTTCGGAAAAGAAAATAAATAATTGAGTTATAGTAAATGGCGAAAGGGGTATTAAATGAAACAAGAAAAAAGTTTGCATAGTTTAAGAAAAAAACAAGTAATGGCAACACGGGCAAAGCATATTGTAATAGTTATTTTGCTGTTATTTATACTGTATCCGGTATTGTTGGTAGTATTAAATTCTTTTAAAACGGAGGCACAGCTTTACGCAAATCCTTTAGGTTTGCCTACTTCTTTAGATTTAACAAATTATAAAGATGCAATAGTAGACGGCAATCTAATTAACGCTTTTTTTGTAAGTTTGTTTTTAACGGTGTCCTCTGTTTTAATTACAACAATACTTGGAAGTTTTGCGGCATTTGCCTTTACAAGAAGAGAATTAAAACTTTCAAAACCATTGTACTTTTTATTTGTTTTGGGGATTATGATTCCCTATCAGGTTGGCATATATCAGCTATATAAAATAGTGGATAACTTAAACTTGGTAAATAATTTGTTGGGATTAATGCTTATATACATTGCATGGAGTTTACCCTTTACCGTTTTTGTAATGTATGGCTTTTTTAGAGAGCTACCAAAAGAAATTGAAGAGGCGGCAAGGATTGACGGTTGTAGCACATTTAAGCTGTATGCAAAAATTGTAATGCCACTTTCCGTATCTGTTGTAACCGCAACCGTAATTTTTAATATGATGTTTGTGTGGAACGATATGTTTTTCCCGCTTATATTTGTGGATTCCCAAAACTTAAAACCTTTAAGCAATGCCCTTTTAGCATTTAAAGGGCAATTTATGTCCAGAAACACGGTAATGTTTGCAGGTGTGGTGATAGTGTCTTTGCCAATGATAGTAACATATTTATTATTGCAAAAGAAATTTATACAAGGCTTAACGGCAGGGAGTGTAAAAGGTTAAAAAATGAATTCCAAAGAAAGACAAATTTTAGCATTAGATGGCAAGAAACCGGACAGACTGCCGGTTACAATTCACGATTGGCAAGAGTATCATCTAAAAAACTATATGAATAATGTAGGGGATATTAAAGCCTTTGAAGTAACGGGGCTTGATGCTGCTGTGATAAGGTATCCATTTGTGTGGGAAAAAAGCAATAATTGGAAAACAGAGCACACACAAGTAAAAAAAGAGGGATACATATTACATAAATATAAAATTACAACACCGAAAGGAGAGCTTTCCTACTCTCAAGGGCAAAATCAATTTACCACTTGGGATATTGAGCATTTAATTAAAAACAAAGAGGATATAGAGTTATTAAAATACAGAAACAGCGTGCATTTTAATAAAAAAGAATTTGAAACAGCCTATACAGAACTTGGAGATAGGGGCATTGTGCGCACAATGTTGTGTGGCTATCAAGGAGGATGTTGGCAGGAGGCGTGCAATCTTTACGGCACTCAAAACCTTATATTGGAAACTTTTGACGATGCAAGTTGGGTTATAGAATTTTTAAATATATTGTTGGAAGAAAAACTTAAATTTATAGAAACAAGTATAAAAGGCGCAAAAATAGACATTGTGGAAACGGGTGGCGGTGCAGGTTCTTGCACAATTATTTCCCCCCAAATACACAAAGAGTTTTGCTTGCCCTACGATAAAACTATTCACGAAGCACTAAATGGGTGCAATGTCAGAAGTATTTACCACACATGCGGGGGTATGATGGGCATTGCACACCTAATTTTACAAAACGGTTGCACCGCATCCGAGACTTTTTCTCCTAAAGATATTGGCGGAGATATAAAAACCGAAGAGGACGAAAGGGAGATATGTAAGGTATTTAAAGGCAAAAAAGGTATTGTGGGGGGAATGGATCAAATAAATATTTTAACAAACAAAACACCCAAAGAAATAGAAAAAGAGGTTGAAAGATTGTGGAATGTTTACGGAAAAGACGGTGGCTTTATACTGTGTGCAAGTGATCACTTTTTTGAAACACCGGTTAAAAACTTAGTAGCATTTGCAAATTGTGCAAAGCAATATTTATATTAAAGGAGACAACAATGACGGGTAGGGAGCGTTTTTTACACACATTACAAGGAAAAATACCGGATAGAGTGCCGATGTTTGACTTCATATCATCTAAAAATCTTATAAAGCATTTTACCGGCAGTTATCCGACAGGCTACTTGGCAACAGATATTATGCAGGTAACCGTAGGCATGGGCTTTGATGCTGCAGTAATACCCTATGGAGGCTTTGCCAATGCAGATGTTAAAACGGATTTAAACATCAGAGGCTATAACCTATTGGAAAATCAGTATATAGACGAATGGGGTGTAGTGTTTGAGCAAACTCCAGCCTCTTGGCCAGGGGATGCCCCTGTTATTCACCCTATAAAGGACAGGGAGGATTTTAAGAAATACTTTAAAGTGCCCGATCCTAACGGAGATTTTAGGCTGGAGGAAATACGAATTGCACAAGGGTTAAACAAAGAATACGACCGTGCAATTATCGGCATAATTAACGGGCCGTTTACGATTTCTCTTATGGAGATGGGGCTTGAAAATATTAGCCTTGCACTTTATGATGATGAAGCGCTGTTAGGTGATATGATGGACGAGGTTAATAAATTTCTTATACCGGCGGCAAAAAATATGATAAGGGCAGGAGTGGACGCAGTACTGATTGCCGAGGATTTAGCCCATGCGGGAGGGACTTTTTTTAGACCGGAAATGATGAAAAAAGTGCTGTTTCCAAGGCTGAAGGATACGGTAAAGGCAATTACGGAGGAGGACAGCTACGCTATTCTTCATACTTGCGGAAATGTAACCGAAATTTTTGAGGCTATTGTAAATTTAGGTGTGCATGCCGTAAATCCGGTGCAAGCAAGTGCAGGTATGGACATTATAAGTATTAAGGAGAAATACGGAGATAAAATTACTTTAATAGGTAATTTAGACTCGAGTACCCTTTTACCATATGGAAGCAAAGAGGAAATAGAGGCAGAGGTAAGTAAGCTAATGCGGTATGTGGCAAAAGGAGGTAGATACATTTTTTGCTCGGACAGCGATTTACGAGATGATATTCCGCTAACAAATATGTTTGCCATGTTTGAAGCGGCTAAAAAAATAGCAAATTATTAAGGAGGAAATTATGAAAGCATTGTTGTTACCCTTTGGATACAGTGCGTATCCCAAAGACTTAGTTTTAGAAAGATTAGAGGAAAGCAAAAAACATTTAGAAAGACTAAATGTGGATTTTATTGCAACCGATTTAATTTTGGATGTGAGTGATGCCATAAAGGTAAGGAAGGAAGTCAAAAACTGCGATTTTGACTGTATTATTGTACTTTTAAGTACATGGATAGAGGCTACAAATGTCATAGAAGTTGTGGACGAGTACAAGCATTTGCCTATGATGCTTTGGACTCACGAAAATATAGACAAAGGGGATGAATTGGTGTCTTTAGGCTCTATTGCGGCGGCAGGAGTAATGAGGGAGACTTTTGAAGAATTTGAGTACAAATTTACATTTGTTGTGGGCAATCCTCAAGAAAGTAAGATTGATGATGATATTTTGAGTTTTCACAGAGCGGTAAGCGCTGTAAGAAGTATGAAATCCGCAAGGGCAGGTTTGGTGGGCTATGTTTCTTTAGGTATGTACACAGGGCTTGCGGATCATATAAAAGTAAAAAAAGTTTTTGGCACGGAAGTATTTCATATAGACCAATATTCCTGGATAAAAGATGAGGAAATGAAGGATATTACCTTCGAAGAAAAAGAAAAGGTTATAAAGGATATTTTAGAAAATTGGACACTGACAAATTGCGTATCAAAGGAGCATTTAGAAAAATGTGCCTATCTGTATTGCAAACTTAAAAAGTTAATAGAAGAACACAAATTAAATGGGGCAACAATAAAATGCCAGTACGAAATGTCTTTAGAATACGGTTTTTCCCCCTGTATGCCCCTATCTTTAATGGGGATGGAGATGCCCATATGTTGCGAGGGCGATTTAAACCAGCTACTGTCTCAAATGATTTTACACGGTATTTCCGGCAAGAAGCCCACAACTTACGGGGATATGTTGCATTTTTATGATGATGAAAACAGCGTTATTTGTGCGGCGTGCGGATTTGCGCCAAAAGCCTTTTTAGCACCTAAAAAACCTGTGATAGATGCGCATACCGCAATTGTTTCGGGTATGATGTCCACATCTACATTTAAACCGGCAGATGTTACGGTAATAAGACTTGCAAACGACAAACAAGGCTATAAAATGCACCTAATTAAAGGGGAAATATCCGAGCTTAAAGGTTTTCACGAGGTGGATTGCCCTGCATATTCCGGAAGTGTAATTCATTTGGAAAACAAAAATATACAAGACTTTAAAAAAGAAATTATGAGCCAGCATTATGCCATTGTTGAAGGCAATTACATAAAGGAGTTAGAGCTTTTTTGTCAATGGATGGGCATAAGAATAGTTTAAGGACAAATATATAAAATGCGCAACCGCAAAATAATAAGCGAGGGGAAAATAGCTAAATGAAAAACGACATAAAGTTTTACGTAATACCTCATGCCCATATAGATATAGAGTGGTTTTGGACGGAAAAATCTATGAAGGCTATGGTTAAGGAAATTTTTAAAGACAACCTGTTTTTGTTAATGGAAAAGGACGAAAATATGCGCTTTTGCCAAGATCAAGTGCCTGTTTTTGAAGGGATATTCGAGTGCTTAACCTCTAAAGAAAAGGAAACCTTTTTAGAATGGATAAAAGAGGGCAGAATAGAAGTTGTGGGCGGTATGTATGTGCAACCCGAAATGTTGGAGCCTTGCGGAGAATCACTCATAAAACAAATACAAACAGGGCAGGAATGGTTTTTGCAAAACACAGGTAAAAGCGCTATTTGTGCGTGGAATACAGATGCTTTTGGCCAAATTAACCAATTACCTCAAATACTAATTAAAAGCGGTTTTAAGTATTTTGCATTTATGAGAGATATTCCAATTTGCGAAAATCCCCAAGATTTTCCCTCGGAATTTTGGTTTGAGGGGGCAGACGGCACAAAAATTTTAACTCATTGGTTCTCAAATACCTATGTACTTTGCGAAAACGAAAAGGAAGAGTTAATTTTTAAATATTCTAATGTAAAAATTACAAAAGAAAATTTATACGAAAACTTAATGCAAATATTTAGCGCTATCACAAAAAAAGACTCTTTGCAAAGTAAGACAAAAATAGCGCTCATGCCCTTTGGAGATGACGTATACTTACCTAAAAAAAGCAGTAGCGAAATTAAAAAAATGCTTACTAAAGGGGGAAAAGCGGCAGGGTTAGATGTTTGCGAGGAAGATTTTATTATTGCTACGCCAACATCATTCTTTAAAGAATTAGAAAAAAAGCAACATCTGTTGGAGACAAAAACCACAGATTTTAATCCGGCGCTTTACAGACAGGATTTGAGAGGATCGTACATTGCAAGAATTAAGCTAAAACAACTTAACAGAAAAAGCGAGTATAAGCTGTATATTTTGCAGGCATTACAGGCTTGCACATTAAAAAAAATACAAATAAATACGGAAGAAATATACAAAGGAGTGCTGTTTAGCCAGTTTCACGATACTATTGGAGGCACTTGTATAGATGATGTATATGTAGGCGCAAAAAATCGGTTTGAGCAAGCAATAAATTTTGTAGACCATAAAGTAAAGGAGTTTGGAGACAAGGCAGACTCAAAAATAACCGTGTTTAACCCCTACGGCTTTGAGGTTAGGGATTACGCACGCATACAAATAAACCCAGAAAACAAAACATTGCTTGATAAAAACAAAAATGAGGTAGATGGCGAAATAACATATAAAGAGGGCAAAAAATATTTAGAGTTTTTATGCAAAGATTTAAAAATGTTTGAAACGCAGGAGTTTTTTTTGGCGGAAAAAACGGTAGAAAAAACGGAAGAAAAACCCAAAAAGCAAGAAGTCAATTATATAGAAAACGAGTTTTTCAAAATTACTTTTGATGCAAAAACCGCAATGCTAACGAGTATATTTGACAAACTAAAAAATATGGAGCTACTACACGGTTGCGGAAATGTAATTGTAGGCACTTTTGAGGATAATCCCGATATGGAGGGGCAACTTAATTTAACCCAAAATGTATTTATGGATTATTTGTGCGAGCTAACAGACTTCGAGGTCTCCCAATCGAAACTTTGTCAGAGTTGCACCATTATAATAAAAACCCCTTATTTTATAGTAAAAAAGGTAGTATCCTTAAAGAAAAACATAGCAAGGGTGGATTTCACAACCACTTTTGAGGAATATTCGGGGGAGGACTTATTTATAACAACAAAGTTTGAATTTGAAAAAAATGCAGACTGCACAGGAATAGTAGAAACTCCCTTTGCATATAAAATGGTAAAAAACGGCTTGCATTGCGGACAAAATTGGGGCGGTTTTATAAATGCGGACAGCTTTGTGGGCTTACTTAACAAAGGCACACCTGCATACGATTTTACCCAAGAAAGTTTAAGTATAGGGCTTTTGCGTAGTTACAAAAACAGCCTTTTATATAGAGAGGAAGGGTTAAAAAAAGGTTTGGCGGAGTTTGCGGATAATGAAACACACACAAAATTAGCGGCAGAAAAGGGAGAGCATACCTTTGAATACGCCCTAATTTCCACAGAGTTTGACAGCTACAATCTAACCAAAGCAGGAATTGCATATCAAGAAGGTTTGGTTTGTATTAAAGGAGAGGCAAGGTTAAATGCACTTATAAACAATGTGGATAAACCCTTTATTATTACCTGTTTAAAAAAGGTACAAGACAGCTATATTATTAGAGGATTTAATGCTGTAAACACGCTAGCAAAGGTGTGTATCACTTTTGCTAACAATCTAAAATTCGCAGAAATAACCGATTTAACCGAGGTTAATATTGCAGAAAAGCTAAATACAAATAAAAATACTATTGCTTTTGAATGTAGGGCATTTGAAATAATTACGCTTAAAGTTAAATTTACTTAAACGAAGATATAGCAAAAATAAAGCAAGTAAAACATAAAAAATATATTGCGAAAACGAAAGTAATGTGATATACTGTAAAGAAAGTAATAATTATTTACGGAGGGGTATATGTCTGTGATGTACGATAACATTTTTACAAAGGAAAAATTGCAAAAAATACACAATAATGCGCTTGGTGTGTTGCAAAATATAGGTATTAAAACGGAGTACGAAGGGTTTTACGATGCCTTGATTGCTAAGGGCGCAACGGTGGATAAAGCAAAGGGAATAATAAAATTTCCGCCTTCAATGGTGGAAGAAACAATTGCGGATTTAAAAAATATGCTGGCTCAAGGCAAAAAACAGTTTATTTTAAACGGAATTATGTCCACAAAATCAAGCTCCGGATTAAAACTAAAATTTGCAGGGGCATGCATAGAATTTTTAGACCCACTCTCAAACGAGGTTAAAACACCAACAAAAGAGGATTTAATACGCCTTATTAAATTTGGGGAGAGCATAAAAGAAGTAACATATGTGGGCAACCCCCTGTGCTATTTATTTGATGAGAAAGGAGAGCGTGTAAAAAACGAGCTTCAACGTGTGCTGACTGCCGGTGTAGTTGCAAAATACACCACAAAATACGGCAGTAACGAAGTTTGGAACGACAAAGAGTTAGACTTGCTAATAGAACTTGGAGAAATTGTAAGAGGCAGTAAGGAAGCATTTGACAAGACGCCTTGTTTTGTAACGGCAAAAGAAACCATATCCCCTTTGTTTTTTCCCGATGATGATGCCAGAGTGTTGCATATGTTAGCAAAAAGAAACTTACCGTGTACCATAATACCAATGCCCATAAGCGGTGCAACAAGCACTATGAGCATAGCGGGTAATATGGTAATGGGCACGGCAGAAATTTTGGGTGTAATGACATGCTTGCACGCTGTTTGTCCTAACGCATTACTTGGCGGAGGGGTAATAAGCGGAGTTATGGATATGAAATACGGTTGCGCATCCTTTGCATCGCCCGAGGCAATATTGCAAGATGTTGGCTATGCAAAGTTGTTTGAAGAGCTGTACGGACAAAATTTCGGTATGGGGACAGGCTATATAGACGCCTTGTATCCCGGGGCGCAATCGGCTGTGGAAATATATGCCAAAATGCACGCCGCCTTTCAAATGGGCAGATACAACTATCCTTGCGGACTTTTGCTTGCAGGCAAACGGTTTTCCCCCGTTCAAGCATTAATTTGTGTGGAAATGGCAAAATATATAGAAAGAAACTATATGGATTTTAATGTTGATGATGATGTTATAGCTATGGATGTAATGGAAGACGTAGGTATCGGAGGTAATTACTTAGGGGAGATGCACACCTTCGAGCACTTTAAAACGGCAACGTGGATTCCCGATTTAATCCAAAGACAACTGACGCAAATGCCGGATGTCGATTTGGTAATAGAAAAAGCAAAGGATATGTGGAGCGATTTTGTTAAAAATTGTGATATTTGTGAGCCGGCAGTAGACGAAAAAACGGCTAAAGAAATAGACGAATGGCAACAAAAAGCTATTCGTATACTATCGGAATAATAAATAAAGGGGTGGGGAAATGGAAAAAAAGGAAGTGTTGGCAAGACTGGAAGAATGCGGTGTTATTGCGGTAGTAAGAGGAAATAGCGAGGCGCAGGCAATAAAAATTGTGGACGCTTGCATTGCAGGGGGAATTATTGGTATAGAAATTACATATACAGTTCCCCAAGCAACAGAAATAATAAGTATGCTTGCAAAAAAATATAAATCCGAGGAAGTATTAATAGGTGCAGGCACGGTAATGGACGCTCAAACGTGCAGAAACGCAATTTTAGCAGGCGCAAATTATATAGTATCTCCATGTTTGGACGAAGAAACGGTAAAAATGTGTTTGTGTTACCAAATTGCCTGTATCCAAGGCGCTATGACGGTAAAAGAAGGGGTGGACTGCATTAAGGCAGGTGCGGATATTATTAAAATATTTCCGGCAGGATTGTTTGGACCGTCTATAATTAAAAACTTTAAAGGACCACTACCTCATGCAAAAATGATGCCCACAGGCGGAGTTAATGTGCACAACATCAAAGATTGGATAGGTGCCGGGGCGGTTGCGGTAGGTGCAGGAAGCGATTTAACCGCAGGCGCAAAAACGGAGGATTATGCCTCAATAGAAAGGCTTGCAGGGCAAATGGTATCAGAAGTTAAAAATGCAAGACTAAATAATGGGAGAAAAGTATGAGCTACAATACAATTAAACCTCCATTTTTTGAAATAGGCCCTAAAGCGTTTTTTTACGGAAAAGAGCTTTTAGAGTTGGCAAAAGCGGCGCAGGAAGCATCTGTTAAATATAATGTTGATATTATTTTTACACCACAAGTAACGGATATTGCACTAATTGCACAAAACACAAAAAATCTTTATGTTTTTGCTCAACATATGGATGCACTAAGGGCAGGCAGAGGGTTAGGAAGCATACTGCCCGAGGCGGTTAAAAACGCAGGTGCTAAAGGGGTAATGCTTAACCACGCAGAATGCCCCTTGCAAGTAAGTGTACTTAGAGAAACTATCGAAAGAGCAAAAGAAACAGAGCTAATTACCATTGTTTGCGCAGATTCCCCCACGGATGCGGCTGCAATAGCACAGTTTGCTCCTCATATTATAGTTGCAGAGCCCACAGAGTTAATAGGTACAGGGCAAAAAAGCGATATGACCTATGTTATGGATACCATAAAAGCAATAAAAGCAATTAATCCGCAAATACTTGTGTTGCAAGGGGCAGGAATTTCTTCGCCGGAGGATGTATATGAGGTTATTTACGCAGGGGCGGAGGCTACAGGCACAACAAGCGGAATTATGAAGGCAAAAGACCCAATACAAATGACCTTTGATATGATAAAAGCAGTAAGAGAAGCATTTGATGCAAGGCAAAAATAGCTGTTGCATAAAAACTGATAATAAAACTAAAATATAATTAAGAGGAGAAAAAAGATGGAATTTAAAATTGTTCAAAAAGAAGTGGAATTGCAATCAAGAGGTTGGATTCCTACCTTTCATGATGTGTCTAAGGAAGTTATGGAAATAGTAAAGGAATCGGGCATTATTAACGGCACGGTTGCCATAGTATCTCACCATACCACTTGCTCGGTTATGGTGCAAGAGTGCTCTCACGATATAGATGCCTTCGATTTAGAGTTTCTGCAACACGATTTATTGGATATTATGAGGGAATTTATCCCCGATTACAGAGAGGATAACGACTATCGTCATCCGGGTCCCATACACGCTCAATACGGCAGACACTACGGAGAACCGGGAGACCGTACAAGTTTAAACACAGAAAGTCATTTACGCTCCGTTTTTTTTGGCAGAAGCGAAACCATCACCATAAAAGACGGCGTACTCGATGCAGGGGAGTTTGCCCACATTTATTTTGTGGATTGGGATCAAGTGCGTGGACGCAGGAGGCAGATGAATGTTACGGTAATGGGAACCACTCAAGATGTAGGCAGCAGAAAATTCCGTAACGGCGAAGTAATAGATACAGACAGAAGATTTACGGAAGATGAAAAGGCGTATGATGTTCATTACGATTTTCAACTAAAAAGAGACTAAAATTCTAATTTGCAATGCCACACTCTAAAAAAGGTGTGGCATTGCTGTATTTAAAAAAACATAAAACAGAGGTAAAAAATTGAAAAATTCTTTGTTAATACCCTTTGAAATTGAAGGGGAATCAATACTAAAAACTATGGAAAATATGGATGTTGATGCTTTTGAAAGGGCGGTTGATGTACTGGCGCAGGCTGTCAGAATAGGCACAACAGGCTGTGGGCATTCGGGGATTTGCTGTATGCACTTATCTCACTTGCTGTGTTGCATAGAAAAATCCTCAAGATTTATTTCTCCGGCAGAAGCGGTACATGGGGCAATGGGCTTTTTAAAAGAAGGGGATGTTATGGTGTGGGCTTCTCGTGGAGGGCAAACGGACGAGCTTATAAAAATATTGGATATTTGTAAGGCTAAAGGCGTGGTTATTATTGGTGTTACGGAAAACGCAACCTCTTTACTTGCGGAAAAATCGGATATTATTTTGCCAATAACAGTAACCTTAGAATGTGATAAATATAACTCGCAAGGCACTACAAGTTTTGTTGTAACGGCAGCGGTTTTTGATGCTTTGCAAACTGCAATTTTAGAAAAAATAAATTATAAAAACGGGCAATTTGCGGTTATTCATCCCGGGGGCGCTGTGGGTAAACGCTTAAATAAATAGGAGGTTTGCAGGCGCATTTTGCGTGTTGTTTAAAGGATATTATGAATTTTTTAACGGTAGATTTAGGTACAACCAACATAAAAACCGGATGTTTTGACGAAAATTATAATTTACTGCATATTTGCCAAAAAAAAGTAGAGTATATAAAAGAAAAAGCAGGTTATGTGGAATTTGACGCACAAAAATATTTTGAAAATGTGCTAAGTTGCATGGTACAATGCGTAAAACAAAGTAATGTTACGCAAATTGCACAAATAGTATTAACGGGGCAAGCGGAGTCTTTAGTTGTACTTGGGCAGGACAGCAAGCCGTTAATAAAGGGAATTTCCTGGTTAGACAGCAGATCTCAAAAACAAACGGCAATCTTGGATAAGGAATTTGCAACGGTATACGAAATTACAGGCAACCCCCAAATAATACCCACATGGCCCATAACCAAAATGCTATGGTTAAAGGAAAACCGGCAGGAAGTGTTTTTAAATGCCAAAAAATATCTGCTGATTAAAGACTATATTGCCTATATGTTGTGCAACGAAATGTACAGCGAAATGTCTGTATGCAATTTTTCTTGTTACTTTGATGTGCAAAAAAAGCGGTATTGGCAGGAAATTCTCAATTTTGTGCAAATAAAGGAACACCAACTACCCCCACTTTGCGAGCCCGGGACGGTTATAGGCAAAACAACTCCGGAAATAACGACTGCATTAGGAGTTAGAGACAGTATAAAGGTAAATGTGGGCACTCTTGACCATTTTGCAGGTATGATAGGCACAGGCAATATAAAAACAGGGATTATCAGCGAATCTACGGGCACGGTACTTTCCCTTGCTACTTTAGTTGAAAAACCTACATTTAGTACAGAAAAAATCGGTTGCCACTATGGCCCTTTTAAAGATTCTTACGTACTGCTTACCTGTTGCGAAAGCGGAGGGCTGTGTTTAGAGTGGTTTAAAAATAATTTTAATATAAGTTACGAGGAATTAAACAATTATGTAAACAGCAATATTGAAGATACTAATTTAATATTTTTACCCTATATTAACGGTAGCAACCCACCCGAGTTTAAAGAAAATACAACAGGAGTTTTTTACGGCATAACCGCAAATACAACAAAATACCAAATGGCAAGGGCGGTAATGCAGGGGGTAGCCTTTATGCTTAACAAAAATTTAGAGTGCTATAAAAGGTTGGGGGTAAAACCTACGGAAATTTACTCCACAGGTGGTGGCTCTAAATCAGATTATTGGTGTAAAATAAAGGCGGATATTTCATCTGTAACCGTAAAAATACCCACAATAAACGAAGCGGCAAATTTAGGATGTGCCATAATGGGATGCGTTAGCGAAAGGGTTTATAATAATTACCCACAAGCGACGAAAAAAATTTGTATCAAAAAAGAATTTACACCTGAGAAAAACAAAGTTTTACTGGAAAAATACAACTTATTTAATGATGTTTTCCAAAGATTATTTTAGGAAACAGGAGGCATATAAGTAAGCATTACCATTAAAAAAAATAATATGCCTTGAATATATAAATGTATTAAGGTAAAATAAAGTTGTAAAAGCAAAAACAAAAATAATCTAAAGAAAAGCAAAATCTATATTAGGAGTGCATATGGAAGAGCAAAAAAACGGCTATACATATACCAATGCGGAGTCTCGCAGAAAAAAAATACTGGAAATATTAAACATAGAAGGCAAAATAAAAGTAAGAGATTTAAGCCAAAGATTTGATATTTCGGAAGTAACAATAAGAAGCGATTTAGCGGATCTTGAAAAAGAAAATGTACTCGAAAGGGTGCACGGCGGAGCCATTCCTTCCCTAAGAACATATTACAGTATGGATTTTTACGAAAGAAAAACTAAAAATGTGCAAGAAAAACTAAATATAGCGGCAAAGGTAGCAAGTCTTGTGCGAGACGGAGACACTTTAATGCTTTCCTCCGGCACAACCGCATATTTTGTTGCAAGGGAGATAAAACAGAAAAAAAATATTAAAGTTGTTACAAACGCAATAAATGTTGCAAACGAGCTTTCGGATGCGCAAGATATTTTGGTAGTGTTATTGGGTGGCAATATTAAAGCCTCTCAGTCTTTTACCTTTGGGTACGATACCTTAGAGCAACTAAAAAAATACAAGGCGGATAAGGCGATACTCTCGGTAGACGGTGTATCTGCGGATATTGGCATATCTATACAGGAAACGGAAGAGCTGGAAATTTATAAAATGATGATAGAGAGGTCTAACAGAACCATAGCCATTGCGGACTATTCTAAGGTGGGAGTAGAGGCGTTTACTCATGTGCAATCAATAGATTGCGTTGACTGCATTATTACAAACGAAGCCGCACCTCATGCCATATTGGACGAACTAACCAAAAACGGTATTGAGGTTATTTGTGTGTAGAGTTGAAACAATTAATTTGACAAATTTTCTATGCCATATATAGTTGAATTTTAGAGTTAAACTAATTGGTATACCTAAATATATCAATTAGATTAAATAAAAATATCCTTGCATTACAAAATATTTCTGTTACGAAAGCATAAATAAAAAAATATGCTTTTTTATTTATGCGAGAATATACAAAACGAAATTATACAAAACGCTTTATAATACAAAATAAATTTGGCTTTAGTAAACTTTATATTTCTTCTAAATTAAGTCATACGAAATAATTATTTGCAATATAAATTTATGAATGAAATTTATAAATTTACGAAAGCAAGAAAAACAAACAAAAATAGAATAAAAAACGAAAATTAATATTGACAAAATTTAATCAAAGTGCTAATATAATTATTAAGTTATTACTTTTCATTATAAATTAGAACATTATTTTTATACTTACATCAAAACAAAATAAAAAGAGAAAGTTTTCGGAGGACTTATGAAAAACCTGTTTGGTAGAATAAATATTTTAACAGAAAATGAAATGGAATTTATTCATAAGAAATCATTAGAAATATTAGAAAATACAGGTATGCTTATTTGTGGCGAAGAGCTAAGAAATGTGCTTGCACAAAAAGGTGCTAAAGTTTTGGGAGAACGTGTTTTGTTTCCTACCGGTCTGATAGAAGAAACACTATTTGTAGCAAAACAAAACGCTCCTACTATAAATGGGGGAGTGAACCCTAAAAAATCACCATTTTCTTGGCATACATTTGATGTGCCTCATACAAATGAACCCATGAGCTCTTTTGGGGGTGCTTGCTTAAATATTTTAGATTACTCCGGGACTTCTCGAAATGCTACAACTAAAGATATGGTGGAAATTGTGCGTGTAGGAGAAGAAATAGACCAAATAGCAAGCGTGGGTAATCCGGTTATTTGCTCGCTAAATGATAATGGCAGAGAAATAGATGAGCGAATTAAAACAATTATTGGTGTATCGTTATTAGCTAAACATTCAACAAAATGGGGAGAAGCAGAGGTGTGGACAGTTAGGGAATTAAATTATATTTTAGAAATATGTTTTTTACTTTGTGGTGGCATGGAAAACTATAAGAAAACTCCCTTTTTTATAAGCCCAAAAGACCCTGTTACACCTTTAGCTCTCCAAAAAGAGGCATGCGAAATTTTTACGGCATTATCAAAAATGGGAATTGCTTGTACCGTTATTTCCGTGCCTATCGCAGGAGTCACAAACACCGTAAACCCTGTGGGTTCAATAACGATGGCAAATGCGGAAATATTAGGAACAATGGCTGCAATATTGGCAATTAACGATAAAACCCCTGTATGCGGAGGCACTATAAGCGGAGTTATGAATATGAAAACTACTTGCGTAGATTACAGTGCGCCCGAAGCAATTCTTGCAGATATGGGATTACATTGCTTGCACACAAAAAAATATGGTATTAACTGTGGAGTGGGTACGGGTTATTTTGATGGAAAAAATCCGGGTGTTCAATCGGGGGTGGACTCAACTATAAAAATGCTTTTTTCTGCAATGTGTGGAAAAGCTTCATATCCGGCAGGATTGGTAAATGGCGGAAAAACATTTTCACCTGTGCAAGCTATGATAGATTTGGATATAGCACAAAACGTTGCAACATTGATGCACAGCTTTGAGGCTAATGAAGAAGCTTTAGCCTTTAGTGACATAATACAAAAAGGAATAGGGGGAAGCTTTCTTGATGCAGACAGCACTTTAAAAGACTATAAAAACAATTGGATACCTCAAGTGTTTTCAAGAACAGGAAAAGAAAATGTAGAGGAAAACGCAATGGAGAAATGGGCAGAAACTCTAAAAAAAGCACCGGAAACGGTAGTTTCAGATAAAACGTATAAAGAAATAGATAATATTGTAAAACGAGCAAAAAAAGAACTGCTAAATGCATAATAAAAATGCTTATACCAATAACTAATGTAATTAAGTCTCACTATAATATAATTGGCTAAAAATCAGGAGAAAAACTATGACGAGAAAAGAGCGATTTATAAACGCATTAAGAGGAGAACAGGTAGATAAAATACCTATTTTTGATTTCTTGGACTCTAAAAAACTTGTAAAACATTTTACAAAAAATGAACCTTCAGAGTATTTGGCAAGCGATATTATGGCAGTCACTAAAGCACTTAATTTAGACGGTGCTTTTATTCCCTTTGGTGGTTTTGCAGGATACGAGCTTAAGGAAGTCGGCTATCTTAATACTATGCTAAAAGAAAATCAGTATACAGACGAGTGGGGAGTGGTTTACGAATCCACAGGCTCTTCGTGGCCGGCAGATGCCCCCGTTTTTCATCCGATAGCTAACAGAGATGATTACAACAAACGATTTGTGCTACCAAACGCCCTAACAAAAGAAAGGCTTGACGGTATTTTAGAGGCAATAGAATTAAACAAAGGTTACGATTGTGCAATTATTGGTGGAATTAACGGACCGTTTACAATTATTCTTATGCTTATGGGTCTTGAAAATATGAGTTATATTTTAGAAGATGACCCGCAATTGTTACACGAAATGATGAGTAAAAGCCTTGATTTTTTAATACCTGCTTCAGATGCTATGATAAATGCAAGAGTAGATGCAATTTTTATTGCAGACGATTTGGGTTACAGCTTGGGTCCGTTCTTTAGCCCAAAGGTAATGCAAGAGTTTTACTTTCCTTATTTAAAGAAGTTATGTGATTATATTATAAGCAAAAATAGCTATATTTGCTTTCATAGTTGCGGTAATATTACTAAAGTTTTTGAAGACATTGTTTTAGCCGGGGTACATGGTGTTAATCCTATACAAATAAGTGCAGGTATGGATATAAACTACATTAAAAAAGCATACGGAGACAAAGTAACCTTAATTGGAAATTTAGATTCTACCCGAATTTTACCCTATGGAACTCAAGAAGAAGTAAGAAATGAAGTAAAATTACTTATGGATAAATTTGCTGATGGCAAAAGATACATTTTTGCTTCGGATAGCGATGTTAGAGATGATCATCCCATAGAAAATATAATAGCGATGTTTGATGAAGCTCATAAACAGTCTAAAATAAGAATTTAAATTTTTTAATGAAGCATAGTCTTCATAAAAAAATAATATTTAGCCATTTTTTAAAAATATGTGCAAAAAAAGGAGAGAGAATATGAAAAAAATAACAGTTGTATTGGTGTGTTTGGTGCTATTGATTAGTTTAGTGCTTGCAGGGTGTCAAATGTCGCCGGAAGTTGCACCTAAGGCAGAAGCTACAAAAGAAACTACGGACAACACAAAGCAAGAGGGTGGCAAAGAAAAAATTAAAATAGGCTTGCCCGTGTACACTATGGAACATCCCTACTACATAGAGTTTGTGGAAGCAGCTAAAAAAACTGCGGAGGAGCAGGGTGCGGAATTAATAATAATGGATTCCAGCTTAGACTCGGTAAAACAGGCTAACAACATTGAAAATATGCTACTTCAAGGCATTAATTCCCTTATAATTACTGCAATAGACCCTGAGGGAATAATAGCTACTTTAGATGATGCCGCAGGAAAAGGTGTAAACATAATAGTAGAAGGAACACCTCTCGAAAAAAACGGCGAGCAGTATGGTCTTACTTTTGTTGGTGTAGATAACTACTCTGCTGCTTTTCAAGGTGGTGAATGGGCAGGGAATTATGCAAAAGAAAATCTGCAAAATCCTAAAATTGCCGTTATTAACTTTCCGGTGGATCCGGCATGCTTACAAAGAGAAAACGGTTTTAAAGACGGTGTAAAATCTGTATTGGGCGATGATATTTCCATAGTTGAGCAAAATGGGGAAGCCGTTAGAGACAAATCTATGTCTGTTATGGAAAACATACTAACTGCAGATCCCGAAATTAATTTAGTATTTGGTATTAATGATGATTCTGCGCTTGGCGCATATTCTGCAATGGAATCTCGAGGCTTGGGCTCTAAAAACGAGGCGGTAATAAGTTTTGACGGCACAATAGATTCGAGAAAAGAAATAGAGAAAAACGGAATGTTTAAAGCAGCGGTATTTCAAAACGCATCAGATATTGCAACGGCATGTATCTTAGCGGCAATAAGTGCGGCTAAAGGCGAAACATTAGACAAAAACATAGGTATACCAACTAAAATTCTTACAGCTCAAAATGTAGGGGAAGTAAAATAAAAACTACTTTATGTATATCAAAGTGTTATTGTGTTAAATAAATAGGCTCGGTTTCTTTATAATATTGAATACCAAAAAGAAACCGAGCAAAATAAGGACGGTCATATTATGAAAGACTTTCTACAAATTAATAATATTAGCAAAGCATTTCCGGGTGTACAAGCCTTAGATGATGTTTCATTTACAGTAAATAAAGGGGAAATACATGCTTTACTGGGAGAAAACGGTGCGGGCAAATCTACATTAATAAAAATTTTAGCCGGTGTGTACCAAGCGGATGAAGGCGCAATTATAATAGACGGAAAGAAAGCCGAAATAAACGAGCCTGTGGATGCAAAAAAAGCAGGTATAAGTGTAATGCATCAGGAAAACAATTTACTACCGGCATTAGATATTGCAACAAATATTATGCTGGGAGAAGAAATTGCAAATAAGGCAGGTATAGTAAATTTTAAAGAAATGAATAAACGTGCAAAAGAAGTTATGGATATGATTTGCTTGGAAATTCCACCAACTCGTAAAGTCTCAACATTAACTTTTGCAGAAAGACAAATGGTGGAGGTTGCAAAAGCGGTTGCTCATAATGCAAAAATAGTAATAATGGACGAACCCACCGCCGCACTTACCAACAGAGAAAAACAACAACTATATAAAACAATACATTGGTTGAAAGCTAAAGGAGTAAGTATTATCTATATATCTCATTTAATGGATGAAGTTTTGGAAATGAGTGACAGAATAACCGTGCTTAGAGACGGTAAATTTGTAGGAACGGAGGAAACATCAAAGTTAGATTTCGACTCGCTAATTAAAATGATGGTGGGTAGAAAAATAGATTATGTAGATAGGCAAAGTGTTGCAACAGATAAAATAATTATGGAAGTAAAAGACTTAAATGCCGGAGTTATGGTACAAAATATTTCTTTTAAGTTAAAAGCAGGGGAGATTTTAGGCATAGCAGGTTTAGCCGGGGCAGGAAGAACGGAAATTGCACGGGCTATTTTTGGAGTAGACAAAAAAGATTCCGGCACTATAATCATTAAGGAAAAAGAAGTGGCAATAAAGAACCCTTTAGATGCAATAAAAAATGGCATAGCACTTGTGCCGGAAGACAGAAAAACACAAGGATTGCAACTTGGAATGAGTGTGGAGTATAACATTGCATATTCTAATTTAGATAAACTTCTAAACAAATTAAAGTTAATTAACTTTAAGGCATTAAGAAGTGTTGCATTAAAATATATACAACTTTTTAATATAAATCCTAAACAACCGGAGAAACTTACTAAGTTTTTATCCGGAGGTAATCAACAAAAGGTAGTAGTAGGAAGATGCGTCTACACAGACCCGGAAGTACTTATAATAGATGAACCTACAAGAGGTATGGATATTGGAGCAAAACAGGAAATTCACAATATTTTACACGAAATGGTAAAAGATGGTAAGAGTGTTATTATGATTTCTTCCGAAATGGCGGAGGTGCTAAAAATGAGCGATAGGGTTTTAATTGTTAGAGGTGGTACTATTGTAGGAGAAGTCAGTAAGCAAGAGGCAACACAAGAAAAAATACTTACCTATGCGATGGGAGGCAAATAAAATGAATAAAACGCAAATTAACGAGGTAAAAAAGAAAATATCCTTTAAATTTGGTGGGCAAGAATTAGGAATGATGGTTGCGCTTGTAGTGCTTTTTGTAGCGCTTGCAATTTTTTCTCCGGTTTTTTTAACTTTAGAAAACTTAATGAATATTTTAAGGCAAATATCCATAGTAGCAATTATTGCGGTGGGTGGTTTTCTTATAGTATTAATAGGAGGAATGGACATTTCTGTAGGATCGGTTGCGGCTCTTTCGGGCGTGGTGCTTGCTATTTGCACTATGCAGTTAGGTATGAATGTGTGGATTGGTGCAATTATGGGGCTTATTGTGGGTAGCTTAGTAGGTTTGGTAAACGGCTTGCTAATAACTTTTCTAAAACTGCCTTCCTTTATTATTACCCTTGCTACTATGCAAATTGCAAAAGGGCTTGCATTTGTAATTTCGGGAGGGCAGGCTATTTCCGGGTTTCCCGAGGAATTTCTATTTTTGGGAAGAGGCTATATTTGGATTATTCCCATTCCTGTTATAATTATGATAGCGGTATTTTTGCTTATGAATTTTATAATCAAAAAGACTAAATTCGGCGTTCATGTTTATGCTATTGGTGGCTCTTGGGAATCTGCAAGAATAGCAGGTATAAAAGCAAATAAAATATCTATTATACTATATGTGTTAGGTGGACTTTTTGCGGCAGTATCAGGCACAATATTAGCATCAAGACTAAATTCGGGTACGCCAAACGTAGGTGCAAACTTTATGTTTGAGGCATTTACGGCAATAATACTTGGCGGTGTATCTATGTCCGGCGGAGAGGGCAATTTAGCCGGGGTTTTTATAGGGTCGGTATTTATCGGAATTTTATCAAACGGAATGAGTTTACTCAACTTAGATTCTTATTTCCAAATGATTATTCAAGGTGTAGTCCTTACAATAGCGGTAGCTACACAAGCAGTAATAATACTAAGAGGTGCTAAAGTAAAAAGGCACACGGTAGGTGTTTGATATATTTATAAAGAGAGGAGGAACATACGCAACATAGTGTATTAATACAGATATGTTTAAATATTTTGGAAAAGAATATTGTGGGGACGACATAATAAAATTAGTAGGAAGTATGGAGCAAATCGCAGGTATAAAAAACTACGAGTTTTCCGAAGGCAAAGCAAAAAATGTTAGTGCATCGGATGTAAAAACGGGCGGAGGGCTTACATACACAGTAGCAACAGGCAGAGGAATGGATATACTTTTTGCCGAATACAAGGGCATAGCCTTGTGCCACTTTACAGAAACAGGAGTGGTAAATCCTGCTTTTTTTGAAGAGCATAACGACGAGTGGATGCGCTCTTTTTCGGCAGGAATGCTTACTACTTGTGGGCTTAATCAAGTTGGAAACGATTGCATACATAATAATATACACTATCCTTTGCACGGACGTATAGGTAATTTGCCGGCGCAAAATATTTCTACAGAAGAATATTTTGACGAAAAGGGAAATTATATATTGCAGATTTCCGGCACGGTAAAACAAGTAAAACCTTTAGAAGAGGCGCTTGTGCTTAAAAGGCAAATAAAATCAATAGGAGGGGAAAACTCCATATATATAACAGATTGCTTTGAAAACAGAAGATTTAACCCCTCCCCCTTTATGCTGCTGTATCACTTTAATTTAGGATTTCCCTTTTTAAGCGAAAATACTAAAATTTATACAAAATATTCTAAAATATCGTCTATGTATAAAGCTACGGATGCACAAATAAATAATGCCTTATGCGCTACGCCGATTGCTAAAAATCATAATGAAGAAGTTTATTTTTTGGAGCTTATACCGGACAAAGAAGGATTATGCAACGTGCTTTGTGTAAACGATTGCAAAACGGCAGAAATGGGCATATTGCTAACTTTCCGGCATAGTATTTTGCCAAGGCTTGCAGTATGGAAGCAATTAGCCTACGGCGACTACGTTATGGGGATAGAGCCTACAAATTCCTACGTGCAAGGGGTGGCATACGAGGCGCAAAACAATACTTTAAAATATTTGGAAGGCAGAGAGAAAAAAAAGTCCGAAATTGCTTTTACCTTGCTTGAAGGGTATGAACTTTTAAAGACGATGGATCGATATAAATAGTTTACTAATAAGAGGTAGTATATGTTTAATTTAAATGATACTTTTACAGATACAGTGCTTGATAGAATACATAAAAAAACTCTTAGTGTGTTAAAAAATGTGGGTCTACGCATTGAGTGTGAAGATTTTCATAATTCCCTAAAGAAAAAAGGTGCAAAAATTTCTGCAGATAATGTGGTTACATTTCCAGAAGGTTTGGTGGAAGAAACTGTTAATGATTTGAAAATGATGATAAATAATGGAAAAAAGCAGTTTATTTTAAATGGAGTAATTTCTTCGGACTCCAGTAATATGGAGATTAAATTTGCAGGTGCATGTATAGAATTTTTAGATCCTATAAGTAATAAAGTAAGAGAGCCCGTTGAAAAAGACTTAATACAATTAATAAAGCTTGGGCAAAGCATTAAAGAAGTTACATATGTGGGAAACCCGGTTTGCTATTTGTGCGACAATAACGGCAATAAAATAGATCCTAAACTGCAAAGAATAAAAACTGCGGCTGTTGTTGCAAAATACACAACCAAATATGGCTCCAACGAAGTTTGGAACGAAAAAGAGTTAGATTTATTAATAGAACTTGGCAAAATCGTGCGTGGCGGAGAGAAGGAATATTTTGCAAACCCATGCTTTGTAACCGCAAAAGAAACTATTGCACCCTTTGTTTTTCCACGAGAAGACGGCAAAATTTTAGGTATGCTGGCTAAAAGAAACTTGCCTGTTACAATTATTCCTATGCCAATTTCGGGGGCATCATCTCCTGTTAGTATAGAAGGAAATATTGTTGTAACAGCGGCAGAGATACTTGGAGTAATGGTAGCAATACATTCTGTGTATCCCGAGGCAATGCTTAGCGGAGGCGTAATCTCCGGTATTTTAGATATGAGGTTTATGGCGGCAAGCTTTTCCGCACCCGAAGCAATTATGCAAGATTTAGGTGTAGCAATGCTGTTTAAAAAAATGTATGGGCAGGATTTTGGCATTGGTACAGGCTGTGTGGATGCACAATATGTAGGCTCTCAATTAGCAACAGAATATTTTGCTAAAATGAGTGCCGCAAAACTAATGGGAAAAACCAATTATCCGGTTGGAAACATTGGAGGGGCAAAGCGGTGGTCTCCACAGGGTGCAATTGTAGGGATGGAAATTGCAAAATATTTGCATAGATTTGATTTAAAAATAACTGCTGACGAAAGCAGATTTCCCTTAGAGTTATACAAGGAAGTAGGAATAGCAGGTACTTTTTTGGGAACGGAGCACACTTTTGATAACTTTAAAAGTGCTTTTTGGCACCCTCAAATATTAGAAAGAACCCAATCTATGAATCCAAACGATAGTTTTGTTGAAAAATCCAAAGCTATTTGGAGTGATTTTATAAACGAGTGTGATACTCAAGAACTTGCAGTAACTAAAGAAACCGGCAAAGAAATTGATAAATGGCTTACTGTTTCTGAAAAATTATTAAAAACCCAATAACCACCCCCCAACCCCCCACAATATTGCAAGCCATGCAACAATTTTTCATTTACTCTTTATTTTATGTTGTTTAATATGTAAATATAATTCAGCATAGCTGGAAAAATATTGGAGGAATGAGATGAAAAAGAAAATTATTATGATAGCTGCTCTTATGCTGGTTGCTGTAATGTTTATTGCAGGCTGTACACCAACGGCACCGGCGGCATCACAACCGGCAGAAAAACCTGCCGAGCAACCTGCCGTAGAAGAAAAGAAAGAAGAAGCACCGGCACAGGAAGCTCCGGTTGCAGAAGAAGGCACAAAAAAACTTACACTTGCATGGCTTGGCGCCGGGCAGGACAAAGAAAACTTTGACAAAATAATCTCTAAATACACACAAGCAACGGGTGTGGAAGTGGAAACCGTATTTATTCCGGGCACATGGGGAGAATATTTTACAAAAATTCAAACTATGATAGCGGGCGGACAACAGGTTGACGTAGCTTTCGTAGCCATCGAAGGTTTTAGAATGATGATAGACTCCGGCTTGGCACAACCCTTAGACCCTTATATCGAGAAAAACAAAGAGTTTGCAGATAAAGTGCTAAACGATATGGCTCCCGAGCTTAGAGACGCTTTGGCGGTAGACGGCAAAATTTATGCCTTCCCCACAGAGTGGAACGACATTGTTATACATATGAATACAAAAATGTTTGCAGATGCAGGCGTAGAGCTACCCAAGGCAGACTGGACAAAAGACGATTTTCTTGCTGCGGCAGAAAAAATCACAATGGAAAAAGACGGACAAAAGCAATACGCATTCTCCGTACCGGCTTACTACTTTATGATAGAAGCATGGCTTAAAAACAACGGTGTGGCTATGATGAACAAAGAAATGACAAAAAGCACAATAAACACACCCGAGGCGGTAGAAGTTATCCAATTTTTACAAGACTTAATCCATAAATACGGATACGCTCCTATTCCCGAGCCTAATGTAGACCCTATTCAACAATTAATAGACGGTAAAGTGGCTATGGGCTCCTTTGGCAGATGGCCCACACTTTCCTACATTGCAAACGATTTCACAGACGTTGCAATTCAATATGTACCTAAATTCTCCACACAGCAAAACCACTTTGGTATCGGCGGTATTGCGGTAGTAAGCGATGCTAACTACGACGAAGCCGCAAAGTTTGCTTTATGGTGCGGAGACGATGAGTTTATCGGAGACTACCTATCCGTAGGTGCAATTCCTGCAAGAAAATCTTTAGCAGATGTGCTTGTAATGTCTTTAGATATGCCTCAAAACAAAGAAATATTCTACGAAAGCGCAAATGGTGCTACTCCTGTAAGTGCTCCTGCGGCATATGCGGAATGTGATGCCATTGTTAATGCGGCACTATCCAAAATATTTGTAGAAAATGCAGATGTTCAGGCGACTTTAGATGAAGCAGCCACTAAAATGGACGAAGCTTTAGCGGCATCCTAATTGCCGATAAACAAAACCCCATAAAAGCCAAAAAAAAGCGAGCAAACTTACGTTTGTTCGATTTTTGTATGGAAACCCCCCGGTTAACCGGGGGGTAAAAAAGGGCTTAAAGCTATGAATAAAAAACTCCTTTTGATAGAATGTAATTG
>CAZVNZ010000015.1:0-6744 GCA_964628515.1 uncultured Christensenellaceae bacterium
TAAGATTTGCTATAAGAGAAGGCGGAAGAACGGTAGGCGCAGGCGTAGTTGCAGGCGTTATTGAGTAATCCATAATTTATTTACTGTAAAAGTTAAGCAAACATACTTAAAGGCGCTATTATTTGGCGCCTTTTATTGTTATCGCTTTATCACCAAAGAAAAAAGTGGTATAATAATTGGCAGAGGTGGAAGTTATGGATAACGGAGAAATTGCAATACTTATTATAATACTGATTTTAGCCGTGTTTATAGGCATTTACCTGGGTATAGGCTACTATTTTTACTCTCTTGCCCTAAACCCTAAAAACAAAAAGTTGATGGGCACTTTAATTTTTACGGACGAAAATAACACAGACCCTTCCCAGCAAGAAAACATCAAAAAATGGAATTCCCACAACGAGTGGTTTGCAAACAGCGGTTATACTCACGAATATATTACTGCTAAGGACAATGTGCGGTTGCACGGTGTGGCAATAAGACACAAGCAAAGCACAAACAAATGGGCGGTGTTGCTCCACGGATACAGGGGAAAGTGCTTCGATATGCAGTTTATAGCCTATCATTTTTATAATATGGGTTTTAATATATTGATGCCGGATTTACGAGGGTGTGGGCAAAGTGGCGGAAAGTGCATTACAATTGGCTTTACAGACAGCAAAGACACACTTTGTTGGATTAGGGATTTTATTATTTATAATGATGATGATGCAGAAATAGTCGTTACGGGCATATCTATGGGTGGTGCTACAACCATGATGCTAACGGGGCTACCTCTACCTAAAAACGTTAAAGTAGCGGTGGAAGATTGCGGATATACCAACGCATACGAGCAATTTAAGTATATACTTACAAATGCTATGAAACTGCCAAAATTCCCTTTTTTGCCCGCAACTGATATTTTTGTGCGGTTAATGGCAGGTTTTTCCCTTAAAAAGGCAAGCTGTATAAAAAGGGTGGAAAACTCGGATACACCCACCCTTTTTATTCATGGTGACAATGACACCTTTGTGCCTTTTTATATGTTAGAGGAAGTGTATAATGCTTGCGGTACAAATAAAAAGGCAAAACTGATAATAAAAGACGCCCCCCACGGTATGTGTGCACTTACGGATACGGAGGGCTATTTTAAGGGTATAAGGGAATTTGTGGGCAAATATATTGAAATTAGCAATAGTTAAAACTATTATTTAAAAAAATTTTTTTAATTTTTTTTAAATTACGTAATTTGTACATATTTTGTGGTATAATCTAAATATGGAATGTAAAAAATGTAATTACAATATGGTAAAAAGGGCTAATAAAGCGCCTAAAGTAAATGTAGAAGTATATGTGTGCCCAAAATGCGGTACCCTGCTGTTTGTTTATGCGGAAGGGGACGAAAAATGGGAACCTTAAATTTTTTTTGCGAATAAAATTCATATTTAAACTTTAATGAAATACTGCTCCAAGGTGTCTGATTGTAAGTAAGTAAACCCATGGCTTTCGTAGATGTTATTTAGCTTTGGGTGTTTTTTGCATTCCACTAATACGCAGTTGCAGGGTATTAAATCGTTTGAAGTTCGTACAACTTCGTATACACATTCTAAAATATCTTTTATAGTTAAACAGGAAGAATCGGTTTCATCTACATATTTGCATAGTTGCCCAATAAGTACGAAGTGGGCAGTTTTTGCGGTAGCCTTAATACCGCCTTGCACCTTCTTTCTTTTGGTTTTTGCAGTAGTGGGTTGAAATAATAAGGATTTATGGGAAAGTGTAAAATAGCCTTCCAATTTGTATATACCCTCATTTAACTTAGCCTCATCAAAGAGTAAATAAACAGAGCAAAAGCCACGTTTGTAGTATTCTATGGCTTTATTCTTTAAAAATGCTTCAATTTCTCTGTCCCTACAACACCTAAACAAAGAAAAAGCTCCCTCTAAAAATTCTTCGGGAGCTTGCATATTATCAAAAATATCCTTTATTGAGATGAGAACCGCCTTAATAGTTTTTTCCCCTCTTCCAATTTACTTGCGCCCTTTGTGCGTTTAATTGGAGACTCTTTAGCCATTTGGCGCTCAAATCGCTCTATTGTTTGAGTATCTTTAATAACAAATGTTTTTGTAATTGATGATGTAGCCATTGCTAAAACCTCCTTTTACTATTTAAGAAAAGTTTATACTAAAAGAGCAAAAATTGCAACATTTTTTTCCAACTTTTTATATATTTTTAACAAATATCTACCCACCTACACCACAGCCCCCTTCAAATATCTATCATGCTTTTTACGCACCCCGTCTGCGCAATTTCCACCGCCTATCTTTATGGCGACTTGCTCCCAAGAAAGTTGCTTAAAATAACGTAAGCTGAAAATCTCTCTTATATCCGCCTCGTCTATGGAGCTTAGGTAGTCCTCCGCCTTTTTTATAAGCATACAATACCTAACAAGCGCCTCTTTTCGTGCTACCCTAATATTAAACAGTTTTTTTTCCAATAGCTTTGCATCCTTATCGTCTATAATATAGCCGTGCAGGGAAATATTATGATACACATAAGGAAATTGGTTTTGAGAGCCCTTTACCACGTCTGTTGTTGAGCTTTCCACTTTTTGTGCGGAAATATTTGCAATTTCTTCGTCTAATTCTTCAATTTGCCGTTTTATACTATGATAGTTTTTAAGTAAATCTTTTAAATACATAGCCTATACCCTCTTATTATTATAATTTTATACGCGTACCAAAAAATCTCTAAAATAATCCTCGCTAAAACTACGCAAACAATCCTCGTGGACAAGGTCGCCGTCTATAAAATAGTAATCCTCGCCTGCGTATATTTCCATATTGCAATGTGCGCAAATCCCTGTAATATGGGGAGTTTCCTGTAAATAACTTGAATCTGCTATACTTTTCATATACATTTACCACCCTTTCTGACTTTGCGTTTTGCAAAGTTCATACTTAAAGTATAACACCACTTTGCGTAATGTCAAGATTTTTTTTCCCGGTCTTGTGTATTTTGCTATATGCAAAGTTTATAATAATAGTAAATAGGGGAATAAAGAGGAGCTTCAATGAAAAACAGAATTAAGGAATTGCGAACGGCACTAAATTTAACACAAAAAGAACTGGGGAAAAAACTCAATATTGCAGAATCTACAATTTCTTTGTACGAATCGGGCAAGAGAGAGCCGGATAATGCTACACTAATTAAATTAGCTGATATTTTTGAAGTTTCTACAGACTATTTGCTACACAGAGACAAAACCTTTGAGGTGTCCGCCGCTAAAATAACAAACGGCAGAGACTACGAAGGGTTATCATCACAATCAATAGAAAAACTAAAAAGCTACGAGGCATTTTTAAGAGAATCGGAAAAATAATTAAAGGTATACTTATTGTAGCTAAAAAATATTAGAGCTAAAATAACTATTGCGGAGGTCAAATATTTGGTTTGCTTGGGGTTAGACGAACAATTAGATAACGAAATTTACAACGAGGGTATACATTTAAAGGAAAAGGATATGTCCGAATACGAAATTGATGGGCATTATTACTATGCGCAGGGGATGAAACACCCTGTAATTACGGTAAATAAACAAGGTACAACCTACGAAAAAAATGTTATTAAAGCACACGAGCTTGGGCATCATCATTTAACGTCTCATAATTTATTCGAGTCGCCCTCGTGGCTAAGAAAAAAAGAGGAGCTACTTGCAGAGCGGTGGATGCTAAACCGTGTAATGCCAATAGAAAAGCTAATAGAAGCCTACGAAGCGGGCAACTACACCCCCTTTAGTGTGGCGGATTACTTGGAAATACCGGTGGAGGATTTAATAAAAGGCATAGAAAAATATCTTACCATATACGGCTTTGCACTTCATACCCAAAAATACGTTATTACTTGGAGCCCTTTTTGCATAAAAAGAGAGGCGGACGAGGAAAAAGAATATTTTTAAAGCGAAAAACGGTATAGCCGTGGGATAAATCCAATTACGAAAAAGTTGTCCTTTTTGTCCGCTTAAAATATGGTAATATTTAGTTGTAATAAAATACCCTCTGCTTAGAGGGTGTTTTTACTTTCCGTTTAAAAATACCTTAAGGCAAGAGGTATTTTTAAATTACTCAAAAAAAGCACCTGCTTAATTTAAGCACAGGGTGCTTTTTTAGTTTGGCAAAATGTTGCGTAGTGCAAAGAAATACAAAGTAATGCAGTACGCACCAAATAAGTATTATAAAGGAGAAGCATTAATGGCAATTAGGGATTTAAAGTTTAAAGAGAGCGATTTTGTCAACAAGGACATATCCTCTCTGCCGGATAACCCGTCCGAAGAGGGTTTTAGCGCATCACAATTAAAAGCAAGATTTGATAGCGTGGCTAAAAACATGATAGCCTTAGGCAGTTTTAACAGGCTTTTAGAGCTTTTGGAAAGCGAGGGGGGTGGTAGGGAAATTGGCGTTAGCGATTACAAAAACAAGGGAATTTCCACTGTGCAAAACGCACTTGAAAAAATAATCGACTACATAGACGAAAAAATAGTGGCGCTTGGTACCGGAGATATGGCACGCACAGTATTTGTTGACGATGGTGGCAACGGAGTGGTGCTTAGTGCAAAGCAGGCGGAAAATGCAACCAAATTAAATAATAAGGCGGAGGGCGCACTAAGTGTACTTAATGCAAGCAAGCTAAACAACAAGGCAGAAAGCGCTCTAAGTGTGGATAACGCCGCAAAATTAGGGGGGCGAGCGGAGGCGGATTTATATGTTAAATATGCCACAAGCGCAGGTAGTGCGGTGGATAGTACGGCACGCACCACCGCAAATAATGCGGTTGCAAAAACCGCTATTGCAAACGATATTTTAGACGCATCAACAAGCAGAGTAGCATCCGCATTTTTAACTAATTGGCTATACAACAGGCAAAACGAAACCAACGCCAACGTAAATACAAAGGTTTCCAAAAGCGGAGACAGCATAAGCGGTAATTTAGGGGTAAGCGGTGCAGTAATCGCAGGAAGCTACGCACGTTTAGACTACACCTCGGTAAGCGGAATTCCCGGGGCTCGGCTGTATTCCGGCTCGGGAGGGGTAATAATACACCCTGTAAGCGAGCAGGTGTGGAATGTGGGCGGTTTTCACCCCGTCAGCGTTTCGGGCGCTTATTCTTTAGGCTCGGGCACGTACAGATGGTCCACAGCGTATCTTATAAGCAACCCAAACGTTTCTTGCGACAGCAAAGGCAAAATGCTTATAGCAAATGTGGATTTTAGCGGTATAAAGCCAAAAGGGTGGTCTTTAACAAGCGCAATACCCATAGAGGACTTGCGAAACCTAATAAGAGAGCTGGAAATTCGAGAGTATTACAGATATAAGTCGGTAATAGATGAGGATGCGCCACCTCAAATTATTACTTTTATTGGTGATGATGGTAAAGAAACCACCCAAGAACTCCCTGTATATAAGGAAGTGGTAGACACAGAAAACAAAGAGTTAGGAATATTTATAGACGACTTAAAAGACAACAAGCACTTCGACTTATTTGGGCGTATCACCAAAAACGAAGAAACAGGAGAAACAAATTACAGTTTAGACACAGGCTCTTACGCAACCCTTGCCTTAGCGGTGGGCAAAGATGCACTAAACAGGTTAGACGCCTTAGAAGCAAAGCACAACGCATTAAAGCAGTTGCTTATGGCAAAAGGGATAATTTCCGAAGAAGAATTACAAGCGTTATAAAAAATATATATAAACTAAAAATAATTTAAAGGAGAAAACTAAAATGCTATCAGAAGTAAAAGACTACGGTCTAAAATTTAAGGGACAACTTGCAAGACGCACAAACACTAATTTAATCGTGCTTCATCACACTCAAGGAGGTACAGCCGAAACGGTGGGGAGCATACATGCCCTGCATCTGGCAAAAGGAAACAAAGGGATAGACTACAACATATGTGTGGAGAAAAACGGCACGGTTGTATGGGGTAGAGGGCTGGATGCCATAGGAGGGCACACAAATAACTCTTATTCAAAAACAAGAGGGGTAAATGCACGGAGTGTGGGTATTGTAGCCCTTGGAGATATGGACAGAAATCCAATGTCCAAAGCACAACTTGACGCAATTAAAGAAGTAACAAGGGCTGTGGTTAAATATTACGGAATTAAGGAAGTATTGTCTCACAAAGAAATTGCAGGCAGTAACTACACCGATTGCCCCGGAAAATATTTTCCCACAGAAGAAATACGTGCCTACGCCTTAGGCAACGATAATTTAATACCCGATGAGAAAAACCCACTACTTTGGAGGGTTGCAGTAGGTGTGCTTAATTTCAGAGAGGGAGCAAGCACAAAAAGCAAGGTACTGAAAATCCTACAAAAAGGTGATGTTGTACGGCTGGACAGATATGTAGCAGGCGAGGATTGGGCAAGGGTGTACGTAGACGGTGTGCTTGGGTACGTATGGTTAAAATACATAGAGGAGGATAAATAAATGAATTTAAACGATTTTGGCTTAATGGCAATCCCAGTGATTGTAATAAACTGCTACCTTATTTGCAGTATTGTAAAAACCACAAAAGTGGACAACAAATGGCTGCCTGCCGTTGCAGGCATAAGCGGAGGCATTTTAGGGGTGATGGCAATGGCACTACTGCCCGAGTACCCGGCTAACGACTTCCTCACCGCCTTTGCCATAGGAATTGTAAGCGGATTTAGTGCCACAGGCATTAATCAACTTACAAAACAACTTGGTGTGGATGCAAGCAAGGAAGAG
>CAZVNZ010000015.1:6844-66917 GCA_964628515.1 uncultured Christensenellaceae bacterium
TACTGCTTATGGGTGGCAGGGTCGTATAAGGGCAAGGGGTATGGCAAAGCGCTTTTAAATTATTGTATTGATGATGCCAAAAAGCAAGGTAAAAACGGTATTTGCGTGGTAAGTTCTCAAAAAAAGAAGCCCTTTTTGTCGGATAATGCCTTTATGGAAAAACACGGTTTTAAAGTGGTGGATACAGCAGGGGAATACCGGCTTTTAGCCCTTAGTTTCAGTGGAGATACTCCTGTTTTTTCTAAATCCGTAAAAGAAGGTTTTGTTAAGGACGAAGGGCTTACAATTTACTACTCCAACCAATGCCCCTGTATACCAAACTGCATAGAGCAGGTGGAGGGTTACTGCAAGGCAAACAACATTAAACTAAACCTAATACACGTAGACACCTTGCAAAAAGCAAAGGAAGTAACCTGTGTATTTAATAATTGGGCGGTGTTTTATAACGGAGAGTTTAAAACGGTGCATTTGCTAAATGAGGGGTATTTAAAGAAGTTGTTGGGTCTATAACGGCAGTTAAAACAAACCGCCGTTATACTTCTTTTGGGCTTTTCCTATTATAACGAAACCCCAAACAAAAAATAATACAAATAAAAACCAACCGTAAAAGGTGTTTGTTATAAAGCAAATTAGGCCGGTAAGAGCGCACCCTATACCGATAAGTATTATTCCTTTACCCATTTTTTCCGTATAGGCACTTTTGTCCGAATTTGCAACTCTTGTATAGTGGTAGCTATGTATTAAATTAATCTTTTCTTTTTTCCAAATTAAATAGCCTAAAGAAATAAGCAAACCACCAATAGCTACAAGAAATATAAGTACAAACAACATAAAATCATCTCCTAATACTAATAATAAATTATTTTAACGTAGGTGTAAATAGAAAATCAGTCTATATCTTTCTCCTGCTTATAAAAAAGCGCATTAAATTCGTCTTTTGGCATAGGCTTTGCAAAGTAAAAGCCTTGTACGCAATCGCAATCCAATTTGTGCAAAAGTGTTACGTGTTTTTCCTCTTCCACACCTTCGGCTACCGTTTGAATACCAAGTTTTTTTGCCATTTCGATTATGCTTTCAATAACTGTATACGCCCTGCTTTCGTCTGTCGCATCCACGAAAAAACTGCGGTCTAACTTAACTGCGTCCACGGGTAGATTTTTTAGCAATCCCAAGGAAGAATACCCTGTACCAAAATCATCCATAGAAAGCTTTATGCCTTTACTGTGCAGTTTGGTAAGCAAGCTAAGCAAGGTGTCTATATTATAAAGCATGGTGGTTTCCGTAAGCTCCACCTCTAAATATCTTGCCGGAATATCGAATTTTTTTATGGTGTTCCAAATTTTATCCGTAAAGGTGATGTCTCTTAGGTGCAGTCTTGAAAAATTTACCGAAATAACCACCGGCTCTATGCCGTTTTCTATCCATTCTTTAATTGTTCTGCATGCATGTTTTAGCATATAAAAATCAATTTTAAGCAAGAAGCCGTTACGCTCGAAGAAGGGTACAAAGGCGTTTGGCGGTGTAATTTTTCCCGTGCTGTCCTGCCAACGCACAAGGGCTTCCGCACCTGCAATGCGCCTGCTTTCCAAATGGTATTTTGGCTGTAAAAACATTTTAAACTCCCCATTTTTTAGGGCGTCCTCCATTCTGTTTTCCATATCCTTTTCTTCTATGGCGATTTTTTGCACAGCCTCGTCGTACACGCAGACTTTTGTGTCTTCCTTTTCTTTTGCCAGTTTGTGGGCTATGTTGGCTTTTTCGTAGGCAGAGTTTATGTCTACTTCCCCTTTGGTTAGGAAGTATCTGCCCTCAAAAAAGCTAATAGTGTAGTTGTTTAGCACGGGGTTTAAGCTGTTAAAATACTTTAAGAATAGCCTGTCTCTACGGTTAAGCTCTTCTACATCGCAACGCATCATTGCCACAAATACATCGGCAGATACCCTGCCAAAAGTTTCCGTTTTTGCATCCATAATTTTGTTAAGCGCCAAAACGGTATTTTTAAGCACATTATCACCCTCGTCAAAACCTAAAATTTCGTTTAGCATTTTAAATCTGTCTATATCAAATTTTACTATTACGTAGCTTTTTTCTTTGTTTGCCTCTAAAATTTTTTCGGCAACAATTTTAAAGCGCACTAAGTTTTGAGCGCCTGTAAGCTCGTCAAAGTAGGCTTTTTTATATAAATCGTCCTGTAAGGATTTTATGTTTGCCGTCATAGAATTTAGAGAGTTTGCAAGTATTTTGGTTTCGTCTTTAGAGCTTACCTCCACCTTAACATCTAAATTACCCTCTCCTAAAATTTGAGCATCCTTTACAATTTTTTGTATGGGCTTTGCTATGTACTTGCCCATAAAATGCGCCACAATAAAGGCGGCTGCAATGCTAAAAGCAAGTATTATAAATATGGTGATGGATAGCTTTGTTACAGGTGCGTACACCTCATTTTCGGGTGCAATAAACTCTATTACCCAACCGTTGCTTAGCTTTGCAAAGGCGGTTAGTCGTTTTTGCCCGTTGATTTCGTTAGAAACCACACCGTTAGGGCTTTTCATAATCTCTTCTGCAAGCTCTCTGTATGCGCCGTCCTTTGCGGTTAGGAGATTATCGCTTGTAAACCGTGTACCCGATTTTAAAGTGGGGTGGATAATAATATCCAGTTTTTCGTTTAATAGTGCGGTGTAGCCGGTGTCGTAAACTTTTGCGGAGGTTACCTCTTTGTACATTTCGTCAAACAAATAGTAGGTGCCTACCACGCATACCAATTCGTCATCAATATAAACGGGAAGGGCGCAAGAAACCACCTCTATAGTTGTACCGTTTGCAAGCTCCCACTCGTATGGGTTTGTCCAAAAAATACCCTTTTTGTTTACCGGCCCATACCACCATTGCTTGTCGTCATCTACGGTGGGGGTGTTGTCGTAAAAGGAAAAGGGCACGTATTTTTGTCTGTCCGCAACACCGTCCGCATCTCCGTCCACATAAAAAACATCGTGGGGGGAGTCGGACCATTTAGGGTCAAAATACACCCAACCCGAGTTGCTGTTGGTACGGTTTTCCGCAAACCGCTTAATATATTCCGCAAGTTGTGTTTCGTACTTGGCTAAGTAGGCTTTATCTTTTTTAAGCTTTTCAAAATCAATGGTGGATTTTATAAAAATCTCCATTTCCTGTACTTTGTCTTCTATTACAAGAAGTTGGGTGCTAAATTTGGCGGCGTAGCTTTGAGCTCTTGAAAGGAGTAGCTCTTCTGCATTTATGGTGGTGGTTTTAATGCTTTCGCCAATGGTAATAAAACCGGATAGTGCAATAGCAAAAACCGAGCAACAGAAAATTACAAGAAAGATTTTAGAACCTATTTTCTTCACAATATCCACTCCAACAGAACCGATTATAAATTAAATATAACACAAATTTTACTTTATGTATACTTATATATTTTCTACCCCTTAATTACGCTTGCTCTCATAATATAATAGAATACAAACAGCCCAAAGAGTACCCACATTACCCCTGTAATTTCTTTGGCTTTTTTAGATGCCAGCATGCAAACAACGTAGGTTAAAAAGCCTAAGGCAATACCGTCTGTAATGGAGGTGGTAAAGGGCATTGCAATAACAAGCACAAATGCCGGAGCCGCTTGGGAAAAATCTCCCCAGTTTATCTTTTTTAGGGAGGACATCATCATAATACCAACAATTACAAGGGCGGGAGTTGTTGCCGCAAAGGGTATTATAGAGGCTATGGGGGCAAAGGTTAGGGCAAGTAAAAACAGTATGGCAACCACCACCGAGGTTAGCCCTGTTTTTCCCCCTACTTCTACACCTGCACTGCTTTCAACATAAGTTGTTACGGTAGAAGTACCGAGTACGGCACCTGCCGAAGTGGCAATGGCATCTGCCATCATTGCCTTGTTTACATTGGGTATATCCCCGTTTTCTTTGATGATGCCGGCCTTATCTGCGGTGGCAACAATAGTGCCCATGGTGTCAAACATATCTATCATAAGCAAGGATAGTACCACCGTTACCATTGTAACTATTTGCACAAAGAGGCTGTCACCTACAAACATGGCTGTAAAATCCATCTTCATAAAAGTGGGTGCAATGTTTAAGGTTTGCTCTCCCATTGCAAGATGAGCAATTAGCGTGCCTACCGTGCCTATAAATAGCACTATGGATATTGCCGAAAATATTTTTTTGTTTGTTACCGCCCAAGCAATAACAAAGGCAACCAAAAGCCCAAACAGGCTTAGCCCCGCTATTGTTATGGGGGTAAAGGAAATTTGGTCTATGGGGGTAAGCATACCGCTACCCTCTGCATTTGGTATAAACATACCTATTACGGTGGTTAGGGCAACGCCTATCAGTATTGCGCCTTTAACCTTTATACACACTAAAATAATGGTTATTACTATGCCAATTACGGAAAGTATCATCATAGGGTTTTGGAAGTAATCAAGCATGGGAATACCTGCACCAAAATTAATTACGCCCCCCTGCCTAAGCCCAATTGCCGCAATAAACAAGCCTATACCCGGGGTTATTGCGTATCTTAAGGCTAAAGGAATACCGTTTAGTATTTTATTGCGTGTACCTGTGGCGGTTATTATTACAAAAATAATACCGGAAATAAACACGGCGGCTAATGCCCCCTCCCACTTCCATGCAAGTGTACCGCAAATTGTAAATGCAAAAAACGCATTAAGCCCCATGCCGGGTGCTTGGGCAAAGGGTAGGTTAGACAATAGACCTATTAACAGAGTACCCACAACAGAACATAAACAAGTAGCAACCATAACCGCATTAAAATCCATGCCCGTTACGGACAGATATTGAGGCTCTACAAATATAATATATGCCATAGTAAAAAATGTAGTAAAGCCGGCAAGCACTTCCGTTCTTATGGTTGTGTTATTGTTTTTTAGTTTAAAAAACTTTTCCACTTTATTCTCCTTTTAAATTTTATTTTGCAAACAGCCTAATTTTGCATAAAATAAGTTTTTTAAGCAAATAAGTTTACAGTTTGTTCACAATATAAATATTATAGCAAATAATACAAAATTGTGCCATATATATATGGTAAATTGCTAATTTGCAAAGTTAAATTTTAATATACACCCACCAACCAATATTTATTTATATTGAATTTTTGGTAATTTCGGAGTATAATAAAAGTACAAAAATGTTTATACAATAAAAATTTGGTTTAAAATAATGTGGATTAATTATACCCACCGCCACAAAAAAACGACCAAATCAAAATATAACCAAACAACTAATTTTACTAAGAGTAAGGAGTAAACAATGAAGGATTTAAAAGGAAGTCAAACAGAAAAGAATTTGCAAACTGCTTTTGCGGGAGAATCTCAGGCACGCAACAAATATACATACTACGCATCTAAAGCAAAAAAGGATGGCTTTGTACAGGTGGCAAACCTGTTTGAAGAAACTGCAAACAACGAGAAAGAGCATGCTAAAATTTGGTTTAAACTGCTAAACAACGGCATTGCAGACACTTCGGCAAATTTAGAGGATGCGGCTGCAGGGGAGCACTACGAGTGGACAGAAATGTACAAAGGCTTTGCAAAAACCGCTAAAGAGGAAGGCTTTGAGGAAATCTCTGTATTATTTTCCAAAGTTGCGGACATAGAAAAAACCCACGAGGACAGATACCTAAAGCTAAAAGACAACTTAAAAAGCGGTGCGGTATTTGAAAGAGGGGAGGACGTGGTTTGGTTTTGCACCAACTGCGGACACTTACACCTTGGGAAAATAGCACCGGAAACCTGTGCTGTATGCGCACATCCCAAAGCATATTTTGAAATTAAGGCAACCAACTTTTAATTAAAATTTGTACAATTTGCATAATTTGTACAAGAGGAATAACAAACAAGGCTTTAGCTGCCGAATTTGGAGCTAAAGCCTTATTTTTGCCAAATTATATAGAAGGAATCAAATGCGTAATATGTGGTTTTTACTGTAAATTGGGGCAATAGTGGGGGAAGTAAGGCAATCATAACCTAAAAATCTATTTTAGAATACCACCCTATTATTGTGCCTGTTTTTTAGTCCCTTACCTTCCCTCCTATGCCTTGCCTAATGCTATATATAAGAAGCTGTTTAGCAAATTTAGTTTTTTATGCAAACGTTGTTGCACTTTTTTTATGGTGATGATAAATAGTGCCTCCTTATTTGCAAAAGTAAATATATTGCCACAGGACGCCCCTGTATTTTTAAAAGGAATAAAGGGGAAAATAGGGGCGTGTGGCACAAAAGTAACGCTTGTGGTATGGGGGGTATATATATTTTTTATAATAGGAAGTGTAAAGCTATAATATTTTTTAAGCGTTACGGGAAAAATGGCAATGTAAACTAAAGCATACAAGGTAAGTATAGGAAGGCAAGAGTATACAAAACCGACATTTCCGTTTGCAAAAGCAGTTACACTAACACTTATAATCTGGGCTGTAATAACAGATGAGTTTTTCATCTCCGTATCCTCCTAAACATTTTTTAGTTTGACGTTAAAGGGCATTAACAAGTGGGTTATTAATACGCCTTTTTTTATAGACTTCTCCTTTTATATTTTTAACCGAAACCCCTTTTTTATATACAAAAAGAGTAATATTTTTAACGACAGAATATTTAGTTGTATTATCCAAAAGAATTACCTACATTTATTATAAACATAAATGGGTGGCATTGTAAATACCCCGAAAGGCAATAAAAATCCCGTTATATAACGGAATTTAAATTAGTGTATCGTAAAAGTAAAATATTTTTTTTAGCTTAGGGTCAGGCACTAAAAAATGCAAAATTATTCCACACTTTTTAATGCTTCCACCATATTAATTTTATCTAAAGTACGATTTATCATCAGATTTACTATTAAGGCAAAGCAAAAGGAAATTATTGCGGAAAAAATGTAGCTTGAAGGCTCTACCTCCACCGCAAAATATAAAGCCGGCATTTTTAAGGCGGATGTCAGCAGTCCTGCCAAAAACCGCCCTGCCGGCAACCCTGCAAATATGCCTAATAAAGTAAGTATAAGGGTTTCTTTATTTACGTAAGAGTGTACCTCTCTGTCAAAAAAGCCCAATACCTTTATGGTGGCAAGCTCTCTTTCCCTTTCGGAAATATTGGTGTTGGAAAGGGTAAAGAGTACCACAAAGGCAAGTCCGGCGGCAAGTACGATAAATATGTACACCACCGAATTAAGCAAGGTAAAGTTTGTGGCAAAATCCTCTTTTAGTGCCTGAGTGCTAACTGCGGACAGTACGGCTTCGTTTTCTTGCAATTCTTGTGTGTATGCTATGGGGTCGGTAACAGACTCGCCAAAATTGGCTAAAATACCGTTTTTGGCAAAGTCGTCGTAAATCTTTTCGTATAAATCTTGGGTTATGTATGCGTTGTTGCCTAAGTAGTTTTGTACTATATTTTCAACTGTAACATCCCGTCTTGCAAGTAGCATATTTTCCATTGTAACTGTATCGCCTGAATTTAGCTTTAAAAGCTCCGCCGCATTTTGCGTAACGAGTATGCCGTTGCTCGTAAGCTCTACCTGTTTGCCATTGATATCCGTTAAATTAATGTAGTCCGCCAAACTTTGCCCTGTGGGCACTACTGTAAGTTGTACACTTTGCCCCTCGCCTTTAGCGTCTTTTAGCTTAAAATTACTTATTTGCAGATTAAGATATTTAGAAATTCCGGCATCGGCATTAATTTCCTCTATCCATTTTGCGTTATCTTTGCCGTCTACAACGGCAAGTAAATCGTAGCGGTAGGTGTTGTCGTACTGTTTTGGCATTAAAGAAGTTACGGAATCTCTTATGCCAAAGCCTATAAGCACCAGAGCGGTACACCCTGCAATGCCTAATATCGTCATAAACAAACGCTTTTTGTATCTAAATAAATTGCGGGCGGTAACCTTGTTTAAAAACCGCATTCTGCTCCATATAAACGGAATACGCTCCATAAAAACACGAGAGCCTGCCTTTGGCGCTTTTGGGCGCATTAAGGCTGCCGGCATTTGCTTTAACTCCATATGGCATGTAATGCCTGTGGATACCACTATGCTCACCATAAATAAAAGCACCCCTGCCAAACCGTAAAAGGTGTCAAATATCAAGTAAAATTGGGGTATGGTATACATTACCTGCAAAATGCCTATAAGTAGGGTGGGTAGCACTATAAAACCTAAAATATCCCCTAAAATTCCACCAAACAAGCATGCAAAAAATGCGTATAACATATACTTTGCATAAATGGAAGAATCCTTAATGCCAAGGGCTTTGTATGTGCCTGTAAGCCCTCTGTCCTCCTCTACCATACGTGTCATGGTGGTTAGGCTTATGAGTACCGCCACTATTAAAAATACTATGGGAAATGCGTTGCCCACCGCTTGTATGGAGTTCATATCGTTTTTTAAGCCGGAGTAGCTGTCAAGGGAGGTTCTGTCCAAAACGTACCATTCCGTCATATCTATATCTTTAAGTTCTGCGTAGGCATCCTCTATTTTTTGGTTAGCCTCATCCTTTTTTTGCAGATACTTTTCTTGATTTTCCTCAAGCTCTGTCTGTCCGTCCGCAAGCTCCTGCTTGCCATCCGCTATTTCCGCCCACGCATCTGCGATTTCCGCTAACGCCTTTTTTTCTTCGTCTTTAAGCTTAGCTTCGTTTTTTAAAATTTCCGCCTCGCCTGTGGCTAAATCTATTTTACCCTGTGCGATTTCCCCTCTCGATACTTCGATTTGCGCTTCTCCTTGGGCTATTTCCCTTTCTCCTGCATCAAGTTTTTGTAGGGCGGATTGTTTTTCCTGCTCAAATGCCTTTTTTTGCGCCTCTAACATTTCCATAGAGGCGGTGGTAATGCCCATGCCCATTGCCGTACTTATGCTTTGCTCTGTAATTTGGGCTTGGTCTACGGGGTAGGGTAGAGTGGGTATAATTTCTCCTATTGCCCCTGCAAGTGCGTTTTGCAAGGGTGCGGTTGCACCTGCAATTTCCGCTGTATTTGGCTCTGCCGTGGGGTTTGCCGTAAGCAATTGTGCAGTTTTTGCCGCCGCTCCACCCACTAAAGCATCCCATTGAGCGGTAGGGAATTTATCGCCCAAAAGCTGTTGTAACTGCCCTTTTGCACCCTCTAAGACAGAAATTGTGCCATTAAGCAACCCTTGTTTCTCCCCAAAAATCGTTTCTGCTTGGGTAAAACCGTTTTGGGCAATAACTCGTTGGTTTTGAAGTTCCTGCTTGCCCTTTATTAGCTCCGCCGCCCCTTCCTCTAACTGCAACTCTCCCGTGGCAAGCTCTTCTTTTGCCGTTGCAATTTGCGCCTTTGCGTCACTTAGCTGTTTTTTACCGTCCGCAAGTTTGGAAAGTGCGTCCTTTTCCTCTTTGGTAAGCTCTTCCTCGCCCTCTGTAAGCTCCTTTTTGGCGTCTGCAATCTCCGTCCAGGCATCTGCAAACTGCTTGTCCGCATCTGCAAATTTCTCCTCCATTGTGCCTTCTGCATCCGCAATGGTTTGTAAGGCATCGTTAATAATGCCGTCGTATCGAGCCTGCTCTCTGCCCTCTCTAATATCTTTTTCTATTACATTAATTACGTTTTGTACTGTATTTTCGTATTCGGGGGTAAAACTGTTTAACTCTTTTAAATTAGGCAGAGTAATATAAACGGAAGTGTACACATCAAAATCCGCATCCTCCTTGGTTATAAAAAAGTTGTAGTCAGAAGCGGTGGACGCCCTAAAAGTAAGGGAGCCGTCGCTAATGTTTAGTGGGTTTAGCACCTGCGCCGTAATGGTGTAGCTTGTATTTTTAAAGGTGGGCGCCTCTGCCTCCTCCTCAATATCCACATCTGCATCCCAATCTATTTCCGTAGTTATACTGTCGTCCTTTTTTTCGGTGATGATGGCAGACGTATTCGCCTCATCGCTTACCGCTTGGCTTTTGGTGTCTGCTGTGGTTGTGCTATTATCATCATCACCATCGTCAAAAATTTCTTGAAAGGTTAGTGTGTCGCCAATTTTTTTGTTTGCGTCCTGCATATATGCCTGTGTTACCGCAATTTCTCCCTGCTTACTCGGTAGCTTGCCCTCCACTAAATAGGGGGTGTTGAGTCCGCTGTTTAAAAGGACGGTAACCTCCGCTTCCTTTATGCCTTCCCCAACACTTGTGTTTACCGTTTCGCTGTAACTGCCCGAAACCTCCTCTATGCCCGAAACTTTACTAAGGGCAGTAATATCATCATCAGTTAAACCCAAAGAGGACATTATACGAATGTCGAAAAGCTGTTGCTCGTCGAAAAAACGGTCTGCGGAGTGGTACATATCCTGCACGGCGGCGTAAATTCCGCTAAGTACGGTTACGCCAAGGGCGGTTATTATCATAATGGCAAAAAAACGCTTTTTGCTTTTTTTAATTGTGCGTAGTATATCTTTGGTAAATGCTTTATTCAAATCCGTTTACCACTCAATCTGCGAAATCGGCGTGGGGTTTGGGTTTTCCGTAATGTTTAACACCTTGCCGTTTTTAAATTTAATTACTCTGTCCGCCATGGGTGCAAGTGCGGAATTGTGGGTTATGATAAGCACCGTCATTTTATCTTTACGGCTTGTGTCTTGCAAAAGCTGTAAAATCTGTTTGCCTGTGTTGTAGTCAAGTGCGCCTGTGGGCTCGTCGCAAAGGAGCAGTTTTGGGCTTTTTGCAATGGCACGGGCAATGGAAACACGCTGTTGCTCTCCCCCCGAAAGTTGAGCGGGGAAGTTGTTTTTTCTGTCCGCAAGCCCCACCTTATCTAAGGTATCCGAGGCATTTACCGCATCGTTTCGTATTTGAGCGGCTAACTCCACATTTTCTAAGGCGGTTAGGTTGGGTACAAGGTTGTAAAACTGAAACACAAACCCAATGTACAGCCGTCTGTAATTTACAAGTTGTTTCTTTTTAAAATTGCTTACGTTTTCGCCGTCCACAATAACCTCGCCGGAGGTGGCGGTATCCATACCCCCCAAAATATTGAGTGCGGTGGTTTTACCTGCCCCCGATGCCCCTAAAATTACGGCAAGCTCCCCCTTTTTTACAAAGAAGTTTGCGCCGTCTAAGGCTTTAAGCGAGCTACCTTCGTTATGATACTCTTTTACAATATCTTTAAATTCTATGTAAGACATAATGTACTCCCTTAATTATTTTTGGCAAATGTACTAAACTGCGTTGATAAATAACCTACACCTTGTTGAGTTTCGTACAATTATATATTATAATAATTATATAGAAATTTAACAACCAACAGTATTTTTTCTGATGTTATTTCTACAACAAAAATGGTTGTTTTGTCGGATAAATCAAAAAGTTTACAAATTATAGTTATACGTAAGGAGTATTATGGAAAAAAAAGAGGACAGACGGGTACGGCTATCCAAGCAAATAATAAGGGACAGCTTAATAGAGTTAATGCAAATATACCCCATAACTAAAATTTCGGTTAAGATGATATGCGAAAAAGCGGATGTAAACCGCAGTACATTTTATGCTCATTATAAAGACCAAAACGATTTGCTTAACACCATACAGGCAGAGGCGGTAAAAAACATTAAAACCCATGTATTTGCCACCAGCTTTATACAAGAGGAGCAAAGCGCAACCCCAATAATTGTAAAAGTCCTTGAATACTGCAAGGAAAACAGTAGGCTTTTTAGGGTAATACTAAGCGAAAACGGCAATACCACCTTTCAAAAGGATTTAATGTTGCTTGTGCAGGAAAAATCTTTAGAAGAAATAACGGAAGCACATAAAATAGACCCACGCACAAACAAATACATAGAAATATTTGCAATTTCGGGCATACTAAGTATGGTGCGGTTGTGGCTAAAGGACGGCTGTATAGACGAGCCTGTGGCTTTAGCACAGCTAATAAGTAAGTTAATGTACGAGGGGATTTTAGGGTTTTTTAGGTAAATCGCCTCATTTGTTGCGAGATTTTTCTACTCAGAAGCATTTTTTCATTTGCATATAAAAAAGCACGCAATCGTTTTTAACCACGATTTTTTTACTGTCGCAAATTGCATAACCACGGGTGGTGTACATATTAAAGGAGGGTAGAGAGGAGTCTATAAGCACCTCTTTTGAGGTTTTGCTTGCCTCTTTTTCCAAAAAGTCCATAATTTCTCTGCCGTAGCCTTTGTTTTGCTCGTTAGGAAATACAAAAACCCTGTTAATATGCCCGTTTTCCACCGTGCCTGTGCCTACGGGTTTTGCGTTATGGCAAAACAGCCAAACTTTGTTTTCGTCTATATCTTTTATTATGTTTTCGTTTTTATGATGATTGATGTAGTACTCCACAACTTCTTTGGGGTAATATTTAGGGTACACATCTAACATGGTGGTGTACACAATTTTTTTGATGGTTTCAAGGTCGTCTCGGGTTGCTAAAATACTTTCAAGTGCCATAAGGCACCTCCTTTCCGCATTAATCAATATTAATTAGCTTTAGTATATCTTATGCTCTTTAAAATTAAATAACCTCGCTACATTTTTTTAAAAAGTAATAATTGTGATTGCAATGTTTGCTTTTTCTAATTATATAATTTTTTTTGCCTTGTGGCAACACAAAAAATGCGTAAAATTAAAAATATGTGGGGGGATATTCTTGACACTATCTTTTTAGACATATACAATGAGGGTATACATATATTTAAAGTTAAATATTAACTATGCCGAGTGGGCGGTAAACGCAATTTTTTTAAGGAGGTATGTGCGGATATAACAAGTAGCGCACAAAAGTGAGTATGACAAAAAAGTATGCAAAATTAGCATTGGTTTACGCAATAGTAGCCATTGTGTTTGGGGTGTTTTACAGGGAGTTTACAAAATTCTCCGGGTTTAGCGGTAGGACATCTTTAGGCTTTATGCACACCCATTATTTTATTTTGGGTATGGTATTCTTTTTGGTTTTAATGCTGATAGAAAAGAATTTTACCTTTAGCGACGGCGTTAAAACAAGCAGGGTTATTTTAACCTATCAAATAGGACTAAACATTACAGGACTTGGATTTTTGCTAAGGGGATTAATGCAGGTGACTCAAACACCCTTAAGTGTAGGTATGGAAGCCGGAATTTCCGGTATTTCGGGTATTGGGCATATAATCCTTGGTATTTCTTTAATTATTTTGCTTTTGCAAATTAAGAAAAAGGCATAAAAACCCTAAGAATTTTTAATTTTGCAAGTGAGTAGCAAAAACTTGCAAGTGGGTGCGTCTTTGTTGTGGTGATTAGCTACATATACTAAAGTAAGTAGTAAGCAATAATCACCATAAGGAGACACATTATGAACACATCTAAAACACTAAAGCCCTACACATTAATATTTACAATCTACATTATTTGCTATTTAGCACGGATTTTGGAGCTTTTTTTTATCCGTACAGACCAAACTTTTTTTGGAGAGGCTTTTATACACAAACTTATTGGGGTGATAATACTCGCCTGCGCTATTGGATATTTAAGGCTAAAACCAAGTGAGATTTTTGGCAAAAATATTTCTAAAGGCTTGCTTTTTGGTTTTGCAATAGGCCTTGGTTGTTATTTTATAGCTTATTTAACCGAGTACATAATTTTAGCAAACAGCGGAGCTATGCCCTCCTTGCAGTTTTACACCTCTGCCTTTGGGATAGACGGCAACAAAGTGGGGAGCACCACCCTTCTAACCGTTAGTATGTGCATTTTGTTCAACATTTTAAACGTAATTATGGAAGAAGGTATTTTCCGTGGATTATTTATAAAACTGGGGGAAAAACGGTTTAACTTCCTTTGGGCAAACACCATTTCCGCTCTGCTTTTTGGCTTGTGGCATATTGCTTTGCCCATTCGCTCTTTTGGTGATGGTGACATGACTGCTACGGGTGCGGTTGCATCTGCGCTGACTTACATTTTAACCACCTTTTTGGCAGGCTTTCAATTTGGACTGCTTGCAAAAATTACAGGGGGGTTGTGGGCACCTATGGCGGCTCATTTTGTAAACAATACCATTGTTAATCTGCTACACGTATCGGCTGTGGGCGGAGACGATTCCCTTATGTTTGCACGCATAACCATTGCCCAAGTGCTATACTTCGTAGTTATACTGATTGCCTACATTAAGTGGCACAAAAATAGGATTGCCAAAAAATAAACCCAACAAGCGCTTTTTTTATGATATAATTTATAGAGCAATACTAAGGTGTTTTTTTGCTCATCATCACCATGAGAAAAAAACCGTGCAAAACAGCTTTTGGAGTTATAAATGCGCTTAAATATCAAACAAAACAGCAATATTGAAGATATGATTGTAAGCATAGAATACATAGAAAAGGACCCTGCGTTTTTTAGGGTGCTAAATGCGGTAAAGGGCTGTGGCAAGAAAATTAGGGCAAAGAGGGACAGCGAGACAATTTGGGTGGTGCTTGCGGATATTTTTTATTTTGAAAGCGTGGATAAAAAGACTTTTTTGTATCTAAAAAAAGAGGTGCTAATGGTGGATTTAAGGCTGTATCAGCTTAAAGAGGAGCTTTGCGATTACGGCTTTGTACAAATAAACAAGGGGTGTATATTAAATATTAATGTACTCGAAAGTGTAACATCTCTTGCCAACAGTAAAATGCAGGCGCTTTTAGCCAACGGCGAAAAACTGCCTGTTACACGCAATTATATACAAGAAATTAAGGAGGCGCTAAAAAGCAGATGAGCAATAAGGTAGCTATTTTATTTAAAAACTTTTTTACCACCACCGCCATTACTATACTGTTAATTTCCGCAGTGGGAATAATTACGGGCGACAGCACGGTGTATATTGCAGTTATTTGGCAATCTGTGCTTATTAATGCCGTTATACATTTAGGAATTATAGGTATTCGCAAACTGCAAATTACTTATTTTTTAGTGGAGAGTGTGCTAAATATTGTTTTTGGTATAGGGGTTGTGTTGCTTGTGGGCAATATTTGCGGTTGGTTTGTAACCTCGCCTATGTGGATTACCCTACTGCTTACAATTTGCGTGTTTGCAACGGCGTTTCTCTTTAACATTATAACGGTAAAACGAGATATTGAGGAGATAAACGAAAAAATTAAGTTGCGCAAGGCGGATTTAGAGCAAATATTAAAATAATCCCATATATACCAATATATTTATGAAAAAAAGGAAGTAAAAATGTCTAAAGCAGAAGAATTTTTAGAATTTAACAGAGAATTTGTAAAAAGCAAGGGCTACGAAAGGTACAACACCACAAAGTATCCCAACAAAAAAATTGCAATACTGTCCTGCATGGATGCACGGCTTACAGAGCTTTTGCCTGCCGCACTTAATATTCAAAATGGTGATGTTAAGCTAATAAAAAACGCCGGTGCGCTTATTAGCAGTCCTTTTGGAAGTGTAATGCGCAGTCTTGTGGTGGCAATTTATCAACTGGGAGTGGAAGAAATTTTTGTAATTAACCATTATGATTGCGGTATGCAGGGTATAAACACTCGTCTTGTAATAGAAAAAATGCAAAAGCGTGGGGTAAGCCAAAAGGATTTGGAGCTTATAGAGTTTATGGGGGTGGATATTAACCAATGGCTAAAGGGCTTTGAAAACCCAAGCACTTCGATTAAAGAGACGGTAAAGATTATTAAAAATCATCCCCTTATTCCTAAAGACGTTTTGGTAACCGGGTTTTTAATGGACCCAAAGACGGGGCGGTTAGATGTTTTGGAGTGATTTTTCTGTGTGTGTGGGTTGTAATTATATACGGCAAATTATACTAACAGCAATATTGGAAACAAGAAAAATAAGCTGATATATTGCTAAAAAAGGAGCATTTAATGAACAAAAAGCGTGTTACCATATGCCTTATTTTAATTGCTTTTTTTTGCTTAACTTTTTCCTATACGGCACAGGCAGCTATGCCACAACAGCAAGTTGAAGAATGGGTTGAAGTGGATAGCTTTGAGGAAATGATAACAACACTTGAATCTATGAAAACCACCGGCGGTAATATAACGCTTACAAACGATATAGTAGTACCCCCGGATTTTACATATACCTTTGCCACACCCAATCTTAGCATCTCACCAATAAAAATTTACACCGGCGAATACTCTGTAATTGTGCAAGGAAAACTTATTTTATTGCCCTATTTGGAGATATGGGGAGTAGGTGGGCAAAATGGTGTGTTTCAAATACAAGATGGCGGTTGGCTGGAGCTGTTTTGTATAACCGTTAAAGCGCAATCGGGCATTGCAATAAAACAAGCGCCACGGTCTGTACTTTGTTACGGGTTGTTATTTGACGGAATGCCCGAATTTATTTGCGAAGGGGAAATTACGGATATAGGTCCGGTTGCTGTGCCTGTTTCTTATTCGAACCCTCTATTTTTGCAATATATTTATGTGCGAGACAACGAAACCGCAACAGCTATTTTGCCAACTACAAATTCAGGAGACTTATACGAAAAAGGGAAGATGACACCTGACATACCCCTTAATGTTGCATGGGACACAGACGACTTTGCAAATAAATTTAGTGCGAGGGAAAGCTGTATGATTACAGGACAATACACCGATGCAAGGACATATTTGCCTCCTAAGTGTATGGTTGTATTTCAAAACGGACGAGAGGTTTCTATATTAGGCGGTTTTGGAAGGGGCGGAACGGATAAACAGAGTTTGACGGCACAAATACTTGTACTTACAGAAAATCCCGAGCAATTAAACAGGATAGAATGGTCCTCGGACGGTGAGAATTGGCAGGAGTGCGAAGCGATTTTGCTTGAATCGGAGGGTAAGCGTAGTCATTATGCCTTGTATCCGCCGGAAGGCTTAGGCTATCCCATTTATATATCGGCAGTTATAACAAAAGACGGTAAAGAGCAATACTCAAATATTCTTACTTTAAAGACCCCCGATAAATCGGGTGATGTTGAGGGCACAAGAGGAGGAGGTACAGAGCCTGTTGATCCTAAGCCCCCCATAATTGATAATCCCCAAATTACAAATGCGCCCGAAGTAACCACGCCTATGCCCACTCCCACTTATATTGCGCCCATGCCTATGCCAAGCCCAACGCCTATGCCCACATATATTACTACTCCTACACCTATGCCTATGCCCACAACTACTCCTACAACTATTACTACCCCCACACTTACACCTATACCCCAACCAACTTTAGTTGATGTTGATAATGATGCCGACACCAACGAAATAACTAAGCAAACCACAGAAAATAAGGCTGTTTTAGATATTAACGAAGAAGCAAAGCAAAGTAAAAACCCTGTTAGTGAGGTTTTGGCTAAAAACGAAGAAACAAAACCTAATTTAGAGGAAGATAGTGTTGTGCAAGGAGAGGATAACCCATCGGCAGTAGTTGATTTACCCAAAGAAGAGCAAACTACGCAATGGGAATACTCTTTGCGGGAATTATCTCAAACAATTATAGGTTTGGCTGTTTGCGGTGTAATAATAGTTGTTGCCGTAACATGGAATAAAAAATCGGGGTGGGGGAGTAAGCTTTGCGAGTGGTTTAAAAAACTAATACATAAATAGTTATAAAATGCCACTAATTATTGGGAAACTTTTGTTATGGCTCAAAACAATATCCGTGTCTGCGAATGGTTTTAATATACTCTTTTTCCGGACACAAATCGTACAGCTTGCGACGTACATCGCAAATGCGTGCTTGAACGGCATGGCGCCCAAGATTAAGCGGTTCTCTCCATATGCTGTCGTAAAGTAGTTCGTAGGAAAAAACACGATTGGGGTTTCGGGCAAAAAATACAAGTATGTCAAATTCTATACGGGAAAAATCCACAGCTATGTCACCGTAACGGACTTCCCGCAAGCCTGTATCTATTACAAGTTTATCAAAGGTAAACACTTGTGCCGGATGCTCCTTTGCACGGCTCTGAATACGCAATATTATACGTGCTTCAAGCTCAAAAAAGGAGCATGGCTTACACATATAATCATCTCCCCCTATACTAAGCCCTTTTATGCGTTGCTCCACTTCTGTGTATACGGATACAAATATTATGGGGAGTGTGGTTACAACACGTGCGGTTGTGCATACATCATAACCGTTGCCGTCGGGCAGGTCTACATCAAGCACCATACAATCATATGTGGCGGAAGTTATCTCTCGCATAGCGTCTTTTCCGTTTGTAACACATGTTACGTGGTATTCTCGACTAACAAAAAATTCTCGATAAAGCTGTAACAGATCTTCGTCATCTTCTACAATCAAAAGTCGGTATCTGCACTTTTCATCCTTTTTGTAATTTTCCATAAGTATTGCATATCCTCCGCAATTATATATACCAAAAGAATTTTTATTAAAGTATAGCATAATGTATTTTTGAACGTCAAATGCTCAAACATAATAAAAAACTAAGGTTTATTTATTGTTGCGTAAAGAAATATCAACAATAAAAGGGGTTATTAAGCTAAAAAACAGGCATTTTTACTTTTGCGGAAAATTTATTTTACCACTCTTAAATCAATTATCCGCTATTCGTCATTTTAGGGCATATTATTAAAAAAAGCAACTCCGGTATGCTATAATTCTTTGTATACGAATTTATACAAGGAGAGGAAAACTAATTATGGAAAATGCTAACACAGAACAAAAAAACAACAATGGATCAAATCAAAGAGCAAATATGAACAATACCGTTAATAAAATGGCAGGAAGTAGCAAAACGGCAGGTATTATTATTGCTGTTTGTATGGTGGTTTTGGGAGTGCTTATTTTTGTTGCTCCCCTAATAGTAGGGCTTGGGATTGCATATCTTGTTACAATAGGATTTATAATTTACGGAATTTTCAACATCGTTACTTATATACGTATTCCTTCAAGCATGCGTAACGGGTGGACGTTAGCAAACGGAATAATTTTTGTATTGCTGGGGATACTTATTCTTGCAGAAGCATTGGGTAGCGATATGGGCAAACTTAGTATGATGTCCACATTCTCCTTTTTAATAGGCTTTTTTGCATTGTTTGGTGGTATTAACCAAATTGCATCTTACGGAGCTTTAAAGGAGGCAGGCGCAGAAAAAACAGGTTGGATACTTGCAAGCGGTATATTAAACCTTATTGTTGGAATACTGATTATTTGCGCACCTATAATGGGCTTGTTTACCATAGAAATAGTGTTTGCAATTTATCTTATTATTGGAGGAATTGCATTGTTTGCGGAAGTATGCTCCGGCAGACTTGCACAAAAATAAAAGAATCATTATAATACAGGGAGCTTTACGGTAAACTGCGTACCCTTACCTACTTTGGACTTAACGCTTATTTCTCCGCCGTGCTCCTGTACTATGGTGCGTACTATATAAAGCCCCATTCCCGTTCCGTCACTATTTAAACGTGATGTAAAAAAACGATCAAATATTTTGGGTATATCCTTTTTAGGTATACCCACTCCTGTATCCGTAACTTTAATGTAGGCATAGTTTTCGTCTCCGTTAAGCAATAAAACAATCTTTCCCTCGGGGGGTGTGAAGCTAACGGCATTATAAATCAGGTTTTGGAGCATACGGTTTAATTTATCGGGGTCGGCAAAAACAATATACGGTGTGCTTACGTTAATACGAAGTAAAAAGGTTTGCCCGTCCATTTCCACATCCGGACGATTAAAGCGATAAAACTCTTGCAAAAATTCTTCGAGATTTATTTCTGTGTGAGGTGTAATAAGTGGGTTTTTTGCAGTATATTCCTGTACTATGCGGATTTGCTTGTTAATAGCTCCGCATTTTTCTTCTATAACCGCAAGCTGTTTTTTGGTTTGCTCGTCGAGGCGTATGTTGTTGTGGCGAATCATTTCTGCGTAAGATATCATAAAGGCGGAGGGGGACTTCATATCATGTAAAAACTTAGATAGAAGGTCTTCTCGCTCTTTTACCATAAGCCCGATTTCTTGGGTTTGTACCGTCACTTCTTTGCGTAAATTCTCGGTGAGGCGCAAGTTTTCCGCTACAATGGCATAACTGCGTCTTACCATCAGTATACCAAAACACACCACCAGCGCCAAAGCACTGTATTCTTCCATCCAGCCAAACCGTGCAGGCTCAAATGTGCTTATGGTAAGGGCAGAAAACAGTATACCTGTGCCGTAAAATCCGGTACCGCACAACATCCATATTGCATTGCTTTTTTTACTTCCGTATATTGCCAAACCAATTAAAAATATTGCGCTGAAAATGCGGTAAAAAGTTATAATTTTTCCGTATAGAAGGGCAAAAGCAGGCAGGGTGGGCATAATTAGCGTAGGTACCACAATGCTTATAATCAAAAAAGCAATGCAAATACGCAAAGCGGTTTGCCCCAAAGTAGTATTATAAAGTGAGGATAACCGCAAACATATGTTAATGGCGCACCATACTATAAGGGCAAACATTGCATCTTCCAAGGCATAAAGCAGACGTACTAAAGACGAGCCGAAAAACCATACGAAGGTATGCAGTGTAAAAACAGAAAAGGCAACAGCCAGTATTCCAAACAATAAAGCTATGGTATCTCGAGATTTACGTACATTAAGCCAAAGCGCAACGGAAAACAAAGAGGCTATTAACGCACCAAAGCATATAAAACCGTAAAACAGTAAACGACTGCCAATAATTTCGCTTATTACTTGGGTTGATGCAAGTACGGGAGGATATGTAAGACCGCTGTAATAATGAGTGTAATTTGCGGTTTGCAATATAATTTCGTTTTCCCTCTGTAAAGGAAAAGAAAGGGTTGTATCCTGCACAAAGGGTTGGTAAGGCTGTATTGAGCCACGCTGTGCCAAAAGTGCGCCGTTTACATAAAGGCGAAAGGCACAAAAAACCTCGGGTAACAAAAGCGTAGCTTCTTGAGTAGCACCGGCATAATTAAATTGCAAACGCCAAGTAGATACACCGTAAGGGGAGCTGTCCTCGCTAAGTTGAGTAAGGTTGAGATATTGCCCCACAAAAGTATTTATGCATAAAGACTCGGTGTTTTTTATGTCTTTAGGTGTTAGAAGCACTCCCGGATATAAATCCCAATCGTGTACTAAATAAGTAGCATCGGACAAAGAATTTTGCGTAAGCTCCGTTTGATTGGTTGGGGCGGTAGCATTAGGAGTGAAATATTTATTGTCTGTCCTAAAAACAAGGGTAAAAAAGCTGACGGCAAAACAAAAAGTCAGAACAAGCGGTAATATACTTTTTATGTTTATTTGTTTTGGCATTTTAGTACCCTTTCTAACTTTTTGTGTTTAAATAAGCGCTTCAAAACTTAAAATAAACTATTGCTGTTAAATCATCTTCCACAAGTTCTATTAACAGCCATATTTATCCGAATTATCTAATTTTATGCCAAACATTTTTAAATCAAAATTCATTAATCACAAGATTGTATGCCGTATTGCTCTAAGTAGTATTCTAAAGGTTTGTCGTTAATGCTCCAAATGCCCTCGGTATGCGTATGTATAACTACCTCGTTGTTTTCGGGATTAATGTATTTACCCACATAAAAGCCTTTGTTTTCGTCTATTTTATAATATGTCATATTATCATTAGACAAATTAATTACTTTCATACCGTTTTGGTCGTATGTATAAGGGCTATTAGTAGTGCTGTTAGTGCTAATTTCATCATCCGTTACATCATGCGCAAACGCAGGTATGCAAAATAATAATACAGCTACAATTATTGTAATTATGATTATTGGTTTCGTTTTCATGACATTTTCTCCATTAACAATTATTTGTAAAATACCGATAATTAGCTATAATTTTATCATAAATAGCTTTAGTTGTAAATTAAATAGCGTAAATAAAAATATTTTTGACATTGCATTACCACCAAATGCATAAAGACTTTTCCGCTCAGTAAAATCATCTATAATTCCTTTTGTTTTAACTTCCGTTTCTGTGGCGAGCATATTAAAATCTTTTAAATATTGCTACATATCTTCTATTAATGCATTACAGTAATCCTTGTAGTCGCAAGACACTATAAACTTTTTCTGCTTTGATACAGACCCCATTTTCAACAATCCAAACAACCTTAGTTGCTTTTTTCTTCCACCAAAACATAATCCATTACAGTTTTCCACACAAAGAAATTCGAGATAAATATAGGTAAAATTATCCCAAAAATTACGGTAAAAGGAAGGGGTTTTGGAAAAAGTAAAAGTTGTGGCAGTAAAGTTATTGTGCAAATCAGCATAGGAGGAATGTTTTTTTGTAACATAGAAATGCCGAGTATAAACGAATTTTTAAGTATTTGCCCTGTTTTAAGTGTGCTTGTTCCGCATAGGGTAAACATATACAGCATACATAGTATAACCACTACGGACAATATTACAATAAAAATTATAGGTACCCACAAAAACGGTAATTCTGTAACTTGGGGAATGCAAAAACGCAAAGCAAAAAAGCTTGCAACCCAAAAGCCAATGCAGATAAGTCCGCAACACATTCCCTGTGCAAAGCTCGATTTAAAATAGTGAAAAAAATCCTTTATAATATGGGAATCCTCCCCACGCATAATATCAAAAACCACACGGTTTGCCGCCGCAAGCGCAGGCCCCATTGTTATTATTGGTATGGAAAGCAAAACCACAAGTATGTTTACAAAAAACAAATCAAAAAAATTTGCAAGAAGCAAATAAAAGAATTTTTTAAAGCTTGTTTTTGGTAAATCTTCTTGAGTAACTGTTTTTTCGTAATCTACAAATTTAAATGTTTTCATAATTATTTATTTGCTCCTGCAGTAAGCCTAAGCGTTGCGCCACTCTCTTACAATTTCTATCATATTTAAATATTGCTCCGGTGCTACATAATCCGGTATGGAGTTGCCGGTACCAAAGGCTACTACCTTTTTGCAGTGCTCTAAAATTTTATAGATATATTCTTTTAGCTCCTGCTTATCTGTACGTATAAGCACATCTAAATCCACACCGCCAAAATTGCCAATTCTATCGCCGTACATTTCCACCCAATGAGTAAAAGGAGCAATTCCATCCTCGTTAGAGTGCTTTGCATCTATTTTTACATCGCAAATAAGATCCTCCATCAAATTAAAAATCTTACCGCAAGAGTGCAGTAAAAAGGGTTTCCCTGCATTATGCACTTTTGAGACGATTTTTTTGTACTGTGGCAATATATGTTGTCGTATCTCGTCTTCGCCCAACATAGTGGAAGTTGCAAAACCTAAATCGTCTCCAAAACGCAACAAGCAAAAGGAATCCACATACTCCTGTTTTAAAAAGCGTTGCCATATTTCGTTAAGCATTTCTCCCGCTTTGCTGAATAGTTCGGCAAAAAGTTGAGGGTCATCGTACATAATTAGGCATAGGTTTTGATACCCAACCACATCTTGCACACATTCAAACACACCATTACCCACACCGCCTACGGCTTTCATGCCTTTTGGCATAGTTTTTGCAAGTGCTTTAAAATGCCCTGCATATTTTTCAAAAAATAGATTTGGTACTTCCTCCCAGGGATATTGCAGAAAATCCTCATAGTTTTTAATTACGGGATCGATCAAACTGCTTCCAAGCGCTCCGCTACCAGGCATTACCTGACCTACACAACATTCGTATGGTATATAATCGTAGCCGTAATTGCTAAAAAAGCTACCGAAGCAATTAAAAAACTCCTCTTTATCTCTATCCTCTCCGTTTATTAAATCTGCAAACCTTTTATTTATAATTTTTTCGATTACCTTAGGAGACACATTGTGCTCGTAAAGAGGTAGTCGTTTTGCTTTCTTATTATATGCTACGTCCATTATGTTTTGGTAGTTTGGTGTAAAATTCATATTATTTCCTCCCATGTTTCAAATACTTTCAAAACATTTTTAGGATTAACTCCCAAGCCAAAATCGCATTGAGCAATACATCCCCCATTTGCCCAAAGAGTATCTTTAACCATTTTTACAGCATCTTGTACATCTTTAGAGGTGCCAAAAGGCAATATTTTTTGCCTGTCTATCTCTCCCCAAAAAGTAATACAACCTTTAAACTTTTGTAAGTTTTCAAGCCCCATACAAAATATTTGAGAGTTTAACGCATCCACACCAATATCTATTAAATGGGGTATTATTTCTAAAATATACCCGTCCGAGTGCATAAACAGCTTTTTGTTATACCTTTTTGAGATTTTTGAGTAATCTGCATAAAGTGGCTTAAACACCTTTTCCCAAATAGTCGGAGAGATAAGCATACTAAATTGTGTACCCCAATCATCTTGAATAAAAAGACCGTCCACATCTGTTTTTGCCCATGCCTCAAGCTCTTTGCAAAAAAAATCATGCACCTTTTCTATTGCCTGCATAAATCCACTCGTGCAATACATTAAATCCATCAGCGTTTTTTCCGTACCGCCTAAAAATTGCATACGCTCAAAAATACGCACAGAGGTGCTTGACAGCACAAATTTTTCTGTATTCCTGCAAAAATTGTTAATTTTTGTAACGTCAACATCAGTTAATTCCAAAGGAATAGCAATATTTTTAATATCCTCCCAATCATCGCAAATAATCTGCGGTTGCTTAACCTCACCGATTATACCCTCAAATTTATTTTCAAACACGCATCCCCATTCATCTGTATAACTACCTATGGTATAAGGGTCTCCTTTTGTATTGCATTTTCCTTTTAACATGGACGGGCACCAGATGATGTCGCAGGGGTATTTTTCATTTAGTTCTTTAATTTCTTTGGGAAAATGCGAATATGTCCAGGGCAAATCCCAAACCTGCATAGGAATTCGCTCAGGTTTTTTGTATTCTAATGTCTTATAAACAAGTTGCCTTGGTGTATCCATTTTGTCTCCTTACATATCGAAATTATACATAGCCCAAATATTTTCCGGTTTTACGCTATCTGTGATTATATTGCAAGTAGATAGTATAAATCCGCTATGTTTGCCAACTTCTTCCGCTAATTTGCATACTTCCTCTTTTACTTTTTGTGGGTTGCCAAATGTTAGCAGATAATTAAGGTCTACATTACCCATTAAGCATAAATCTTTGCCAAACTCCTGTTTTATCTTGTAGATATCCATTTGCGCCGTTGGTTGAAGTGAGTGTAGTCCATCAAAACCACACTCTATTATATTTGGAATAACATCGTAGAGATAGCCGTCGCTATGGAGCAACACGGGTACATCCCTATACGATTTTATTTCTTTTATGAGTTGCTTATAAAACGGGTATGCCACCACCTCCATTACATCGGGTGGCAGTAATAGACCTGTGTTAAAGGCAATATCGTCCGCAATTAAAATTGCTTGTGCTCCTTTATTTAAAAACAGTTTGGCTCGTCCTGCTTCAAATTCTATTACTTTTTTTGCAAGTATTGCCACTTTATCTGCATCTGTCATGCAATAACAAAGATAATTCTCCATACCCAACATCCAATCAAGTGCGCTTACAGGCCCATGTATTTGTGCCATTAAAAACAAATTGCTGTAGTTGCGGTAATAAGTTAGTGTATGCGCTGTTGCAACAGATAAATCCGCTGTATTATAATTATGGGCATCGTCTATATCCTCTATGGCAGGCTTTAGCATTTGAAAGCTGTGGGGTGTTTCTTTATAAATATCTCCAAAAGCACTTTGGTATATGGGAAATCCATCCTCCCCATACCCTCGAAATATTTTAGGAAATTCGTGAATATTTATCAAATCCATATGCAACTTTTGTCTGACTTTAAGCTCTTTTGCCATATTAGAAAGCGAGGCATATTCATCTTTCCATAGAAAGTTTTGTATAAAGCCTGCTTCTATCCCTAACTCTCCTCGAGGCACACGGTCTACCGGTTTATGTAAAAGTGCCGCCATTACACGTTCTTTACTTGTCATTGTGCCCTCCCGTATTTATAGCCAAGCTCGTACATCAGTAAAATACGAGTTGTAGGTATTTCCGGTAAAAAACCTTGAGAAGGACCAAACATAAAACCACCTTTTGCGCTAAATAATTCCATTGTATTTTTGATTGTCTGCCCGATTTCTTGCCGGGTTCCGTCGCAAAGGAGGTGCATTGCATCTATTGCTCCGGCAAAATACAGTTTTTCGCCGTATGCTTTTTGGAGCATTTCTAAATCCATGCCCCGAGCGGATACCTGTATTGGATGCAAGCCGTCCAACCCAATTTCTATTAAATCCGGTATTATTTCTGCAATACTGCCACAGGAGTGTTGCTGCACAATGTATCCATAACTTTTAGCAAGGTTGTACAGTTTTTTTAGTCGTGGCTTTATGTACTTTCTCCACATATTAGGGCTGTACAGCAGACTTTGTTGCGTTCCGTAATCGTCCCCCATAAAGAAAATCTGCATATTTTCTCCTACTTTTTCAAACATACGTGTATTGCACTCCAAATAGAAATCAAGTGTTTTATCCAATATATAGTTTGCCAAATCCTCGTTGTCGTACATAGAAATCATTAGCTTTTCCATGCCCATAAGCATAGATGCCTGCTCTAAAAACGGACTCCACATTCCACCAAATACCGCATATTCGCTGTGCTGTTTCATTTGCTTCACATAAAAATCATAGTCTATATCATCAGGGTTTGGCCAATGTGTGTATTCCTCTAATTGCCCTATTTCTTCCGCATCGGATAGAGGATGAAAAAGGGGTATACCGCCAAATACAGTTTTTTCTATTCCCCACATATCTTTAAATGTACCATCCTTATAAGTATTATTGCTTATAAAATCATCCATACAGGTACACCAACGGCAGTCTATATGTAGCTTTTTTAGCATTTCTTCTTCATGGTTGCAATAAACTGCTTTCATTAAAGATTGTGTAACATCGGTTGTAGTACAATCCATAAACATAGGCACTCTGTCAGTTTTTTTATGTTTTATTGCTTGCAATACTCGCTCTTTAGAAGTCATACACATACCTCCAAAGTAACAATCTTGTTTTGCCCTACTTCTGCTGTAATCGTGTTATTATTCTTGAGATCAATTTCCTTTTCTCGTTGCTCGTCCAATCGTGTATACCAAGCTTGTTTTATATTTAAGCAAAGCTTTATATCGGTTGTAACCTTTATGTTGGTCGGGTTAAACAGCCTAAGTATATAGTTTTTTGTGTTTTCCGCCTTTTTAAATGCAGAAACAACTACATCCTTGTTTGCAATGGATATAAAGCTTTTGTTTGGGGGAAATTTCTTTCCGCACCTACCCATTACTTGAAAAAATGTGGGCGGATTATTAGCTTTTTGTGCCTGATGATACACATTTGCCTGCATCCAATCTCCCAAATGGGGATAGAGGCTGTATTCAAAGCTCATTTCTTGCAGAAGTTGACTGCCTTCTTGCTCGGGAAAGCGCCCTACGCTCTCCCAACCTGTAACAATCATATTTCCCATTGCACGAAACAACGTTAAATATACCGCGTGTGCTTTGGTTACTTCAAACTCCGTTAAGCAATTATTTAGAAAGGCAATACCATAGTTATTGGCGGAAATATCCACAAACTCTTGTATAGGCAACGTTTGCATTTCGTTATAATACAAACCCTCTTTATTTTTAGTAGATATTACAGGTCGCTTATCCACAGTAAAGTGCCCTGCCGAATAGGAATATTCTGCATCTATAAACGTAGGAAATGCTACTCTTAACCTATGATTTTTAACGTTGTTTTTTAGGGTTGTGGAAATATCTACCGTCTTGCTGTTTTTTTTGAGTGTAATTAAGCTTGTAATACGCAATTCTTTTGTTTCATTACTGCGTATGCTACTGCCACGCACACCAAATTCCGGCTCGCACCCCCATGCCGGTAGCTCTAAAACAAACTGCACCCCAATTGTAGCGCATAGTGCTCCGTTTTCCTCTAACCAAATTTTTGGGGCACATCCTAATGTATTGTATGTTTTGTTATTGTAAGGCGGGTAATATGCCCAATAATTGCCTACATCTCCGCTATCTTCAAAATAATGAAGGGAAGTAAACTGCTTGCCGTTTTGTTTATCCTGCAAATCAAATGTACCGTTTGTGTTGAAAGACACCTTTAAGTACTCGTTTTCCAACACATTATCTTGCTTACATATTTCGTTGCCGGCCGTTTGGCGCATTTCTTTCCAATAGTGATGATTGCGCTTAAATTCGCTTTTTTTAACTATTTTATAGGAAGTGTATCCCATAGGCGGTAAATCTTGCACATTAACCATACATATATGTCTGTCTGTATAAATAGGCCATGGTCTGCCATCAAGATCGTGCACGGGGCAATGATATTCCTCTCTTGAAATATGCTGAATTTCAAGTTTTTCGCCCTCGCTGTTCACTATATCAAAGCTCCATATGTTTTCTTCCCGATGGGTATCAACAACCAGCTTTATTACGTCGCTCACCTGTGTGTAAAGTGGGTTGAAAACAGTTAAAATAAGGGGGCTTTCTCCAAAGGCAGAGTAATCAATTTCTTGTAAAATATTATTAACCGCCTTTTCGTACAATACTTCTCCTATTTCCAAAGCCTGATTAAGGCGGTTAAGCACATCATCTGCCGTTTTATCCTGCACTACACCGTTTATGGAATCGTGGGCATGCGACTGCAGCATGTTTTTCCATGCAATATCAAAAAAATCTTTGGGGTAGCGGTTACCCATCATTCCCCATATGGAGTTTAGTGGCTCTGCTTTTCCAATTAACATATTTTGTGCTTTTTTATTGAGTTGTTTTAATGGAATACGAGTAGCAAGTGCATTTCCGGAGCAATCGCAAGAGGGACCGTCTCTCAGCTCTCCTTTTACTACAACTAATTTATCTTTATCTAAATTTTGAAGATCTTTTGCATATTCTTCAAGCCTTGCGTTTACAAAGGTTTTATTCTCAAATAAGTTATTAGCTTGTTTAATCAATTCCGTTAAATCCGGTTGTGGGGTGGAAAAGTCGCACCCGTTTAAAAATAGGCGTGTTTCCTTGAGCGCCGTATCATCTGTACCCCTCCACGCAATATTAATTCCTTCTTTTAGCCTTTTGTAGTTATGGTTTGTTTGGGGTTTTATTAAAAAGTAATCCTGAGAGGCTTTATTAGGGCTTGCATCGTGTACCGCCATACCCGATTTTTGGGGAGAATACACAAATTCGTCCGAGAGAAATTTAACATCGTAGCGCACATCTATATACGCATTAAAAAAGAAGTTTGCACGGGCAAATTCTCCAAGGCGAGTGGTAAGTACCTTAGTGCCATCGGGAGACTCCCACATAAACTCACTTTGCGGTGCTCGTTTTTTCGATACCTTTTTGGCGCAAATAATAAAATCCATACCAAACCCTTTGTATATCTGGGGAAGCTGTGCCGTTTGCCCCCAACCAAAAGAGGTGTAACCAACCTTAAGTATATCTCCTAAATCCTCGCATATTTTTTTGCCTAAAAGCAAATTGCGCACCAAGCACTCCGCTCCTATTGGGTATAAATCGGGCAAAGTATACCAAGGGCCTATGGCAATACGGCCGGTTTTTATGTGCTTTCGTACCCGTGCCTTATCGTAGGGCGCTACTTCTAAATAATCAAGAATGGGCGCAACCTGCCCGTCTAACAAAAAGCAATTATAATCTTTATCTTTATCCAAAATATCCAGTAATTGCTCCATAAACTCTATTAACAGCACTCTGTTTTTCCATATTGGATACCGCCATTCTCTGTCCCAATGGGTATGGGGTATTATATAGCCCTTTTCTTTCATGTCCTATCTCCTATCAACTTTAGGATTTCATCGAAGGTATTGCAATATGCGTGACACATACCCTTTGTACCGCTGTTTATGATGTTTCCGTTTGCAATTCCCACCGTTGTATAGCCTGCAAGCCGTACCGAGCATACTCCTGCACCGCTGTCTTCAATTCCCATTACCGTATCTGCATCTTCTATTCCAAGCCCTATACGACAGGTTTCCGCATATAACCAAGGATGAGGTTTTATTTCAAGCTCTCCCAGTGTTCCCGTGCTTCCTTTTTTTAGGGGATAGCCTGCTGTTATTATGCAATCGTAAAATTCTTTAGGGTCGCCCATGTCCATTGTTTCAAATGCGGACTTTATTTCGGGATACGCTTTTTCGTACAAACCCGAGGTGACCAAACCGATTTTTATATTCTTGTTTTTAAGTTCCAATAAAAACTCTTTTACTCCGTTATTCATAGTAAAAGCGCCTTGTTTGCCACGTCCCTGTGCTATTAATTGTAGTTGTTTTGCGGTATGCTTAAAGTAGATTTCTCTTGCTTCGTCTACCGTTTTATCCTTACAGTATTTTCCTATGCAATATTTTAAATGCTCAGAAACGCTGTGTCCGCTTACATACGGAATATCTTTCTCTTTTAGTTTAAAAGAACTATTTTTCATTAAATCTGCAACAGATAACTCGATAATCCACATCCAAAAAGCTTCGCTTGTAACAGTTGTACCGTCTAAGTCCATCAAAACCGCTTTTATGGGTTTTTCTTTTTTTACAGGGCGCACAGGATAGTATGCAGGAAAACCCATCTCGGATTTTACATATGCTATGGTTTGTTTCTCAAATCCGATTAACTCCACTTTAGAATCACCTGTGCTAAAAATGGCATGCACACCATTTTCACCAGCTTTAAAAATATTATCCGAGCATTTTCTAAGCGGAATAAAACCGCTGTCTTTTTTTATTTCTCCAAAACCTATTAATTCCATTTTTAATATATGCCTTTCTTTTTAATTTTTCATTCCACTTGTGGCAAGCCCACCAAGCAGTTTTTCCTGTGTTATAAAAAATACCGTTACAGGCACCAAGCTGGCAAGCCCTGCCGCACCCATCATAGAGCCCCAAGGCGTCTCGTACGGAGTGCGCATTAAATATATACCAAGGGTTAGCGTATATTTATTAAAATCGTCCAAGAAAATAAGGGGATATAAAAAATCGTTCCATGAATACAAGAATTGATAAATAACCACAGTAGCTATTACGGGTTTCATTAACGGCAATATTATTTTGCTAAATATTTGGAATTTATTGCATCCGTCTATTTGTGCCGCTTCATCTAATGTTAGTGGAATACCCATAATAAACTGTCGCATTAAAAACACAAAAAATGCCCCCTGAAACCCACAAAAAAAGGTGGGTACAATAAGTGGAAGAAAGGTGTTTGTCCAACCTATTTTTGTATATATAACAAATTGAGGCACTATAATAACATCAAAGGGTATCATCATAGTTGCAAGCAACAATAAAAACAGGAAGTTTTTGCCCTTAAACTTTAGGCGTGCAAACCCGTAAGATACAATGCTACAACTAAATACCGCACCAACAATGGAAAAACCCACAATAATACATGTATTTAAAATATAATGACCGATATTATATTTGGTTAGTGCTTCTATAATATTATCACCCACCGGAGGATTGGGAAAAAAGGACGGAGGAAAAGCATTAATGGCATCCATAGGAGTTAGTGCTTTATTAAACACCCAATAAATAGGAAACATAAATATAACGCATACCAATATTGCCAATATATAGTTTTTTACTTTAACCGCTTTTAATGTACCCATTAGATATTACCTCCTTCTTCTTCGTAATACACCCATTTTTTTGATGTTCTGAATATTAAGATAGTTATTGCCATAATTACTACAAACATAATCCACGATAGTGCACTTGCATACCCCATTTTGACGTATTTAAAAGCGTTTTCGTAAACAAGTAGGGAATATAGGTAGGTGGAATTTGCAGGTCCACCTCCTGTTAGTGCAAGCACTTGTGCCATTACGGTAAAGGAAGAAATAAGCTGTAATATTATTACAAATAAAATTGTAGGCGTTATCATAGGCAATGTAATTTTAAAAAACTGCTTAGTTTTGCTTGCACCGTCTATATTAGCCGCTTCGTAATAGTGATCCGAAACATTTTGCATAGCACCTAAAAACATTATCATAGGCATACCCACCGCCCACACGGATGTTAGTATTAAAGACCACATTGCAATATTAGGGTCTGTTAGCCAACCTACCTTTTCTCCCCCTAAAGATTGTATAAAAAAGTTAAATACCCCAAACTCCTTGTTGAGCATATTATTCCAAATTAATCCGTAAACCGCACCCGAAAGCACGCAAGGCAAATATACAAATGCTCTGAATACTTTTTTCCCTTTTAATTTTTGGTTAAACAAATTTGCAATAAAAATACCCAGTATTACTTGAATAGGAACCACACAAGCCGTGTACAGCAAGGTACGCAGAATAGATGGAAAGAAGTTAGGGTCGTTAGCAAATAATTTTATATAGTTATCAAAACCAATAAAGGTTGGATTTTGCATATAATCCCAGTTTAAAAAGCTCATTACAAATGAAAACAACATGGGGCCTGCTGTAAAAAGAATAAAACCGATAATCCACGGCGAAATAAACAACAGCCCTATTTTAGTTTGATTGCCGAAAAGAGATACCCTCTTTTGCTTTTTTGATTTATTATTTGGTTGATTTGTCGTAGAGTAAGTCGTTGAATTTTGCATTTTAGCACCTCCCATATGCACCCCCCTCATTTTGCATTAAAGGAAAGGTGAGATGCTCTCACATCTCACGTTTCCCCATACATTACCTTTATTATGATGCCTTTAAAATAGCATCTGTATCCTGCGCCGCTTTATTTAGCGTTGCATCTATATCTGCATCCATCAACAGTATTTCCTCTACTGCCAATGCCAAAACCGCTTCCGCTTCTCCCCAGTTTTTGTTACGTACAAAACAAGGGATTTTGTATTCGGATACGTTTAGCAAATTTAAGAATGGTTCAAGATGAGGGTTTTTCGTTTGTCCGACTTTTTCGGAAACCTGCTTTAACAGGGGAAGAGATGTAACCGCATACGCCTCTTGACCTTGCTCCGATTGCACAAACTTCATAAATTCCCAACATTCTTCTTTATACTTACTGTTTGGAGAAATTCCGTAAGCGCCACTATGTATTACGGGAATAAATGTGTCACCCGATTTTGGAACGGGAGGAGAAACCACACCATAGTTGATGTTTGCTTCCTCTAATTTCCATGTGGGCCATATGCCGTTATCCATCATAGCAACTTTACCGGACATAAACTCTGCTTCTCCAAGATTTTTTGCTTGATCTCCCTGAATAACCTGTGCGGAAATATCATATAGGCTCTTATACCATTTAATCATTTCTTTGGTTTGAGGTGAATCTATATAACCAATGGTGGTGGTGCCGTCCTCGCTTATAAAATCGCTACCGTTAGACCATACATATTGTTGCATTAGGTAGATATGGTCTGCAAGTGCCACATAACCAAAGGTTTGATTTTCTCCTTCGCCTTGTGTCAACTTCTTTGCGGTTTCGTAAAACTCGTCCCAAGTCCATCCGTCTTTAGGATATGGTACACCTACTGCATCAAAAATATCTTTATTGTAGTAGATTGCACGAGGAGTTGCCTCGGTTGCAAGCCCGTAATATTCGCCTTTGTATGTCTCGAAGCCTTCCACTATGCCATATTTACCTTCGGGAAAGAAATTATCTCTCTCAACAAGGTCTTGTATGTTTTGCACGATACCCGCTTCTACGTATTGTGGTGTATTCCAAAATTGAATTAAATCGGGTGCGTTGCCGCCTGCTGTCATAGTCATCATTTTTTGGTCGTAACCATCTGTTACACAAATCCACTCAAATTCTATGCCTGTGAGTTCTGTGTACTTTTTAGATGCAATAACGTGAGACTTTTCTTCCTCGTAAGGCTCCCACATTGCAATTTTAAGAGTGATAGGCTCGCCGTCTTTAGGTGCTTCCGCAGCCGGCACTTCAGATTTTTCCTCTGTCTTTGCACCGTCTGCAACAGGTGTCGTTTCTGTTGCTCCCTCGGCAGATTGAGCTGCCGGAGCCGGTGTGCCACAGCTTGCTAACAGAAAAACTGATAGTAGGACACACATTACTGTAATTAATGTTTTTTTCATATTCTCCTCCATAGATATTAGATTTAGTTTTGCGTTTTGATAAAATGCTATATTCAGAATAAAACTTATTTTAAGATAAAACAACAGTAAGAATCTTTGTTTTGTTGAATAAAACTATACAATTTACTTTGCAGTTACACAAGAGCAAATTATTTTGATATAATACAGTAGTGTAATTGTTCTTAAAAAAGTAAAAGAGTATGGTAATGTTATGAAACGATTAGAAATCAATTTCAGAACTATAATAATTATATTTTTTATTTTGCTCATACTTGCAGTAAGTTTTTCTGTATTGGGTGTTTCCACTTACTTTTTTGAAAACCTTGCAGTAGAGAATGTCTCTAAGCAAATATATGAGCAACTTACGAATGCAACAGAATTGTTTGAAAACAAATTAGACACAGTACACGGCATAACCTGGGCTATATCTCAAGACAGCAACATTAACCGCCTTTTAAAAAAGGATAGCCCCACCACCAAAAGCAGGCTTGAAGACACGCGAAATATTCGCAACATCATTATCAATTATTCTAATACTACTGATTATATACGCTCCATAAACCTGTTTTCTCAGGATATAAAGGTAAGTGACGGAAATTATAATATTTTTATGAACAGCCAAAGCAGTACCTACGGCGTAATTAACTATAACGTGTATAAGCAAAATGTGCGGATGGAAAAAGCATATCCCTACCAACGAAATATATTTTTGTATAAATTAGATAACGTTGAAGACTCCACAGCATCCCCTAATATACTGTTTTTTAATATGATATCAAAAACTCCCGACCACGAGGTGGTACTCGGACTTTTGACGGAAAGCAAGTATTTGTTTTCGCAATTTAAAGATCCGGCACAAACTTATTTTGGTAAAACCTACATAATGGACAGTAACGACAAGATAATATACAGCTCCGACGGTGCAAATTCCCTCAATTTGAATAAACCCATTAGCGAAATGGCGGAGTTTTCTTACGATAATACCGCACTGCAAGGAGAAGGCGATGTAATAATTACAACTAAAAAGTTTAATAATCTCGATTGGTACGCCATAAATGTTACAGACCGCAGTGCCGTGCTTTCCGCCAGCGAATACACAAAACAGCTTGTATTAACCATAGACATAGTGCTTATAGCCATTGCCGTTATAATAAGCATTTTTCTTGCGTCTTATCTGCTTAAACCAATTTCAGAAATGGTACAAAATTTTAAAGCGGTGCAAGGGTATAATTTTACACCATCCGCAAAAGCAAGCCATATTGCGGAAGTAAACGAGCTAAACAGCAACTACAACAAAATGGTTAGCCGTATATCAGATCTTATCGAAGATGTTAAGCATGCAAACGAGCTACAAAAGGAATACGAGTATAAAGCATTGCAGGCACAAATAAACCCACATTTTTTATCAAACACTCTTGATGCGGTCTATTGGCTTTCGGATAACGAGGATATTTGCACCATCACCCAAAACCTTGCAAGTTTTTTCCGCTTAAGCCTGAGCAACGGCAGGGAAATTGTTTGTGTTACGGACGAAATTGCACAGGCACGGTCCTATGTTAATATTATGCTTATACGCTACAAAAACAAATTTACATACGAAGAAATATGCAATTTGGAGGAACTTAAAAAGCTTAGCACTCCCAAGTTAATTTTGCAGCCGCTAATAGAGAACGCTATAATGCACGGCCTTAAATACACAAAATCCGGCGGGCACATTAAGCTTAGTGTAGCTGAAAAAAACAATACTTTGGTTTATACCGTGGAGGATAACGGTGTGGGAATAAACGCCGAACGGCTCAATAACCTTATTTACAGCAACACACAAACGGATAGCTATGCAATAAAAAATATACAGGATCGCATATTTTTAAAATATGGCGATGGATACGGAATAACCTATTTTTCGGGACAAGACGGTGGCACTATTGCTAATGTTAAACTACCATTGATGTATATAGGAGATGAGTAAGTTGTACAAAGTTTTATTGGTTGATGATGAACTGCTTGTTATACAGGGCATCAAAAACAAAATTGATTGGGAGGGTTTAGGTATAGAGGTGTGCGGTGTGGCAAACGACGGACTTCAAGCCTTTACTATGATTATGAATGACCCTCCGGACATAGTTATTACGGACATTAATATGCCTGTTATGGACGGGCTTGCTCTAATTAAAAAAATCAAAGAACAACAGCTTGTATGCGAGATAATCGTGCTTTCCGGCTATAGCGAATTCGAGTACGCCCGCAAATCTCTCCAATACGGTGTAAACGAATACCTGCTTAAGCCCTGTACCGCTAAAAACATCAAAAATGCTCTGCAAAAAACAATAGAAAAAATAGAAACCTCCAACCGTGTTTTACAAACCATGGAAAATTTAGAAATAATACAGGCTAATGCAAAACAACTATTAATGAGCAACCTGCTTCTTTATATTTTAATGGAAACCAGTATGGATACGGAGGGCTCTATAAAATCCTTAGTAAAATCCTACCCACGTCTTGAAAATTCCAAATATGCCGTTTCTATAATTGCCATCCATACAACAAACAAAGCAAAAAACATTGGGGAGCTTGAAGTATTCTCCATTGCAAATATTTGTAATGAAATTTTGTGCAGTCAAGATGCAGGATTTTCTGTTAAGTTTAATAATACTTCCTTAGTTGCTCTAAGTACTTACGGCAAGGAAGACAAGGAATACTTATCCAAAACCAAAATAACATTTGAAAGTATTATAAAGGCGGTGCAAAATTATATAGAAATTCCTGTTAGCATATACGTGGGAGGTTTTATGGAATCTCCCTATAATATTGTAAAGTCTTTTGAGCAAGCACAGCTTTGTATGCAGAACAAAATGTTTGTGGATAACCCCAATTTGCTTATTTACGACAAACAAACAGAGGATTTAAGTGAGGCGGATTCCGGTAATATTATTCGTTTTGTTATGGAATATGTGGGCAAAAATTACGCATCTCCCATAACACTCAGCGATATTGCAAAGGAGCTTTTTTTAACACCAAATTACCTAACAACCTTGTTTAAGAAAAAAACAGGGACTGCTTTTAAGAAGTATTTAACTCACTATCGTATTCATCAAGCAAAAAAGTATTTAGCAGAGCCAAAGTACCGAGTTATTGATATTGCTAAGTTTGTAGGTTATGAAAACGATGAGTATTTCTGCAAAGTTTTTAAAGGTGTGGAGGGCTGTACCCCAAGCGAGTACAGAATTTCTGTAGAGAAGACTTTGCGTAAGGAGAAGGGAGTGTAGCAGTGTAGCTTTGGTTGGTATTAGTTTGTAATAATGAAGAAGGAGTATCATTATAAAATAGCACATTGTGCTACCCTAATATTATATAAGCTCGATAAATTTATCGCTCGAGTGTTATGATTGAGATTGTTTTTTTTAAATAAGGAGTGGAATTGTCATATTTTTTGGGGTGCTAATAACATATAGGGTGTTTGCTTTGCCAATTTTTGCTAAATTCATAAGAGCACATTACAATTAAATGTGTCCACTATAAATTTTGCATTAATGAACATTCATCATCGCGCAACAAATGAATTTCATTATTGCAAATTGTCTAAACTTCATAAAAAATCGATGAGCAACTAAAGCTCAGTTTTCATATTAACTATTTAATTATTTGCGGGTAATAATTGAAAGTTAGTATCTTTTGTATTATTATTTGTTTAGCAAAAATTTACAACACTTACCTACTATAAATAAATTACTTAATCATAGTGTTTAAAAGCATCAATTAAAAATATACGAAATCAAATTATATATTCGCAAATTGTTAGCAAAAGCAAAATAGTTTTAAATTATTTTTTATTATATTAAGAAAAACCCTCCAATCAAAGCTGTTTAGCCCATTATTTTTTTATATACGTCATTTATGTGCTTTAGCTCATCTGCGCTTAGCTCTAAATCTCCGGCTAAAGCATTTTGCATAGCTTGCTCTTTATTTGTACTGCCTAAAAGTGCAAGTGTAATTCCTGTTTGGGCGATAGTCCAAGCTATCGTTATTTCTGCAACGGATACGGATTTTTTCTCGGCGAGCTGCTCAAGCTCGTAAATAAGCGCTTGGCATTTGCTCCAAATAGGCTCTTCGTAATACGGATAAAATCCGTTTCTTAATTCGGCACCGCTTGCAAAGGGCCTTTCTTTTATTTTCCCCGATAATATTCCACCGCCAAGACTGCCGTAAGAGAGTACTCCCAAATTTTGCTCTTGAGCAAAAGGAATTATGCCGTTTTCTATACTGATTCTGTTAAGCATGCTAAAGGGGGGTTGGATACAAGTGATACCTGCTTGCTTTATTGCTACCTGCATTTCTGCCACTGAAAAATTAGATACGCCGATTTCTCTTATTAAACCTTGCTTTTTTAGGTCTAAAAGTGTGTTAAGCGCACCTTCGATGCCAAAATTGTAATCCGGCCAATGCACAAGATAGATGTCTATATATTCCGTTTGTAAGCGCTTTAGGGATTCTGCAATTTCTGCTTTTATGGTTACAGGAGAAAGGCATTTTATGTATTCGCCGTATTTGCGAAGTACACCGCATTTGGTGGCGAGTACCACCTTATCACGTCTGTCTTTAATTGCCTCTCCTACAATTTTTTCCGCATCACAATCATTGCCGTAGGCAGGTGCGGTGTCTATTAGGTTTACTCCGCAGTCTAAAGAAGCATGAATAGCATTTATGCACTTGACCTTATCAATGTTTCCAAAAAAATCGCCACCCATTGCCCAAGTTCCCTGACCGATAACTGATACGTTTAAGTTGCTGTTGCCAAGTTTTCTGTACCTCATAAAATTACCTCCTTCAAATTCTTTTTGTTGATTTATCCTCATAGTAACACACAAAAAAATAGGTGTCAATAAATTTTAAAAAAAACTTGACAAATGTCATAACAAATGTTAGAGTGTGATTATTACGAAGAATATCATCAGGAAATATCACAAAGAGCAGAAATTATTATTGAACTAAACGGGTTTTATAGAAGTTGTAAGGTTTATGCACATAGCTTATTGTTTACTAACATAGTTTTAAGCAACTAAAATGAAATCTGTTTAAAAAAATAAATTTTAGGAGGAAGAAAATGAAAAAGTGTTTTAAGATCTTGTCTATGGTATTGGCGATTATACTAATTGTATCAGTATTTGTTGCCTGCTCGTCTACTCCGGCAACTCCGGATGTTGCTTCAGAGGCGCCAAAAGCAGATGCTCCTGCAAATGCAGAAACGCCAAAAGCAGATGCAAATGCCGACACGGCAGCAGCATCTAAGACCGGAGGTATGGTTGGAGCGGCCGACGAAAAATACTATATGTGTGTGTTTGTTTCGGGAGTAGAGTATTGGTTTCCGGTATATGCCGGATTTAAAGAGGCCGGTAATATGCTTGGAGTACAAACATTCTATAATGGCACAACAGAATACGATGCAAACAAGCAGGTAGAGTCTTTTAACCAAATACTTGCGCTTGAGCCTGCAGGAATTTTCCTATCACCTATTACGGCAGAAGCATTTAAAGAGCCGGTAGACAGAGCAGTAGATTCAGGCGTACCTGTTGTAACCTTTGCATCCGATTCTCCGGAGTCTAAGCGTAACGGCTACATTACTTCGGACAATGTAAAAGAAGGTCAGCATTCCGCAAGAGCAATGGCTGATTCTATGGGCGGTAAAGGAAAAGTTATGACTCTAAGAAATCCGGGACAAACTAATCACGACATCCGTATAGACACCTTTATAGCAACAATAAAAGATGAATATCCGGAAATAGAGATTGTTGCGGACGAACCTACAAATCAAGATCCCGATGCTGCGTACACCGCTGTTATGACAGTTGCACAAAAGCATCCGGATCTCGGTGGTGTATTTATGCCTGAGGCAAGTTCCGCAATGGGAGCTTCCCGTGCAGCAGTAGAGCTTGGTGGCGGTAAAGCTACAATAAAAGTTATCTGTTGCGATGTTAACACACAAATACTTGATATGCTCCAAAGCGGAGACGTATTTGGCGCAATAAATCCGGATCAGGGTATGCAAGGCTATTTCGGCATGCTAACACTGTTTACGGCAGCACATCCCGAGCTTATTAATCCTATGAACGGCAAGAAGGATATGGGGCAAAATCCTACCTATATTCCGTATATGGATAACGGACTAAATCTGATAACTGCAGAAAATGCTGAGTATTTCTATGTTGATAAATATGCACAATCTATCGGCTACAGCAGTGTAGAAGATATGCTTTCGCCCGGTGGTGCAAAATAAACTTACTCTTAAAGTAAAGCGGGGTAATTCCCGTTTTACTTTAAACAAAACAAACAAAATGATTTTGCGAAATAGCAGTAAACATCAATACTGTTACTCTAACTTAGGATGGTGATTAAACTTGAGTAATTTAAGTGAGAATCTGATGGAATTAAAAAATATATCTAAATCGTTTGGAAAAAATCAAGTTTTGTTTGATGTAAACTTTCAACTGCAAGCGGGAGAAATACACGCAATTATAGGAGAAAACGGTGCAGGAAAGTCTACATTGATGAATATTGTTGATGGTTTGATACAAAAAGACAGCGGAGAAATATTAATTGGCGGCAAGAGAGTAGAAATAAATACACCTCTTGAGGCACAAAAGCACGGTATCTGCTTTGTTCACCAAGAAATAGCGTTATGTCAAGATGTTAGTGTGGCACAAAATATTTTTATGTCCGAGATAAATGCAGAAAAAAGACCAACGGTAAATTATAAAAATTTGTCTAAAAAGGCAAAAGACATATTGGATACATTGGTGCAAGGTACAATAAACCCAAGCAAATTAGTTGGAAATCTTACAATTTCTAATCAGCAGGTTGTAGAAATTGCAAAAGCATTATCCGCAGAATGTAAAGTTTTGATATTAGATGAGCCTACAGCGGCACTTAGCGAAGCAGAAACGGAAGCACTTTACCGTATAATGCACAAACTTACTGAAAGAAAAATAGGAATTATTTATATTAGTCATCGTATGTCCGAAATTTTTGAGCATTGCGATCGCATAACCGTTCTTAGAGACGGATGTATGGTATCTTCGTATGGAATAAAAGATGCAAAAATACAACAACTTGTAAATGATATGGCAGGCAGAGAGGTAAGTACAATTTACCCTAAAAAAGCAGAAAAGCTTAATTATTCTCAGGAGAATATATTACTCAGAGTAAAAAACCTCACAGACGAAAACAAAAGATTTGAAAATATTAATTTTGATTTGTATAAAGGTGAGATGTTGGGCTTTTCCGGCTTGGTTGGCTCCGGTAGAAGCGAAATTATGCAGGGCATTACAGGGCTTAGGAGGCTAAAAACAGGAGAAGTGTGGTACAAAAACATAAATTATGCAGGCATGTCTACAAAAAAGATATTTAACGACGGTATGCTTTATATGTCCGAGGACAGAAAGCAATCAGGCTTGTTTTTGGAAATGAGCATAACCCATAATTGCTCGGCTATTAATTTAGAAGAAATCACAAATAAAGGTCTTATTAATGCACAAAAAGAAAAAGAAAGGGCAATTAGATTAAAAGAACAAATGAATGTTAAAGCCTCGAGTGTAAATCAGCATGTGCTGGATTTAAGCGGTGGTAATCAACAAAAGGTTCTGATTGCCAAATTATTAGCAAAAAATCCGGATATTCTTATTCTTGATGAACCTACACGTGGCATAGATGTTGCCGCAAAAGCAGAAATACATCAGTTGCTAAGAAAGCTTATTAGCCAAGGTATAGGTGTTATTATTGTTTCCTCGGAATTAAATGAGGTAATAGGTATGTGCGACAGAGTAATGATAGTTAATGAAGGTAGCATTGTGGGTGAGGTGTCGGGAGAGGAAATAAACTCCAACAATATTATATACTTCTCTTCCGGAGCATTTAAAGTAGAGGAATCAAACAAGGAGGATAATGTTAATGAGCACAAAAATTAATGCTTTAGAAAAAAATCAGCAAAACGGCAACCCGTTAAAAAAGCTGTTTCAGATGCGAGAGATGACACTCTTGCTTATAGTGGCACTATTTATTTTGGTTATGTGCTTTGCTTCGGAATTTTTTCCTAAGTGGGCAAACATAAAGGTGCTTTTAAGTGCCTTGTCTATTGATGGAATAATTGTTATAGGTATGGCAATTATCTTAATAAGTGGAGGAATAGACCTTTCTGTAGGTTCTGTAATGTGTTTATCTATGACAGTATGTGCTATGCTGTTTTTAAATGGGTTAAACCCGTGGATAGCCGCAATTGTTGCACTTTTAGTATGCGCTCTTATAGGTGCGGTTATTGGGTTTCTTGTAACAAAACTCAAACTAACGCATTTTATAGTCACGCTGTGCTTTATGGGTATTGCCAGAGGCATCGTGTTTGCACTTACAACAGGTACACCAATTTCCCTTGTAACAGTTTTAAAAGATCACGAGGCATTTAGATTTTTAGGGCAAGGGCAAATTGGGGAAATATTGCCTATGACGGTCTTAATATTTTTAATTGTAGCAATACTTGCGGACTTTTTTGTAAGAAAATCTTCCATTATGCGTTTGGTTTTCTATACAGGCAGTAACGAAAAAGCAGCGGCATATTCCGGTATTAATGTAGATAAAGTAAAAATAATGACATGCGTTGCATGTTCGCTGTTTGCAGGTTTTGCAGGCATTATATATGTAAATAAGTTCTCCGGTGTTCCCGTAAGTGCAGGAACAGGTGCAGAAATGACAGCCATAGCCTCTGCGGTAATCGGTGGAGTTAGTATGAGTGGCGGTAGAGGTACGGTATTAGGTGCGGTACTTGGTTTAACACTTATGACACTTGTGCAAAATTCTATGACATTATTCACAGTTCCTGCATTTTGGCAAGATTTGATTAGATACCTAATTGTATTGGCGGCTGTGGTAGTAGATGCCATCCAACAAAATATGAGCAGACGTAAAGTAGCTTGACAAATTCCAAAAAATAATTTATAAAGGAGTAGTAGCAATGTACGAAAAAGACAAACAGGAAATTATAGAAACGGCATTGAAAATTAAGCATTATGGCTTAATACAGCTATCCGGCGGAAATGTTAGTGTACGGCAAAAAAATGGAGATATTGTAGTAACCCCTTCGGGAATGCCCTACGAAACAATGACTACGGAACAAGTTTTGGTACTAAATAAAGATGGAGAAGTTGTAGAAGGTAATTTAAGACCTTCTGTAGATACAGTTGCATTAAAATACATCTACGATAATTGTGAGGATATAAATGCAATAATACATACCCATCAGCCATATGCTACGGCAGCAGGGCTAATAGGAGACGAATTACCTGCTTGCAACACAACCCTTTGTAATGTTACTCTCGGTGCGGTAAATGTTGCACCCTACAGTAACCCTGCCAGCTTAAATATGGGCATACAAGCGGTAGATTACCTTAAAGGTAAGAGGGCTGTTATACTAAAACATCATGGTGTTATTGCCGTTGGCGGTACACTTAATGAGGCAGTCTATGCTGCAATATATATGGAAGACTCCGCAAAATGCTATTTGGCAGCAAAGGCAGCAGGTACTGTGTCTCTAATGTCACCCGAAGAAATAGAGCAAGCTGTGGAGGTGTTTAAAGATTACGGACAAAAATAGCATATTCACCCATAAAGCAGCAGTTTCTCTGCCGGTATCGATGGGGCAGATAAATATGCAGTTATTTAGGGGGAAAAATATGTCAATCAGAATGGATATTCAAAAACTGGTACAAATAGCAAAGATGTACTACGAGAAGAATATGACTCAAGAACAGATTTCTAAAAAGCTCAATATTTCGAGGTCGGCAATTTCTATGTTGCTTACCGAGGCTAAAAAGATGAAAATAGTAAATATTACTATTAATGATCCGCTTACAAATAATGTAGAGCTTGCAGAAGAATTTAAAAAGAGGTTTGGACTTGAAGATTGCTTGGTTGTTCCAACTACAGTAACCGAAGGGCCGTTGCTTGTTAAAATTATTACCTCAAGTGCAGTTGCTTTAGCTTGTGAGAAAATGAAATCTCACTCTACGGTTGGAGTTGCATGGGGTACAACATGCTACGAGTTTATTCATCAGTTTCCGGACGATTCAGGATTAACAGATATTAACATTGTTCCGCTTATCGGAGGTTCTTCCTTAGTTTCCGCAGAATACCAGATTAACGAAACGGTACGTATGTACGCAGAAAAGCTTTATGGCACACCAATGTTTATATATTCGCCGGGAATTGTGGAGTATCCTAAAGATAAACAAAAATTTATGGATAGCCTCTATTTACAAAATATTATAGAAAAATGGGATGATTTAGACTTTGTTGTGCTCGGTATTGGGGCGGCTCCCGAACATTACGGATACAACAGCATAGGTTTTAATATGGAAGAAATGGAAAAAAGCATCAAAGAGAATCCAAACAAACCCGTTGGAGATTTCGTGGCAAGAAGGTTTAATATAAAAGGCGAAATTTTACAATGTGAATATAATAATAAAATAATAGGTGCAGAAGAAATTCATTTGCGTAAAGCAAAAAATGTAATGGCTATTGCGGCAGGCAATTATAAAGTGTTTTCGATAATTGGCGCACTTAACAGTAAGTTGATGACATACCTAATTACAGATGAGCTTACCGCAAAAAATGTACTTGCTGTTTACGATTCAGGCTCTCTTGACGAATATATGTTCTAAAACTAAAAGAAAAATTTAATTTACGCAAAAACTTTTGCAAAAGCAAAGTTTATTTACTGATGTCTAATATTACCTTTTTAAAGGAGAAAAATATGGAATTTGATCTTTCAAAAAAGCATCAACTGCTAAAAGAATTATACAAAAAAGTGGCGGAAACGGAAGTAAAACCTTTGGCACACGATATGGACGAGGCAGAAAAATACGATATGAATTTACTAAAAAAACTTCAAAAATTAGGTTTTTTAGGTATTCCGTATTCCTCTAAGTATGGTGGCGCAGGGGGAGATACTTTGGCATATGTGCTCTGTATGGAGGAAATGTCTAAGGTAGATGCAAGTACCGGTATTACAATTTCTGTGCATACATCCCTTTGCTGTTCTTGCATTAACGATTATGGCACGGAGGAACAAAAACAAAAATGGCTACGTCCTTTAGTAGATGGCAGTAAAATAGGTTGCTTTTCTTTAACGGAGCCAAATGCAGGCTCAGATGCCTCAGGGCAACAAACTACCGCTGTTTTAGAGGGGGACGAATACGTGCTTAACGGCTCTAAAGTATTTACCACAAACTCAGGCTTTGCTGATACATTCGTAATATTCGCAGTTACAGATAAAGCGGCCGGTACGGAGGGTATAACCGCATTTATTGCAGATGCAAAATCCCCGGGTATTAGCGTTTCTGCAAGCATTAAGCGTATGGGAATAAGAGCATCATCAAATTGCGAAGTTGCAATAACGGGGCTAAGAATATCCAAAGAAAACCGCTTAAAAAAAGAAGGAGAAGGTTTTGAAATTGCAATGCACGCCTTAGACGGTGGTAGAATAGGCATAGGCGCACAGGCGGTAGGAATAGCCCAAGGTGCTATAGACGAAGCCCTTAAATATGTACGGGAACGCAAGCAATTTAGGCGGCCTATTGCGGCATTCCAAAATACAAAATTTAAGCTTGCAGAAATGCAAACAAAAGTAGATGCCGCACGATTGCTGGTATACCGTGCCGCTTTAAAAAAAGATTCTAAAACGGAGGAATACGCAACAGAAGCGGCAATGTGTAAACTGTTTGCCTCAGAAGTTGCAAACGAAGTAACAAGGGGTTGCGTACAGCTTTTTGGTGGCTACGGTTATTCTCGAGAATACCCTGTAGAGAGAATGATGCGTGATGCGAAGATAACTGAGATATACGAAGGTACATCCGAAGTAATGAAGATGGTTATTGCAGGCGCAATGAAAGTGAGGTAGTAGGATGAAAATATGTGTTTGCATAAAACAAGTACCGGATACAAGCGAAGTGGAGCTTGATCCTCAAACAAATACTCTAATAAGAAAAGGTTTGCCGAGTATAATAAATCCTGATGATAAAGCGGGTATAACGGCGGCACTTGCACTAAAAAACCAAGTAAAAAACGGTAGTATTACTGTAATTTCTATGGGGCCTCCTCAAGCGGAAATGGCACTTAAAGAGGCACTTGCTATGGGGTGCGACGATGCAGTGCTAATTTCGGCTAAAGAATTTAGTGGCTCGGATACATTAGCAACCTCCACAATACTTGCGGCGGCACTTAAAAAAATAGGTTTTGATTTAATTATTACAGGTAGACAGGCAATAGACGGCGATACCGCACAAGTTGGTCCTCAAATTGCAGAGCATCTGGGAATACCGCAAGTTAGCTATGCGGTTTCTTACGAAGTTCAAGGGGATAGCTTAATAGTTTTGCGACAGTTTGAAGACAGATATTATAAATTAATGGTAAAACTGCCTTGCTTACTGACTACGCTATCAAAAGCTACGGAAATAGATTATATGACGGTATCGGGAATAATAGAAGGAGAGAACAAAGAGCTTACATTAATGGATTATAATGCTCTAAGAGATATGCTTGCACCTGATTCTATAGGCCTTAAAGGCTCACCCACAAATGTATGCAAGGCTTATACAAAAGAAGCAAAGGGACAAGGAGCAATATTAAAAGATTTATCGCCAAGGCAGGCGGCGCAAGCTATTGTAGACCGTATCAGAGAAGCACACATTTTGTAAGGAGCATTGTAGATGAGCAAAGATATATATGTAGTAACAGAACAGGTAGATAACAAAATTTTAAGTGTTGGCTTAGAGCTTTTGGGTGAAGCTAATAATTTAGCTGCAGACTTAAAACAAAATGTAGTGGCAATACTTCTTGGAGCAAATGTAGCAAGCAAAGCAAAAGAACTTATTGCTTGCGGAGCAAACGAGGTAATTGTTGCAGAACACGAAATGCTTAAAGATTACACAACAGAGCCATACACTAAGGTAATTACCCAAATAATTAAGGATAGAGAACCTGAAATAGTACTGTTTAGTGCAACAAGTATAGGCAGAGACCTTGCCCCACGAATTTCTGCAAGAATAAAAACAGGATTAACGGCAGATTGTACCGCACTTTGTATAGACCCAAAAACAAAGCTCTTGCGTATGACACGTCCGGCCTTTGGCGGTAATTTAATGGCGGTTATTTTATGTAAAAATCACAGACCGCAAATGGCTACCATTCGTCCCGGAGTTATGGAGGCTTTGGAAAAAGACAAGAACAAAACAGGAATAATTACGCAATATAAAGTAGATTTAACACAAGAAGACTGCACGGTAAAAATTCTTGAAGTGCTAAAAAAGGATAAAAAGCAATTAGATATTACTAAAGCGAGGGTGCTAATTAGTGGTGGCAGAGGAATAATGCAAAGCGGTAATTTCTCTATGCTTAAAGAATTGGCTGAAGAGCTTGATGGGGAAATATCCGCATCAAGAGCGGCGGTGGATAGTGGTTGGATAGATAAAGAGCATCAGGTTGGGCAAACGGGAAAAACCGTAAAACCGGAGCTTTATCTTGCTTGCGGAATTTCAGGTGCAATTCAGCATGTGGCAGGAATGGAAAATGCAAATCTAATAATTGCAATAAATAAAAACGAATCCGCACCGATTTTTGATGTGGCAGACCTTGGAATAGTAGGAGATGTATGCGAAATACTCCCACTTGTTACCGAAGAAATAAAAAAGGTAAAAGACGCTAAAGAAGCCGGGGAGTTGTGTCATATTTCCCAAGAATCCCAGTACTGTTCTATGGAAAATATCTTGTATCATACAAAGGATGGCATTGCCTATCTTGTAATAAATAGACCACAATCTCTAAATGCACTTAATATTAAAACACTACAAGAAATAAATCAAATTACGGAAAAATTAGAAAAGGATACCGATATTAAAGCCTTAATAATACGTGGTGCAGGCAGAGCTTTTGTTGCAGGTGCAGATATTTCCGAAATGCAGGATATGGACGAAAAACAGGGTAGAGAAATTTCAAAAACCGCTCAGGAGATTTTCTCAAGATTACATAATTTGCCACAGATTGTTATTGGAGCAATAAACGGATTTGCATTAGGTGGTGGCAACGAGCTTGCAATGGCTTGCGATATAAGAATAGCAAGCGAGAGAGCAAAATTTGGGCAACCGGAGGTAAATCTTGGTGTATTGCCCGGTTTTGGGGGTACTCAAAGGCTTAGCCGTATTGTTGGTAAAAGCCATGCTAAACAGTTAATTTTTAGTGCAGATATGATAAGTGCTGAGGAGGCATATCGTATAGGTCTTGTAAGTAAGGTGGTTGCTCCGCAAGCATTACTCAGAACAGCAAGAGATCTCGCCATGAAAATTATGAGTAAAGGTATGCAGGCGGTAAGGCTTGCAAAACGAGCAATTAACGAAGGCGCTAATCTTGTAGATATTGAAGAGGCTTTTGGCGTAGAAAACGAAGCTTGGACAGAATGTTTTAAAACCTACGACCAAAAAGAAGGTATGAGTGCTTTTGTGGAAAAACGCAAAGCGGTATTTAAAGATTTTTAAAATATTTTATAGAAAGGAATATAAGCATTTGCAAATATTGAGATTTTAATGTCGGCAGATGCTTGTGAGGTGTGATTTATGGAATTTACGGAAACAGTAAGAAATCGTAGAAGTATCCGCAAATACAAGGCAGACAAGATTTCTGAGGATACGGTAAAAAAAATTGTAGAAACAGCAAGTTACAGCCCATCTTGGAAAAACTCTCAGATTGTACGCTATGTGTTGATTACGGACGAGAAGCTAAAAAATGAAATTGCACAAAGCTGTGTATTAAACTTTACATTTAATGCTGATGTTATTAAAAATGCACCGGCACTAATGGTTATTGCAACGATTAAAAAACGTAGCGGTTACGAAAAAGACGGTTCTTTTACTACGTCTAAAGAAGACAAATGGGAAATGTTTGATGCAGGCATAGCTACCCAAACATTTTGTTTATCTGCATACGAGCAAGGGTTAGGCACAGTTATAATGGGAATTTTTGATGAAGCAAAAACCATTGATGCTCTAAAGTTAGAAGAAAACTTTGGAGTGGCGGCTTTAGTGGCAATAGGAAAGGCGGACGAATCACCAAATATGCCAAAGCGCAAAACAATACAAGATTTATTAATAATAAAGTAAATAAAGCACAATAAAACGGAGGTTACTGTGAAAGCGAAATATAGTAAAAAGTTTCTTGCCGAGGTACTAAGTACAATGTATCTTGGACGCAAATTTGAAGAAAAAGTACAACTCTTGTTTTCAAAGGGTATGGTGCATGGAACAACCCACCTTGGAATTGGAGAAGAAGGTACGGCTACAGGCACTATTCTTGCACTAAAAGAAAAGGATTTTGTGTTTGGGACACATAGAGGTCATGCTCAGGCACTGGCAAAGGGGCTTGATTTAAACGAAACAATGGCAGAAATACTTGCAAAGGCTACGGGCGTATGCGGTGGTCTTGGCGGGAGTATGCACATTGCAGATCCGCATAAATATTATTACGGTGCAGACGGTGTACTCGGAGCAAGTGCCGTTATTGCGGGCGGAACGGCACTCTCCATCAAGAAAAAGCAAGAAAAAGACAGAATTGCATTGATATTTTTTGGAGACGGAACGGCAAACGAAGGTGCAGTTTTCGAGTCTATGAATCTTGCTGCAGTCTGGAATTTACCTTTGCTGTTTGTGTGTATCAACAATACCTACGGTATGTCTACACATATAAGTAAAGTAATGAAGGATACAGATATAAAAAAACGTGCATATCCTTTTGGCATGCAGGCAACAGATGTGGACGGAAACGATGTATTGGCTGTTTACGAATGTGTTAAAGAAGCAAGGGAATATGTGCTTAAAAACGGACCGATGCTAATTGTGGAGAATACCTACAGAATTTCAGGACACTCAAAAAGCGATGGAAACTTATACAGAACAAAGGAAGAAATTGCAGAATGGAAGGGAAAATGCCCTATAAAAAGATATAGGGAATATTTGGCAAAAAATGGATTTAGCCAAAAAGAAATGGACGATATTCTTGAAGATATTATTAATAAAGTTGATACTTCCGTGGAATTGGCATTGGCATCTCCCGAGCCTACAATGGAACAGCTTATTAATTCTACATTTGCATAATAGGAGGGAAAAATTATGGCGGAAATTACATATGCACAAGCAATAAACGACGCTATTTCCGAGGAAATGCGTAAAGATGAAAGGGTATTTATGATTGGAGAGGATATTGGCGAATACTGCGGAGCCTTTGGAGTCTCTAAAGGGATGATACAAGAATTTGGTGCAGAGCGAATAATGGATACACCCATAGCGGAGCAAGGCTTTGTAGGAGCAGCAATAGGATCGGCAATGAATGGCTTTAGACCCATTGTAGAGCTTATGTTTTCGGATTTAATTTGCGTTTGCTATGACGAACTTGTAAACGAAGCACCTAAACTGAGAACAATGTTTGGTGGTAAAGTAAGCGTACCTATGGTTATGAGAACAGCATCCGGAAGCGGAACGGGTGCGGCGGCACAACACAGTCAAAGTCTCGAGGCGGTATTGGCTCATATGCCGGGGTTAAAGGTTGTTATTCCATCAACACCTTACGATGCAAAAGGATTGCTAAAATCGGCAATTAGAGATAATAACCCTGTAATGTATTTAGAGCAAAAGCAGTTGTACAGAACAAAAGGAGAAGTACCTACGGAGGATTACTCAATTCCCTTAGGAGTGGCAGATATTAAACGAGAGGGTAGCCATGTAACAGTTGTAACATACGGCAAAATGGTAAAAATGTGCCTTGATGTTGCAGAAGAGCTTGCTAAAGAAGAAATAAGTGCAGAGATTATTGATATTCGTACACTCGTGCCTTTAGACATTTCAACAATAATCAACTCGGTAAAAAAGACCAAACATTTATTAATAGTACACGAGGCGGTGCAGTTTTGCGGTTTTGGTGCAGAAGTATCCGCACAAATATCAGATAGCGAAGCGTTTTATTATTTGGATGGACCAATTAAACGTTTAGGTGCATTAAGTGTACCAATACCCTTTAATCCGTATTTAGAAAAGGAAATTATACCTACTCCGCAAAAGATAATTACGGCTATTAAAGATATTATTTGAGGTGAAAATATGACAGAAATTATTATGCCCAAGGCGGGTATGGATATGCAAGAAGGACGTTTAATTCGTTGGCTTAAAAATGTAGGCGATAAAGTGGTTTTCGACGAGCCTATAATGGAAATTGAGACGGACAAAATAACTATGGAGGTAGAAGCACCGGCAGACGGTGTAATTCTTGCTAAATATGCTGAGGAGGGCACCGTTATACCCGTATTGCAGGTAATAGGCTATATAGGCAAAGAAGGAGAAGTACCTCCGCCATATTCTACAACGACTCAAAATAAAACAGAAATAAAAACTTCAGATGTTATTACAGAAATTAAAGAGGAAATATCAATTACCTCTACAAAAAATGATAACGACATACTTGCAACGCCTTATGCAAAAAAAACTTGCACAAGAGCAAGGTATAGACCTTTTAAGCGTAATTCCAAGTGGAAAACATATGGAAATAAAGGCATCAGATGTACTTGCTACTCCGTTAGCTCGCAGGGTTGCACAATGTAAAAGTGTAGATTTAGCATATGTCAGCGGTAGCGGTCATGGAGGTAAAATAACCAAAGCGGATGTACTTGCCACTATACCTACAGGTGATGAAATGCGTGTTCAACTCAAGGGTATGCGAAAAGTAATTGCTTGTCGCATGTCAAAAAGTGCGCAAGAATGTCCAACAGTAACGCAAAATATGAAGGTAGATGTAACAAAACTACTAAAATTACGTACTCAGATAAACATAAACAGAGAAAATAAAATAACCATTAACGATTTTATACTTAAAATTGTTGCAAATGCAGTTGCACAAAACTCATTTGCAAGAACGCAAATAGACAAAGAAGAGCTGGTTATAAAGCAATATACAAATATCGGTTTTGCCGTGGGAATGGAGGACGGACTCTTAGTGCCTGTAATAAAAAATGCGGACAAACTAAGTTTATCGGAAATTTCTGCACAATCTAAAGCACTTGCAAAAAAAGCAAGAGAAGGAACAATAACCCAAGACGAGCTATCGGGAGGGGTATTTACCGTTTCTAATATGGGGATGTACGATGTGCTTTCCTTCTCCCCCATAATAAATCAGCCGGAGGGGGCAATATTGGGTGTTTGTGCAATAAGTGACGAATTGGCACTAACAGAAGGGCAGGTTACGGTAAAAAAAGTAATGATAATCTCACTTGCCTTTGACCATAGAGTAATGAATGGCACAGAAGCGGCTAAATTACAGTTATGTATGAAGCAATTAATAGAAAATCCATTGGAGGCACTATGTTAAATACACAATACGATGTTGCTGTAATCGGGGGAGGACCGGCAGGCTATGTGGCGGCAATCAAGGCGGCAATGTTAAATGGCAAAGTAATATTATTTGAGAAATCCGTAGTGGGCGGTACTTGTTTAAACAGAGGATGTATTCCCACAAAATCCTACATAAAAACAGCAGAAACGATTCACAACATACAGCAAGCAGGCAATCGTGGCATCATTCATAATCCTAATGTAAATGTAGATATGGGTAAGGTAGTTGAGTACAAAAACGGCATAGTTAAAAAACTTACCGGTGGAGTGGCAGGGCTGTTAAAATCTCACGGAATACAAACGGTGTACGGCGAGGCTGTATTATCGGACGAGCATACAATTTGCTGTAACGAAACAAAATATACTGCAAAAAATATTTTGTTATGTGGTGGTTCTACGGTGGGAAAGTTAAATTTAGAAGGCTGCGATTGTAAAGGAGTGCTTAGCAGTGACGAAATGCTGGAGCTTAAAACTATACCTAAGCGCTTGCTAATAATAGGTGGCGGAGTAATAGGATGCGAGATTGCAACCGCTTATAGTGCCTTTGGTAGCTTAGTTACAGTAGTAGAAGCTACAGACAGCCTAATTCCTATGATGGACAAAGAAGTCTCCGAGGTTATAAAAAATTCGTTAACCAAAGATGGTGTAAAAATACTGTTAAGCGAGACTGTTGATAAAATCTCAAGAGTAAATAACGAGCTTAAAGTTACTCTAAAGTCTATGGAAATTAATTGTGATGTTGTGCTTGTTTCTGTTGGGAGAAAGAGCAATTTAAGTTGCTTAGGAGAACTTAAAGACAAGATTACGTTAAATAACGGTTATGTGGTTGTAGATGAGTTTATGAGAACAAACATTAATAATATTTATGCACCGGGAGACATAAACGGTAAAAGTATGCTTGCGCATTCTGCCTTTAAAATGGGGGAGATTTCGGCGATAAACGCAATGGGAGGCAAAGAAAAATGCAGGCTTGATGTTGTACCTAACTGCGTTTACACAATACCGGAGGTGGCGTCTGTAGGTTTAACGCAAAAACAAGGAGAAGAAAAGTACGGCAAAGAAAATATTGCTGTTGGGCGTTTCCCCTTTAGTGCAAACGGTCGTGCATTAGCATCCGGAGAAGAACAGGGTTTTATAAAAGTAATTATTGAGAAAGATTATGGAGAGCTTATAGGTGTACATATGGCAGGTGCTAATGTAACAGAGTTGATTGCTAATGCCACTTCTCTTATGGCAAGTGAGGTTACGGCACACGAAATTATTGAAACTATTTATCCTCATCCAACACTTAGTGAAGCATTTATGGAAGGGTGTGCAGATGCGTTAGGCAAATGTATACACTTACCCAAAAAATAAGGAGTACAGTATGGGGAAACTATCAAAATCCGCCCTGGGTTTATACGAAAAAGCAATGTGTAGTGCATTATCTTTTGAGGAAAAATTAGTATTAACAAAAAGCAGTGGATACGACTTTATGGAGTTATGTATAGATGCAACACCCGAGCGTCTAAACAGATTGGAAGATAAAACATGCTCATGGGAATTAAGAAAAAGTATTGCAAATACAGGAGTGCCGGTGCATACATTCTCTTTAAGTGCTTTGAGAAAGTACCCAATAGGTTGCGAAGATGATTTCACACGGAAAAGAGGTGTGGATATAATGAAAAAAGGTATAGAATTTGCAAGTATTGCAGGCATAAAAGTAATGCACTTTGCGGCATACGACGAAACTGCAAAAGTGGGTAATCGGGTAACAAAACAATTATTTGAGGAGTCTTTGGAAGAGTGCGTGTATCACGCAGCAAGATTTGGGGTAATAATAGCTTTTGAAACGATGGACGATTATTTTATAGGCTCTGTAAAAACTGCATTAAAATACGTAAGAATGTTTGATTCCCCCTATCTTCAAGTATATGCAGATGTTGCAAATATTACAGCAAACGGTATTAATCCGGCAATAGATATGGCAAGTGGCGTTAGCCATATTGTTGGTATTCATCTAAAAGAATCCAAAGAAAAAACGGTGCGAGATATACCTTTTGGTGCAGGCGATGTAGATTTTGATTTTTGTTTTAAGTCTTTAGCTCAACAAAACTATTCGGGTGTTTTTGTTGCGGAAATGTGGAGTCACGATAACCCAAAATTTCACAATTATTTAAAGGACGCAAACGTTTTTTTGAGAGAAAAACTTAGCAATTATTAGGAGGTGGCAAAGTATGAAATATTTATTGGGAATTGATAGCGGAGGTACCGTAACCAAAGCGGCAATTTTTGATAACGAGGGCAAAGAGATTGCAAGTGCCGAGGTACAAATGGATGTGGTAATACCGCATATTGGATATACGGAAAGAAAATTTGAAAACTTTCGTCAGGGCAATATAGAAGTTATTCGAAAGGTAATCAAAAAATCGGCAATAGATGCAAAAGACATTATAGGAATTTCTCTAACCGGACAAGGAAACGGATTATATTTATTTGACGAGAATGGTAATTGTATTAGGCGCCCTATATTAAGCGGAGATATTAGGGCTAAGGATATACTTAAAAAGTGGTACGAAGACGGCACGGCAGACAAGGTGGCATCAAAAACCTATCAGTCTATATGGGCAGGACAAATGGCACCGCTTATGGCGTGGTTTAAAGAAAACGAACCGCAATCACTAAAAAAAGCAAAGTATGCTATAACTTGTAAATGTTATGTAGGATATATGCTAACAGGCGTATTTTGCACAGAAATTTCCGAAGCATCCAGCACCAGTTGTATGGATATGAATACTAAGAGATTTGATGCAAAGCTAATGGGATTATTGGGCATAGAAGAATATATAAGCAAGCTAACACCCATAGTAAGCTCTACGGAAATCTTCGGATATGTTACTAAGGAAGCTGAGGAGCTTACGGGGCTTAAAAAGGGCACAGCCGTTGTTGGCGGATTGTTTGATATTGTCGCATGTGCTATAGCTACAGGAGTTACAAGTAGCGATACTCTTTCCATTGTGGTGGGTACATGGTCTATAAACGAGTACATATCAAAAACCCTTCAAGGCGATAAAGATTTAATGCTTGTATGTTATTACTGCATAGACGGTTATACAATGATGAATGAATCCAGCACAACTTCTGCAGTTAATTTGCAATGGTTTATAGATAAGTTTATGCAGGAAGAAAAGGCAGACTTAGCCGGTGCTTCTTTATACGATAGGATAAACGAAATGGTTAGCAGTATACCGGTAAACGATTACCCCCTGATTTTTCTGCCTTTTTTATTTGGGAGCAATGTAAATCCCGATGCAAAAGGAGGATTTATAGGTCTAAGCGGAATACACTCAAAAGCACATATGCTAAGAGCCATTTACGAAGGAGTGGTGTTTTCTCATAAAATGCACATAGAAAAGCTACACAAATATAAATCGAATTTTAGCAAAATATGTATATCCGGAGGCGGAGCAAAATCAGAGGTTTGGGTACAGATGTTTGCAGATGTAATAGGTTTGCCGGTAGAAGTATCTGCGGTAGCGGAGCTTGGTACAATGGGGGCGGCTATGTGTGCCGGTGTGGGAGTAGGGCAATATAAAGATATGAGAGAAGCTTCTGCGGTATTTACAAAAACATCTAAAACTATTTACCCAAACAAAGAAAATACAGTACACTACGAAAGGAAGTATCAGGTTTATAAAGCGGTTATCGATGCTCTTGATTCTACCTGGTGCGAGTTTGAAAAGGAGAGTATATGAATTCACTTGAAAGAATTATAGCGGCAATAGAGCGAAAACCGCTTGATAAAGTACCACATTTTGAATGGATAACAGACAAAAAAGTAATGGATGCGCTAATGCCAAAAAGTACATTTGAAGAATTTTGCACAACCTATACAGATGCTGTTTGCGTAGACATCAACTACGATATAACAGATTTACAAAACGGAATGTACAAAGACGAATGGGGTATGATAAAAACGTATACGGAGGAGTCCCACTCCTTCCCCATAGACGGCGCAATACATAATATGGAAGAGTTGAGTGCTTTTATTCCACCCAACCCAACAAAACCCGGCAGATTTAAAAAACTAAAAGAAACATTAAAAAAATATGGTGACAATAAGGCAGTAATTTTGCATATGAATGACGTGTGGTCCCTGCCTTCAAGGATGATGACCTTCGACAATTTTATGTTTAAAATAATTGACGAACCCGAATTTATAAAAGCACTTGTTAAAATGACGGTTGATGCTCAAATAGCATTGGCACAAGAAGCAAGAAAAACAGGGGTTAAGTTTCTTTATACGGGAGATGATGTTGCATACAACAGCGGTCCTATAATATCGCCTACAACCTTTGATGAGATTTTTATGCCGGAGTTAAGACGGATAATCGGAGCATATAAAGATATGGGCTTTTACGTTTTAAAACACTCGGACGGAAATATTATGCCATTGCTTAGTAGATATTTAGATGTTGGCTTTGATGTACTTGACCCAATAGACCCCATTGCGGGTATGGATCTAAAATATATGAAAGACAGCTACGGCGACAGCATCACTTTAAAAGGAAATGTAAATTGTGCCACTACACTAACTTACGGAACAGTAGACGATGTAGTGGAGGAAACAAAGTATTGTCTAAGTGTGGCTAAGGGTAAAACGGGATACATATGCTCGTCAAGTAATTCGATTCATAGTTCTGTAAAGCCGGAAAACTATAAAGCTATGTTAGAAACCATAGAAGAGTTTGGCAGGTATTAAATTTGAAAATAAGGAGGGTAATAAATGGATTTATTACTGGGCGTAGATATTGGCTCTACAAGCGTAAAAGCGATAGTATACGAAACTAATGGCAATCCTGTAGCGCAAGGAATATGCAAGCTTGTACCTTCTTATACGGATAGCCATCACCCTATGTGGTGTGTTTGGAAGCATAAAGATGTATGGAACAGTGTAACTACTGTACTAAGAGAAGTTACAAGTAAAAGTGATGTTGCAAAAAACATAAAAGCACTGGCTGTAACGGGCTTTGGTATGGATGGATTGCCCATAGATAAGGATGGAAAAGAGCTTTACGATTTAATATCATGGCATTGCCCTCGTACCATTGAGCAGTTTGAAGAGCGTGCAAGAATATTATCCGATAAAGAGATGTTTATTCGTGCAGGCAAAACACCAATGACAATAGACAGTATTTACAGAATTATGTGGATGAGCAAATATCATCCTGAAATTATGGAAAAAACTGCAACTTGGTTGCTAATTGAAGATTATGTAAATTATAAACTATGTGGGGAAAAAGCAACGGATTACTCTATGGCTTCAACAGTATCTGCGTTTAATCACGAAACGCATACATGGTGTATAGATATTTTAACTAAACTTAACATTAACGGTACAATTTTGCCAAAGCCTATGCAAAGCGGAACGGTGCTTGGGAAAGTGCTTCCTAAAGTTGCTAAAGATACAGGGCTAAGCACAGATACTCTTGTGGTACTTGGTGGCCATGATTACATATGTGCTGCCCTTGCAACAGGAGTAATAGACGAGAAAAGCCTAATGGACGTTGCAGGAACTTGGGAAATGTTAATTAAAGGCTCTGCAAGAGTAGATAAAACTTGGAATGAGAATAGTAGATATTATTATGAAGGGCATGTAGCTAAAAATGCATACTGCCAAATTTCTTCCGTTGTTTCCGGTAGTATGATGGAGTGGATGAAAGTGCATTTGTCTCAAAACGAAAGTTGGCAGAACATTATGGCTAAAGCCAAAAACATACCTATCGGCTCTTTTGGATGTATAATGTTGCCTCATTTTTCAGGATCCAATGCACCTGTAATAGAGCCTACGTCTCTTGGTGCGTATGTAGGGCTTAGCAACAAGGTTTCAAATGCGGGGATGATTCGTGCAACATTTGAGGGGCTAACATTTAAAACCAAAGAACTTTTGCAAGCACTTGATGTATCACAAAACGTAAAATCGACAGAAATGAAGGTGGTGGGCGGTACTATTAAAAATACATTACTTATGCAAATGAAGGCAGATATTTTAGGGATTACAGTTGAGGCTCCAAATATTTACGAAGCAACGTCACTTGGAGCGGCTTTAGTGGCAGGTATCGGAGCAAATGTATTTAAAAATGAGGCCGAGGCTATTGCCTCCGTTTATAAAGAAGGACAAATATACGAGCCCAATCAAAAAGCACATGAGCAATACAATGATATTTATAATAATATATTTTTAAGATTACAAGGGGCATTATGTGCTACAAACAAAGAAATTTTCAACAGGTTTATAAAATGATAATCGGGAGTAAATTATGAAAAAACTTTTTGCGGTTTTGTTGTTAATATGCATATGTTTAGCAGTTAGCGCATGCAGTAATTATGCTTTAAAAACAGATAATACGCAATATAGCGATGAGGCTATATTAACAAAAATAGATGAATATTGCAAACAATACGGCATTAGTATTGAAGAAGTAAAAAAGGACACAGATATTTGGAAAAAACTGGTTGATGATGTAATATTTGAATATGCTACACCGCATATTGCAAATGCTAAAGCAGAGGAGATGGGGCTACTTCCATTGACTCAAAGCGAGGAAATTGCAGTAAATACAGTATACACAAATATGCTTAGCTCTATAGATGCTATGCTTTATTCCAATATGCCTAAGCTTACGGAGTCTGAATTAAAAGAGGAACGAGAGAAATACATAGCTGACTTGGGCTATAATATGCAAACATTTATGCAGCTTGCAAAAACTAAAGTTATAATGCGAAAAATTGCCGACACGCTCGGAAAAGAAATTATAATTTCGGAAGATGAGCTAAAAAAAGAACACGAGTATTTGGCACAAAAGCAAAAAGATTATTTTGAAGCTAATCCAAACAAGGTTACTGAAGAGTTAAATAATGCTGATATTGTTAATTATATTCCAAAAGAAGTAATACATGTTAAAATGCTAACCCTGCCTTTTTTGCCGGAAATACGAGGCAAAGTAGCAATTTTGTTAAACGATGGCAAAATAGAAGAGGCAGAAATCTTATTTAAACAAGCAGAAAATGAAAATTCAAAAGCAATTTCAGATTTGAGAAATTATATAAATGATGGGCATACATTGGAAGAAGCATCGGAAAAATTCAATTTAGAAAGTATAAAAACACAATATGTATATCTTTCGGATCCACAGATTACCTCATCCTTTAAAACTGCGGTAGAAAAACTGAAAACAGACAAGTTTTCTGAAACTAATTTATATAACGGACATATTTTTTTAACAAGCGATTTAATAACCAACGAAGGTATACAACCCTTAGAATTGGTAAAGAGCACTCTGCAAAAAAAGATGACTGAGCAAAAAAAGCTTGAAAGCTATAACCTAACTATGCAAAAGTGGTTTGACGAAGCAAAATCAAGTGGGTTTATTTTAATAGATAATAGCAGAATTGTGAGGTGAGGTATCTAAAGACGATGGGGACACACGTTTTCACGCAATAAATCAACTGACAATTTTTTATAATGTTTATTTGGCAATTTGTTTTAGCGCAACGGATAATGGAATTGGAGTACTACGAAAAGCAAATTATATGACATACTTAAAACAAAAGGAGAAAGAACATGAATGCAACAACAATAATTATAATTTAGCACGGCTCTGTGAAATATTTTCTGTAAATTCCATTTCTATGGCAAAATAATTAGCAT
>CAZVNZ010000016.1:0-64197 GCA_964628515.1 uncultured Christensenellaceae bacterium
ATAGCTTTAAGCCCTTTTTTACTCCCCGGTTAACCGGGGGTTTTCCATACAAAAATCTGTAATTAAAATAAATAATTACAGATTTTTCGTGTATACGTATTTTTTTAGTGTAAATTAAAAACAATATAATTATAACAATTATATTTTTAAGAAATATATTTTTTATACTTTAAATAATCTTGCTTTGCTTACGTGTATACTGATCTCTTAAAAACTCTGCGTAACTGCTTAATTTGCTTACAGCCTCCGCAGGTAAATCGGAGTATAACAGCTCCATCGCAAAATCACGATTAATTAAAGGGTTACTCGTGCGCTCTAATAAATAGTCTATTGAAACATCAAAATATTCTGCTACTTTGCACAGCCTGTCTCCGGCAGGCACGGCATTGTCCCATTTTCTTATGGAGCCGTTAGCAAAATTTAGTGTTTTTTCTAAGCGAGAAATAGAAATATTATTAGATTCGCATAGAGATTTCACCATATGTACTAAACCCATACATACCACCTTGTAAAAAAAAGTTATTGACATATAGACTGAAGTCTACTATAATTATACCATAGTCTATAAAACGCCAAAAACACACTTATTTAGCCTACAATCTAATTGTAGAACATTTTAGACTATTTGTCAATACTAATTAAGCAGGGGTACATTAAATGATTGTAACTAATATCAAAAAACTATGCAAAAGACACAAAATCACCATTTCTCAATTAGAAAAATCTACGAGCATTGCCAACGGAGCAATTGCAAAGTGGGAGAAATCCTCCCCCAAAGTAAGTAATATTAAAAAAGTTGCGGACTATTTCGGAGTAACGGTGGACGAATTAATAAAATAAACTTTTTTATTTAAACTAAAAATTATAGGGGAAACAGCAAACGCTGATTGTTATAAGAATAAAGATTATTTATATTTACAGAGTAAGGCGCTATATAGTTGTTGCTGTAATCATTTTTAATTATATTTTCAAGGGCAATATATCCAAGTGAATAATAATCCAGCGCACAAACTGTGTCTATACTACCTTTTTCCAGTTTGTCTATTACCTTTAGAGTTTTTGAGAAAGCAATAAGTTTGTAGTTGCCGTTTTTAATTTCATTTGATGCTATAAGAGAAGAAAACTCGTTTAGTGCAACCACCACATTAAATTCTTTAGAAGTGTATTCCAAACTGTTTATTGTGTCCGTCATTTTTGTGGTAGAAAAATCAAGACTATCAAAAGAAATATTGTTTTTAGTTAAAGCATCCACAATAATTTCTTTTATTTGGGTGGTGTTTTCGTAGGTATCTATACAGTTTAGTATTAAAACCTTTGGGTTTTCCCGCTGTTTAATTTCGTCAATAAGTAAATTTTTTAGCTTTTGCATATCTATATTTACGTAGTCGTAGTCTTTTTCTTCGTCAAAATTATTTATTAGCACAACATTAAGCCCGTGCTTTTTTGCCTCTTCGATTTTTGCCCATATTTCTCCGTAATTTAAAGGTTCTATTATAATGGCATCGTAACCGTCATTAATTGCTTTATCTATTAACTCCGCCTGCATACCTCTGTTGTTGTCTTTAGAAACCGCTTTTGTAAATAAAGTGGTGTTGTATTGCTTAGAGGCGGAGTTTGCCCCCTTTGTAACCTCGGAGGCAAGCTCGCTTGACCAGGCATGCAAAATAAGCATAACCTTTTTGGGGCTGTACAAGGGTGGGTTGCAACTTGTTGCTAAAACCAAGCTCGCAATTATTAATACTAAGGAAATTACCGTACAAATAAACTTTTTCATAGTTCTGTCACCTTTGGTAGTGTAAGGGTAACCGTAGTGCCTACGTCTATCTCGCTTTTAATGGAAAGCCCGTAGTCCTTGCCGTAGTATAGCTTAATTCGTTTATGCACATTAAGTATGCCCACTCCGGATTTTTCTTTGCTGATATGCTTTTCTTCGAGTATTAAATTAATTAGCTCCTCGCTCATACCCACACCGTTATCCTTTACCGTAAAAATTAAAGCATCCTCGGTTGTGTGGGCGTCTACCTTAATTAATCCTTTTTCGTTTAGTGGCTGTATACCGTGATAAATTGCATTTTCCACAATGGGTTGCAATATAAGTTTTAAAGTGCATAGCCTTTTTGCCTCTTTTGTTGATGTAATCTCGTAGTCTATTTTGTCCTCAAAACGCATTTTTTGGATAACAAGATAGTTTTCTGCATGCAGTAGCTCATCTGCTACACTTATTATCTCCCTGCCTTTGCTTAGAGATATTCTAAAGAGTTTAGCCAATGCGGATGTCATATTTATTACCGCATGGTTGTTGTTTTTTTCCGCCATCCAAATTATAGACTCTAAGGTGTTATACAAAAAATGTGGCTTAATTTGCATTTGCAGAGCGTTTATTTCGCTTTTGCGTTTTTCTTCGTGCTCCTTTTCGTTTTCCGCTATAAGTTCTTTTATGCGTGTAACCATTTTATTGTAGGTTGATGATAATCTTTCTACCTCGAAATCTCCTCTGACATCAACTGTGGCTTCAAAATTCCCCTGTTCTACAAGCTCCATGGATTTTTCAAGGGTGGTTACAGGTTTTGAAACCAAGCCGGAAATTAGGCTTGCCACCACTACAATTGTTATTATGCCAAATATCACCGTAATAAAAACAAAGGAGGTAAGCTCCTGCTGGGGTACCATAATATCCGAAACATAGCTTACAGTCACAAGTCTCCACCCCGTTTGCATAAAACTACGGGTGTTTATAAAGGCTTCCTCTCCATTAATGGTAAATTTATAGTTGCCGTCGGGTTTTGATAGGGCAAACTCCATTTCTTCATCCACTAAATTATAGTTTATAAGTTGCAGTTTTGGGTGGTAAATAATATTGCCGTACCTGTCTGCAATGTAAGAATACCCGTGCTCTCCCAATTTTATGCGGTTTACTCTGTTTTCTATTTCCGTTATGGGTATATCCATAAGCAACACTTTGGAGTTTGTGTTTATTGCGCCGTAAAAATTTATGCGTTTTGTAAGAGAAATTACCCACGGGTATTTGCCTTCGTACAAGTTTTGTACGTGGGGCTCGCTAAAATACACATCCCGTTTGGTTTTGGATGCAAGCAAAAACCAAGATTGCTCATTATATTTTACGTTGCTTTTAAGCAAATTGCCCGAGGTTTTAGCACGTACGCTACCATCATTATTAAAAATAATAATAGAGTTTATATCCTTTCTTGTATTAACTATGGAGTTTATTACTTCTGCCTCTTTGTTTGGGTTTAAGTAGGAGGAAAACACTATATTATTGCATATTTCCGTAAGCTCGTAAATATAAGAATTAATTGCGTTTTCCGTTTGAGACGCTAACTGCATAGATATATTTTTCATATTGTTTTCGTTGGTTTCTTTAAACTTGTTGTAAAGCAAAACAAAGGTTACGGAGTATATTGCAAGCATTATAATAATAAAGGATATTGCCATTATAAAACGCAGGCTTTTAATGTTGAGTTTCATTGTTTTTTAAACTCCCGTGGGGATACATTAAACATTTTTTTAAATGCAAAACTAAAGTAGTTTGGGTCTGTATAGCCCACTTTATAGGCTATTTCCGTAATTTTTAAATTGGTGGTTGCCAAATATTCTTTTGCTTTGTCCATTCTGTACACATTTAAAAAGTTTATTATGGTGTCGCCCGTTTCTTTTTTAAATGTGGCGCAAAAATGGCTTACGCTAACATGTAAATGGGTGCAAATTTTGTCTGTGGTAATATCCGGATTAGTATAATTTTCGTATACATACTGCTTTGCTTCGTCTATTAGCTGTAATGCGGAGTTTTTTCGCAAATCTGAAATACCTTCCACAATCTGTTTGCACATATTTTTTAGTCTCTCCCTTATTTGCAGCACATCTTCCATATTGATTATACAGGCAAAAATATCAGCATTTTGAGAATATAGTTGGGTAGTGTCAAGCCCGGATTCTTTGGCCGTTTTAAATATTGCAACCGCAATCTCCACAATATAAATCTCGAAATTTTCCTTGTAGTAGGTTAGTAAATTTAAAAAGATATTGTTTATTTGGTTGTTTAATGCTTCTATATCCTTGGTTTTTATAAGCATTGCAAACTTAAACTCTTCAAACTCGTAAAAATAGCTGTTGTCCGTGTTTAGCGGTTCTAAATCGTCTATGCACAATATTTTATTTGTGCCGTTTAGTATTTTGTAGTTGCAAGCGGTAACCGCACTTTTGTAAGACAGGCATATTCTTCCCGGGCCGTCTACTTTATAGCCTACTCCTATTGTTACAGAAAAATTAAGATATTTATTTAAATATTTCTGTATTTTTTCAAATATTTTAATGGACTTATTAATATTTTCTCCCATTGCCAAAAGCACTACATAAGCCGGGGTAATAAATGTTATGCCTAATTTTTCCTTTTGCATAATTTCTTGGGCGATGTTGCAAACCGCAAACCTGCGCAGTTCATCGGAAAAGTCTTTTTGGTCCTCTACGGAAATTATTGCAACAATATGCTCCTTTGGAGAAATATTTATTTTATACAATCGGGATTTATTGAGTATTTCCGCATCGTCTGTTTGAGTGGAAAGTAGGGAAGTTAAAAATTTTTCCTGCAATATGGGCAGATGATTTTTAAATTCCTCTTTTAGCTTTTCAAAATCCTCGTGGTTTAGTATTTCTTTGTCTAAATTCTCTTTTAGCTTACGCAAAACTTTAAGCATTTCCTCTTTTGTTATGGGTTTTAAAATATAATCGTAAGCATTGTTTTTTATTGCTTTTTGAGCGTAGTTAAAATCGTCGTAGGCGGTTAGCAGTATTACCTTTGGCTCCGGAGAGTATCTTTTTACCGCTTCAAGTAGCTCTAAACCGTTTACGTAGGGCATATTAATATCTGTAATTATTACGTCGGGAAGGGTGTTTTCGCAAATCTCCAATGCCTCTTTGCCGTTTTTGGCTTCTCCTATAAGCTCGTATCCTTCAGATTGCCAACAAAGTGTTTGTACTATTGCCTGTCTTACCCCTTGCTCGTCGTCCACGATAAGAATTTTATACATATTTATAGTATATACGAAAATACGGTTTTGTTAATAGAAAATTCATAATTCAATAAAATATTCAAGAAAAACCGTAATATATTCAATGGCATTTATTTATATGCATATTACAATAAAGCTAAGAGTTAATACTCGAATATATATTAGGAGGAAAAATTATGTCAAGGAAAAAGTTATTGGTATGTGTAGTAGCCGTAATTATGGTTGCTGCAATGGTATTTACGGTAAGTGCTTGCGCACCTGCGCAACCGGCGGCTGCGGCGTCCGATGGAGGTGCGGCAGCACCTGCGGGCAACAAACCCTTTAAAGATGTAAAAATAGTATTTTTCCCGGGCGGCGGCGAAGGCGATGTATTTGCAACAACCGTTTACAACGGAGCAAAGCAGGCAGCCGAAGACTTAGGATGTCAGGTTGAGTATGTTTGGTCCGATTGGGATCCTAACCAAATGGTTAATCAACTAAAAGAAGCAATAGCAAGAACACCCGACGGCATTGCAATAATGGGACACCCCGGCGACGATGCCTATAAATCCGTAGTAGACGAAGCTATAAGCAAAGGCATAATTATCACAAGCCAAAACACTCCCTTACCGGAGTTGGAAGCGGCTTATAAAACAACAGGCTTTGGATACGCAGGCGCAGAATTATATCCGGCAGGTGCAACACTTGCACAAGAAGCGGCTAAAAGAGCAGGCTTAAAATCCGGAGATAAAGCTATGGTTTGGGGGCTTGCATCTCAACCCGGACGTGGAGAGAGAACAAAAGGTTGCGTAGACGCATTAGAAGAGCTTGGAGTAAAAGTAGACTACATAGAGATTTCCGATGCGGTAAATGCAGACCCAACACAGGGCACTCCTGTAATTACAAGCTATCTTGCATCTAACCCCGATTGTAAAATGGTAATTACAGACCACGGCTCTCTAACATCCACCCTTGGTACATATTTAAAAGCGGCAGGTAAAAAACCCGGCGAAGTTTTTGGCGCAGGTTTTGACCTCTCGGGAGACACTTCCGCAGCTATAACAGAAGGCTGGGTAGGCGCAGTGCTGGATCAACAACAATGGCTACAAGGCTATTTGCCCATACTTCAATTATGCTTAGCTAAAACTTACGGTTTCTCCGGACTTCACATTGATACCGGTGCCGCAATCATTGATGCTAACAACATAGAATTTGTAAAACCCTTAGCAGAAAAAGGAATCAGATAATAATAATTTAACTTTGGCAGGGCGTATAAATTGCGCCCTGTCCAATTAAGTATTGCCTTAGCATTTTGTATGCTTTTGGGAGTGGAGGAGCGTTTTTTATGGCAGAAAATATAAATAACGATGTATTGTTAAAAATGGTGGACATCAACAAACGGTTTGGCGGTGTTGATGTACTGAAAAATGTTAATTTAGAAATTGGAAAAAACGAGATTGTAGGCTTGGTAGGGGATAACGGAGCCGGAAAATCCACACTTATAAAACTAATAACGGGTGTACATCTGCCCACCTCGGGAGATTTATACTATAAAGGGGAAAAAATAAGTATACACAGCGTAAAGCGTTCAAGAGAGCTTGGTATAGAAACGGTGTATCAAGAAAGAGCTTTGGCGGATTTACAAACAATTTGGCAAAATATGTTTGTAGGCAGAGAGCTATGCAATAAATTAGGCTTTATGAATATTAAAGAGCAAAAAGCCCAAACGGCAAAAATGATGCGAGAGCATATGGGCTATACTTCTAAAGCAATAACGGTAAATACAGAGGTAGAGTTTTTATCCGGTGGCGAAAAACAGGGTATTGCAATTTCCCGTGCCCTTTATTTTAAAGCAGATTTAATTATATTAGACGAGCCTACGGTGGCACTTTCCTTATCCGAAACACAAAAGGTACAGGATTTCGTTTTGGATATTAAGAAGGCAAATCATAGTGCAATTTACATAAGCCATAGCATATATCAACTGTACGAAGTTTGCGACAGATTTATAGTATTGGACAGAGGACAGGTTGCGGGCAATTTGCATAAAGCGGATGTAACTATGGAAGAACTTCAAGATAAGATGATAAATCTTGTTAAAACCGGAAAATTGGATTAAAGGAGAGATTGTAATATGAAAGATAATTCGATAGGCAGTGTTCAAAGCCCTACGTTTAAACAAAGAATTGCCAATCATAAAATAGAGCTTAGTATTTTAATAGTTTTTATTGGTATTTTTGCGGTATACTTTATTGGCAATCCCGTGGTATTTTCCCAATTTAACATTTATTATTCTTTTATGTCTACCATACCTATTACGGGTATTTTGGCATTAGCCCTCACATTTGTAGTAACATTAGGCGAGATAGATTTATCCTTTCCTTCTGTAATAGCCCTGTGCGGTTGGATTTCCGCCACTATTTTTGTAACTACGGGCAGTGTGTTTATAGCCGTAATTATGGGGCTTGTAGTAGGTGCGGTTTGCGGATTGTTTAACTCCGTACTTATTGTTAGGTTTGGTATACCGGCTATTGTTGCCACCATTGGTACTCAGTTTTTCTTTAAAGGGATTGTAAACGTGCTGGCTCAAGGCGCAGGTGTTCCCTTAAAGGGTATGCTCGATGCGGCAGACAGCTGGATTTATCATGCTATTGTTGGTCGTGTTGGGGGTGCTATTCCGGCACAGTTTTTATGGTTTATAGCCATTGGTGTCGTAACCTGGTTGCTATTTTACAAAAATAAATTTGGCATGCACGTATCCTTTGTGGGAGACAACAAAACAAGTGCCTTAATGATGGGCATAAACGTAAAACGCATAAGAAGTGTATCCTACATACTTGTAGGCTTGGCGGCTGCTTTTGCGGCTATTATAAGTAATATGGAGGTTGTGTACTTCTACCCCTCTCAAGGCTCGGGCTTAATGCTTCCGGCTTTGGCGGCGGTGTTTATCGGCGGTACTTCCGTGCTTGGCGGCAAAGGCTCTGTGGTGGGCACCTTCCTTGGTGCGCTAATTATGGGCTCGCTGGAGGCCGGCATTATTTCTCTTGGCATAAACGGTTTTTGGATAGATGTAATTTACGGCTTAATAATTATAATATCCGTAACCATATATTCCTTTATTATGAAGAAAACCACATAACAATTAAAATATTAATACAAAATTCTTTTTCTCCGCTAAATAGGGTGGGGAAAAAGAATTTTTTCATAGCACAAAAAGGGGTAGTCAGATGATAAAACATTTAGAGTATAAACAGGATTTTAAACAGGCACTAAACAGAGTATATTCTTGGTACAATGGGGAGGAAACGGACAGACCTTTAATACGTTTTTCCGAGCATAACGCAATGCAAAACGAAAGTGTGGCTTGCAAGGTAAAACAATATAACAGCACCAAAGATTATTGGTACGATACAAATTACCATATTAATTCTTTTATTGGTGATGTAGAGGGTAATCCACCCTTAGCGGAAACCTTTCCGGTGTACTACCCAAACTTGGGGCCGGGAGTGTATGCAGGGTTTTATGGCTCTAAATTAGAGTTTGGAGAGGTAACCTCGTGGACGGATCACTTTATTTCCGATATAGAAACTTACGATTTTTCAAAAATCAAATTTGACGAAAACAACGAATACTTCAAAAAAATAGACGAGATGACAAACGAAGCCATAAAGCTAAGCAAAGACAAATTTTTGGTGGGATACACAGACTTGCATCCAAGTGTTGATTGCGTTGTGGATTGGGTAGGACCGGAGAAACTTTGTATGGCTTTGTATGATGCTAAAGAGTGCGTTAAATCCCTCACGGAAATTGCATACAGAGATTTTAACAAAATTTACGATTACTTCTACAATAAAATTACAAGTAGCGGTGGAATGAGTGTTTCGTGGATGGGCATACCCACTTACGAAAAAATGCACATCCCAAGTTGCGATTTTTCCTCCTTAATTTCTAAAAAGCAATTCGAGGAATTTTGTTTGCCCTACATTTTAAAGGAGATAGCCCATGCTAAGTACAATATTTTTCATTTGGATGGCAGGGGAGTGGCAAAACATATAGATATGCTCCTTGAAATTAAGGAATTGCAGGCAATTCAACTGGTGCAGGGTGTAGCGGAGGACGAACCTATAATGCAATGGATACCCCTAATTAAAAAAATTCAGTCCGCAAATAAAGGGGTAGTGGTAAGCATAAAATTAGAGGAACTTGAGGAGTTTATAAAAGCAGTGGACAAAAAAGGTGTTTATTTAACTTTAACAGCGGAGTATAATATACAAAAAGATATTATTAAAAGAGTGGAGCAATGGTAAATAAATAATTTAGATAAGGAAGGTAACTTATATGAAATTTGCATTATATTTTGGAAACAGAGGATTTTTTCCGGCATCGGGGATTAAAGCGGCAAGAGAGGAATTAAAAAAGGCCGTTGAAGATGCAGGGCACGAGGCATTAATGTTAAGCGAGGACGCCACAAGATACGGCGCAGTAGAAACGGTAGAAGAAGGGGAGAAATACGCAAAGTTTTTAAAGGAGCATGAAGGGGAGTACGACGGAGCAATAATTTGTCTGCCAAACTTTGGAGACGAAAACGGCGCCGCCGCCGCTTTTAAAGACTGCAACGTACCCATTTTAATACAAGCCTACGACGACGATTTGGACAAAATGGGGCCTGCAACAAGAAGAGATGCTTTTTGCGGTAAGTTTTCCATAATGGATGTGTTTTATCAAATGCGTATACCCTTTACGAAATATGCACCCCATACACTAAACCCAACAGACAGCTATTTTAAAGTGCATTTAGCAAAATTTGCTTCCGTATGCAGAATAGTAAAAGGTATGCGTAGCTTTAATTTAGGGGCAATAGGCGCACGTACCACCGCATTTAAAACGGTAAGATACGACGAGGTAACCCTACAAAACAACGGCATTAACGTAGAAACCTTTGATATGTCGGACGTGTTTGCACGGTATCACAAAATAGAGGAAGGCAACAGCAGGGTGGCTCAACTAATGAAGGAATACGCAGAGTTTGCCAACTTTACTACCGTTCCCGATGCTATTTTAACAAAAACCGCCAAAGTATGTTATGTTTTTGAAGAACTCATAAAAGAAAAGCGTCTCGATTGCATAGCGGTACGTTGCTGGCCGGAAATTCAAGAACAACTGGGGATTTCTCCATGTACTATTTTAGGCTTTTTAAATGAAAAGGGTATTGCCGCCGCCTGCGAACTTGATGTTACAAACGCAATAGCAATGAGGGCGCTAAGCCTGGCAAGCGATACTCCGGCAACCGTACTTGATTGGAACAACAATTACAAAGACGAAGAGGACAAGTGCATACTCTTCCATTGCGGACCTGTTGCCGCCTCTATGATGCAGGGCAAAGGTGAGATACAATCTCATAAAATACTGGAAACTACCGTAGGCAAGGAAAACTCCTTAGGGCCAAATGTAGGCAGACTAAAACAAGGAGAATTTACCTACGCAAGCGCAAAAACGGACGAAGGTGCGCTATACTTTTACGCTGGCTACGGGGAAATTACAGACGACCCTATAAGTGATGACTTCTTTGGCACTTGCGGAGTGGCGCAGATAGACGATTTGCAGGATATTTTAGGCTATGTGGGAGACAACGGCTACAAACACCATGTTGCCCTAACAATGGGAGATTACGCAGAGGAGCTTTACGAGGCGTTTCACAAATATTTAGCTTTTGAAATAGACGTATTTTAAAATAGGAGACTATATATGAATTCTAAAGAAAGAGTGCAACGGGCGCTTACAAAAAATAATCCCGACAGAGTGCCTGTATTTGCAGATTACGTACCCGAGGTCAAAGAAAGGCTTTACAAGTACTTTAACACAAGGGATTACTACGATATTTGCGTAAAATTAGGTAACGATATGCTACTTAGCGGTGCCGGAATTTCCACATCATACTACGGAGAAGGGGATGAGTACACCTGCGATTGGGGTTGCAAATGGAAGTATTTTGAGAACTCTCAAGGCAGTTATACGGAAATAGTGGAGCACCCCCTTGCAGACGATGAGGACGGCAAAAAACTCGCCGAATATAAAATACCCAATCCTGAAAGCGAAAAGGTGTATATGCCTGCTCGCAAATTGGTGGAAAAGTACGGTAAAACCCACTTTATAGGCACTTCTGTTGCTTGCTCTATTTTTGAGGCTGGGTGGTATATTCACGGTTTGGAAGAAACCATAATGGATATGGCATCTAACCCCGATTACGCAAACGCTCTTTTTGATAAAGTTATGGAATTTCCTCTAAAAGCAGGGCTTAGGCTTATAGAAGAAGGGGTGGACTTACTTTGGTTGGGAGACGACGTAGGCATGCAACATTGTATGATGATGTCCCCGGAAATGTGGAGGCGGTATTTTAAGCCACGTATGCAAAAAATAATTTCCGCATATAAAGCCAAAAACCCTAATATTATAGTAGCTTATCACAGTTGCGGATTTATAGAGCCCATAATAGAGGATTATATAGAAATCGGTTTAGATGTACTAAACCCCATACAACCACTTGCGATGGATCCTGCTGTTATTAAGGAAAAATACGGAGACAAACTAAGCTTTTGGGGTGCAATTTGCGTACAACAAACCTTGCCAAATGGTAGCGAGGAATATATAAGAGGGGAGGTAGCCCTTAGAATGAAAACCATAGGCAAAGGTGGCGGTTATCTTATGGGACCTGCCCACACCGTACAAGCGGATACAAGCCTTGATAATATCTTTGCTTTTTATAAGGCGGTTTTAGAGCTTGGGGGGTATTAAAAAGAGAGAAAGTCAATAATTTTTACAAATTAAGCAAGTTTTGGCAAGTAGGATAATAATTGCTAAAACTTGTTTTTTTTATTTTTAAAAACTGTAATTGTATGATTTATTCGTATAAATAAACGTGCATATTTTATTTCCATATGTTATAATAACTTTGGCTACAAAGTGTTATGGATAAAATATAATATAACACAACTAAACTTGTACCACCTACAAAAATAATTATATTAAATATAATAAAATTTATAAAGCAATGAAGGAGATTTATCAATGAACGCAAAAGAGGCAGTATTAAAGGCAATGGAAAAGGGTACGGTTATACCTGCATACAATATACCATATATTCCTATGGTTAAGCCTGTTATACAGGCGGTTGTGGATAATAATTCCATAGCTATGATACAAGTAGCACGGGTAGAATGGGAAAAATTCGGCTCTAAAAGCTTAGAAACTGTGGCGGAGGAATACAATAAATATAAAAACGAAGCCCATACCTTACTTCATTTAGACCACGTACCCGTAATAGACGAGGATTACAAAGAGGTAGACTATATGGCGCTTATAAACAGAGCCATAAAAGCCGGGTATCAATCGGTTATGGTAGATGCCTCTCGTTTAGGATTAGCGGAAAATATTTCGGCTACAAAAGAGGTTGCAGACGCCGCACATAAGGCTAATATACCTTGCGAAAGCGAGCTTGGGGCGGTTATGGGTCACGAAAATAAAGAACTCCCACCTTACGAAGAAATTTTTGCATCCAAACAAGGCTTTACAGATTTACAGGAAGCTAAAGAATTTGCAAAAAAAAGCGAGTGCGATTGGCTTTCCGTTGCGGTTGGAAATATTCACGGTGCGGTGGCGGAGGCTACACGTCATCAAAAAAAGCCGGAGGCAAGGCTGGATATCGAGCATATATCCGCACTTAAAAAGGCTACAGGCAAGCCCCTCGTGCTTCACGGTGGCTCGGGTATTAACAAAGAATGTATTTTAGATGGAATAAAAGCAGGCATTGCAAAAATAAACGTGGGTACGGAAATTCGTCAGGCGTACGAGCAGGAAATGGCAGCCTCGGGAGACGAAAAAAAAGCGCAACAAGCGGTATACGATAAAGTTTGTTGGGTAATAAACGATTTTTTGTGCATTAAAGACACCAAAACACTTTTATTTGGCTAATAAGCCTAACCGATAATAACCACACAAAATATTTATATATCCTAAAAAGCCGTTTATTTCGTAAAAACGGCTTTTTCTATGCTACTATGTAAAATCACAAATACTAAAAAATAAAATTAAACTCAGCTTTTAGGCAAAAACAAATCCGCAAGTTTTTCAAAAAAGTTTCGGTTATCCTCCTCTACTTGCGTTTGTTTGGTGGCTTCCTCTTTGTAAATTTCGGGGGTGTGCATCATGTACTGCACCGTATCGGGGGTGTTTTTTGTAGATGCAAAGGATACAGGGGGCAAATCGCTGTCTTTGGAAAAATTGTCTATTTTTTCATTAATTTCCGTTTTGCCTTCCTTGACACCGTCCACAATTTCTCCTTGACCGTCCACAAGCTTTTGTACATCGGCAGGTAGGGAAGAAGTGTTGTCTTTTAGGGAGGTTGCGCCATTTGCAACCTCGCTTACACCCGATGTATACTGCACAATGCCATCATTTATTTGTATAAAACCGTCTTTTAGGCTTTGCACCCCTGTGGGCAGTAGCTGTATACCGCTGTTTAGCTGGGCAAAACTTGTATTTAGGGTTGCAACTCCTGTATTTGCCTTGGCAAACTCCGTATTTGCAACGCTAAGACCGTTTGCTATTTGAGAAATACCCTCCGTCTCTGCTTTAATGCCCTGCGCCATTCCTCCGACAAGTTTGGAAGATTGAGAGATTAACTCGGAAGAGGAACTCATAAGCATAGCGCTTTGACCAACTAAGGCTACAACCTCGGGGGGTAGCATACCTGCCTGCACCAACTGCTCTAAAGCCGGTACAATCTGATTTAATGCAGGTGCAACTTGGTTAAGTGCCGGTGTAATTTCCCCGTATGCCGGTATTAAGGTATTAATTGCGGTGTCCGCAACCTCGTTAAGCTTATTATGCCCCTCAAGTAAAGCGGTAGCCCCCGTGTTAATATCAATATAGCCTTGAAGCAGTAGAGGCATACCTTGTGCATAGGTGCCAAGACCTGTGGCCAAATCGCTACTGCCTTGCACCAGTTGGGGTAGGCTTTGTGCCATTGTGTCTATTCCGCCCGCAAAACTGCCTGCGCCGTTTACAAGTGCGCTACCCGAATTGCTTAGGGTGTTAAGTCCGCCGGATAGCTTGCTTATTGCGCTTGTTAGGTCTTTTGTGCCACTTTGTAATTCCTGCGTGCCTTCCTTTGCTTGGGTAACTCCGTCTGCAATATCGTCAAAGGCGGTAAGCAATTCTTCTTTTGTGTCTCCTATAATTTCGTCTGCATTAAATGAGGATTTTATGCAGTTGATGTTAATGGAGCTCATTTCAAAATCGTTTGCGTCAAACTCCAACTCGAATTTAGAAGGGTTTTGCCCCATAGCTACAAAGGAAATATTATAGCTTTTTCCGGCAACCACATAAAAGCCGTTTTGCACATTTAAGTTTTTGGCTTTCTCCATAGAAATTGTGCAAGATATTTGTGCCATTAGCCCCTTTCGCAGTTCTTCGCTTGCGTTTAAGTTTGGGGCAACCTCCATTTCTATTTTGATTTTTCCGTTTGCACCCACAAGGGATGCACCCTCTACCTCTTTGTCGTCTAAAAAATATTTAATGCTGACGGTGTAGGGAAGCTCGCCTGTGGTTTTACCCTCGTAATAAATTTCTTTTATGCCTTCAAAAACTATGGTATCTCCGGTTACTTTTGGCTGTAAGTCGTTGGTTAAATTTACAATTTCACTGTAATTGCCGTAGTCTGTAAGGGGGTTGCCGGAGGCGGTGTACAGTCTGTTTACCACGGTAATGCCGGACACACTGCCGTTGTTGTTTAAAAAAGCATACACCGTTTCGTCCTTTGATGTTGATGGTGATGATTGAGCAAATCCAACGGTGGTGGTTAGGGTTATTATCATAATAATTATTAAAAATATTGATGCTGTCTTTCTCATTTCCGTTTCTCCCGTTTTTGTGATTTTTGCGGTATATGTACCGTTTGTGCATTCCATTTATATGTTGTTTTTTCTATAACTTTATCAAGTATTACAAGGAAGGCCGGCAGGGCAAGTATTACCATAAATCCGCTTATAAATGCGCCTCTGCCCACGAGTAGACCCATGGATTTTAGCATTAAATCATCAAAAGAAATGTATAGGGCTATGCCTGTAATGCCAAGGGTGATGCTTGAGGTTAGTATGGAAGGCCCTGCGGTGTCCATTGCGTGTGCCGCCGCTTCTTTGGGTAGCATTTCGCCTCGTGCCTGTCTATACCTGTTGGTGTACAGTATTGCGTAATCTATGGTGGCTCCGAGTTGCAGGGAGGATACTATTAAATAAGCAATAAACTGCATAGATACATTTCCAAAATAAGCTACGGACATATTAAGCCAAATTGCAATTTCTATAACCAAAAGTAAAATTACAGGCAGGGTAGCAGATTTAAACATTATAATAAGCACCAAACCTACCGCTAAAATGGAGATTAGCATAACCACAAGATAGTCTTGCTCTCCCACCACTTTTAAATCCCACGAGCTTGGAGTAGCTCCTGTTAGATAGTATTCTTTGTAGCAGTTTTTTGCAAGGTCGTCAATAGCATTAAAGGTAGCAAAGGCTTCCTTGCTTTCCGTTGTTGCATTTATGATGATTGCGTACATAGAGTAGTTATCCGACAAAAATTGCTTAGAGATGTTTTTAGGCAACATACTTTCGGGTAGCTCTGGGTCTATGGAAGTATAAAGACCAAGCACACTTGTAACATGGGGCAGAGTTTTTATTTCGTCCACCATTTGCTTTTCCGTTAGCTTTTCGCCTTTTGGGACAAGCAAAATAGTCTTATTTTGAGCACCGAAACTTTCTTCTATTTTACTTTGAGCAACCGTAACATCCGAGCCGTCTTGAGAGGCGTATATAAACTTATTGCTGTTTTGGGCAAGATATACGGGCAGGGCTATAAGTATTACTGTTGCAAGTATGCCCCATCTTATTTTTACAATGCCGGCACCAAACTTTTTTAAAGAGGGGAATATAGATTTATGTTTGGTTTTTTCTATTAATTTATAGGTGTACAAAACCAACACGGGCAAAATGGTAAACACGCAAATAAGGCTTAGTACAATGCCTTTTGCAAGTACAATTCCCATATCGTAGCCAATGCGGAATGTCATAAAAATTAGTGCAAGAAAGCCTGCCACCGTAGTAGTGCCCGAGGCAAGTATGGAAGAGGCGGAGTGCTTTATTGCACTTATCATAGCATCGTTTGGGTTGTCAAACTTTTTGTTTTCCTCGGTAAATCTATGTATTAAAAATATGGTGTAGTCCATAGCTATTGCAAGCTGTAAAATACTGGCGGCGGAGGTGGAGGCAAAAGAGATTTCGCCAAGTATTATATTAGTACCGCTGTTAAGTAAAATGGAAATACCTATGGTGGAAAGTAGCAGTACCACCTCAAAAAAGGAATTCATGGTTAAAATAAGCACAAGGCAAATTATGGGTATGAGTATTACCATTGCCATTTGGATGTTAGAGCCTATACTTTCTATTGTATGCTTTGCGGATTGCGCCTGCCCTGTTACATAGCCTTTTTCGCCAATTATGGAGTAAATATCGTCCATGGCAGATAGGGTTACTGTGTCAAAGTTTCCTTTTTCAAACATTATTTGCAATAGTGCATTATTGTTTTTATAAAAATTATTTACCGTGTTTTTGTCCGCATATTCTATGGGCTGGTTTAAGTCTACCGTACTTCCAAGCCAAAGTATATTACGTATGCCTTCTACCCCTTCGATTTGTGTAACGATTTTTTCCGCCTCTTTTACAGAGACATTCTCTAACATTACCTCTGTTGTGCCGTTAAACTTAAATTCTTCGTCTAATTTATCTATGGCATTTATGGAAGGCATGGTGTTTGGCAGATACTCTATCATATCGTAATTAACGGTAACAAGTCGGCTAAACGCCATACTAAGTATTATTCCTATAATAAATAACACTATTACCGTTTTTTTGTGCTTTACAATTATTTTTGCAAATTTTTCCATAATTTTGCTCCTTAAACAACCTTTATGCAGGAGAATTACTCGGTTGATTAGAGTTTCTATTTAATACCTAAGCAGTCAAATGTGCATTTTTTTCCAAAATGCTATAATATGTCACTTTTATAGTATATAATAAAATAAATAAAATTTAAACAGTAAAGGGGGTAAAAATGAAAATTTTACACACTTCCGATTGGCATTTGGGAATTTCGTTATATAACTACTCTTTAATAGAGGAGCAAACCCATTTTTGCGAGGAATTTTTCGATATTGCAGTAGGAAATAAAGCGGACGTAATTATAATTGCGGGAGATATTTTTGACACTTCCGTCTCTAACTTAGAGGCAATTAAGCTGTATAACAATATTATTACAAGGCTTATAAGGCAGGGCATTAAGGTTATTATTACGGCAGGTAATCACGATGGGGCAACAAGACTGTCCGTGCTAAGCGATTTACTGGTGCTTAACGGTTTATACATTGCAGGTAGTATACTAAAAGGCATTAAACAGGTGGAAATTGAGGATTGCGTCTTTTACTTAATACCTTATTTTAATATAGAAGAGGTGCGGTTGCTTTATCCTAATACGCAAATACAAAGCTACGAGGATGCAATGGCTACTTTAATTAATAATATTGATGATGATAAAAGCAAGATAAATATTGCAGTTTCTCACAGTTATGTTAGCGGTGGCGAGGTTACGGACAGCGATAAAACCATTCTTATAGGCGGTGTAAATAAGGTAAGTGACAGTATTTTTGAAAAATTTAACTACACGGCACTTGGGCATTTGCATAAAAGCCAAACTTTAAAGGGCAAAATAAGGTACAGCGGAAGTCCCGTAAAGTTTTCTTTCAGCGAGGCAAACACTCAAAAAAGCGTAACGCTAATAGACACGGCTACAATGGAAATAAAAGAAATTGCCCTAACGCCAAAAACTGATATGCGAGTATTAAAAGGCACATTAAAGGAGCTACGAGAACTTTCAAGCGCAGACGTTAATACTTCGGATTTGATCAAAATAGAAATAAAAGACGAATATGCCCATATGGAAATATACAACGGTTTTAAAAATATTTACCCCAATTTGCTTTTGTTTGAGGGTAAAAGTTACAGCGGTAATGTGGGCAACAGCAGTATTAGCATGGAAAAAATGGCAGATTTCAGCATTACGGATATAATGTGCAGATTTTACGAGGAAAGCACGGGGGAGAGCATAGATACAACCAAGCTAAATTGGTTTAAAGAGGCAATTTCTCAAACTGACGGGGAGGTGGAGTAAATGAAGCCTATATTACTTGAAATGGAGTATTTCCTGCCTTATGCAGAAAAACAAATAATAGATTTTACCAAACTTGATGCTTACGGATTGTTTTTAATTCACGGGAAAACGGGGAGCGGAAAAACCTCTATATTAGACGGAATAACCTACGCACTTTTTGGGGAGAGTAGTAGCGGTACTCGGGGAGATGCCAAAAGTATGCGCTCCAAACTTGCTACGGACGCAAACATCACCAAAGTAAATTTTGAATTTATTTTGCGAGGCAAACAATATAAATTTGCAAGAGAAATAATTGTGCACACCAAACGCAGTGGGGAAAGGGAAATAAAAACAAGACAAAACGCCTTTTATAAGAAGGATAAAGACTACATACCCTATTTTGAAAACCCTAAAATAGCCGATGTTAAAAACAAGGCACAGGAGCTTTTGGGTTTAACCTACGAGCAGTTTAAACAGGTAATAATACTTCCCCAAGGGCAGTTTGAGCGGTTTTTGGTGGCATCTTCGGAAGATAAGGAGAGTATTCTTTCCACACTCTTTAATGCCCAATATATAGAAAACATTACAAATTCCCTAACAAACAGGGCTTTAGAGCTAAAGCATAAAAAAGAGGAGACGGAAAACAAAATAAAAGGTGCTTTAGACTCCCATAATTGCGAAAACAGCCAAAGCCTCAGTGAAGTAATTAATAGTTTGGCAAAGGAAAAAGCAGAGGCGGAGGCGCTAAATCTTTTAATAGATAAAGAATTTAAGAGGGTGCAGGAAGAATATAACTCCACTAAAATTATTGCAGGGCAATTTAATGAGTACGACAAACTAATAAAGGAAGAAGCAATCCTTTTACAACAAAAAGGGGAGGTAGAGGAAAAACAATCATCACTACAAAAAGCAAAAATTGCAAATTCTTTATTGCCCCTTAGAGAAAATGCCGCTACCGCAGGTAAAGCAACTAAGGAAAGAAAGGCTGTTGCAGATAGGAAATTTAAAGAAATCCAAGCCTATAAAAATGAGCATAACCAAAGTATAGAGAGGCTATTTGGTTGCTATAAGGCAAAATTAGCTCGGCAACTAACTTTGAAAGGAAAAATTGAGGTAATAAACGACAGAATTAAAAAGCAAGGCGAGGACTACAAAAACGCCTTTGAGGGCTATATGAGCAACTGCACCTATGCCTTAGGAGAAAACTTAAAAGAGGGGGAGGAGTGTCCCGTTTGCGGAAGTAGGGTGCATACCAAAAAAGCCCTTAATACCACGGGTACATATACTTTAGCAGATGTAAAAAAGGCGGAGCAAACTTTAAATAAAGAGCAAAAGGTGCTAAGGGACGAAAGCACCTCTCTTGCACTTATTGAAAGGGATTTAGAAATTTTAGAAACGGAGAGGGCAAAATACCCCAATGCGGAAGGGGGTGTAGCGGTGGAAGGAGAAGTTTCTAAGTGTATTGAGGCTATTTCGGTGGTAGCCAATAAAATTGCAACGGCAAGTGAGTTGTGGGAAACCGCAAAAGCGGAGTACGAAAAGGCAAAAGGGGAGTTTGAGGAGAAAATGGAGGAGTTTAAAACCAAATGCCTGCAACACGGTTTTGAAAGCGATAAAGCCTTCACAGATAGTTGTTTAAGCGAAAATACTATTAGCAATTACGAAAAAGCCATTCAAGATTATAATGTTAAGGTAGAGGTAAATTCCACAAAAAAGAAAGACTTGCAAGAAAAATTAAAGGATATTCCCAAGCCTGATTTTCAAAAAAAAGAGTTAGAGTACAAAGAAATTTCCGCTAAAAAACAAAACTGCGAAAAACAGGTAGGCAATTTAGAGGGGAAATTGGAAGGAATTAAAAAAACGTACAAGGATATAATAAAAAAGGAATCCGATTTAGCAATACTGTCTAAAGAATATGTGGAGCTTGATAATTTTGCAAAACTGCTAAGGGGGAGTAACGGCGTTGGTTTAAAGCGGTATGTGCTGGGCGCAATGCTGATTTATATTACAATAGAGGCAAATAAACTGCTAAAACTGGTACACGGTGGCAGGTTTCAAATTCAAAAGCAATCGGACTACTCGGGCAGAACTAAAAAGGTAGGTTTGGAGCTTGAAGTAATGGACGGCTACAGCGGAGAATACAGAAACGTACAAAGCCTGTCGGGTGGAGAAAAGTTCTTAGTTGCCCTGTCCTTGTCTTTTGGGTTAAGTTCGGTTGTGCAAATGCAAAAGGGCGGTATTTCCATAGATTCTATGTTTGTAGACGAGGGTTTTGGCTCGTTAGACCCTGCATCTATTGAGGACGCATTAAGCATTTTGGCAGAGGTAAAGGGGCAGAGATTAATAGGAATAATTTCTCACGTGCAAAAGCTTAAAGAAAGTATAGAATGTGGGATTGAGGTTGTAAAAGAGAGGGAGGGGAGTTTTATTCGGTTTTTGGGGTAGGGGTATTTATGAAAGTTTTGAAATATATTAAATGGGTTATGCCGTAGGCTTAATCTCTTTTTCGGTTTGATTTTGGATAGGGCTCTTTTTGGTCCGTCCTTCCTACAAGATAGTCTATACTACATTTATAAAAATCTGCCAATTTACATAAAACGTGTATTGATGGATTTAAGTTTCCGATTTCATAATCCGAATAAGTGGTCTGATGTACCTTTAACACTTCTGAAATTTGCTTTTGTGAAAAATCGCTGTCCTCTCTTAACTCTCTTATACGATACATATATAACTCCTTTTTTATTTATATTATGCAATAAGGGATAATGCCTTATTGACTTTTAAGGGATATTACCTTAAAATATAGCTAATAATAAAAGTAAGGAGAAAGTATAATGAAAAAATTATCCAAAAAATGGCTGTTATTAGTGCTTGCAGTAATAATTACAGCATTTCCCACGGCAACTGCATTTGCGACTATGGAAGTACCGCAACCGGAAATTACAGAAGCTAATCAACCCTATGTTGAAACTACCTTTATAGAAGAGGCTGATGCCACAACAGAAGAAACGACTGTAGATGAGACGTCAAAAAACTTATCTGCAAACAATGGTGTAACCGATTTTGTTACAAGAATGTACACGGTGTGCTTAAACAGATATCCGGATACTCAAGGCTTGCAGGATTGGAGTAATGCTCTTGTAAGCGGTCAGGCTACAGGTGCTAATATTGCCAAGGGATTTATATTCAGTCAGGAATTTTTAGCTAAAAATTTCTCGGATACCGATTATATTAAAGCTTTGTATTTAGCATTTTTTGGCAGGGAAGCAGACACGGTAGGATTAAACGGATGGAAAAAAGCACTTGAAGACGGCTATTCAAGAATATATGTATTAGCCGGATTTGTCAACTCCGACGAGTTTAAAAATCTATGTGCAAACTATGGTATAAACAGCGGAGAGTTACAACTTTCCGATGCGGAATTAAAACCAAGCATAGTCGTATTTGTGCAAAGATTATATAAGCTCTGCTTACTGAGAGATGGGGATGGTGACGGCTTAAACTCTTGGACTGCCGCACTAAACAGTAAACAAGCAACAGGAGCACAGGTAGCTTATGGATTTGTATTTAGTCCGGAGTTTATAGGCAGAAATATAGGAAATGAAGAATTTGTAAATATTATGTACAAAACATTTTTTAACAGAGAGGCGGATAGTGCCGGAAAACAAGGGTGGCTTAGCGCACTTAAAGAAGGAACACACAGACAAAATGTACTTGCAGGGTTTACAAACTCGGTGGAATTTGATGCACTATGCAATAAATACGATGTTGTAAGAGGTACACTTGAAACTACAAGCGAGCCACAACCGCAACCGCCCACACCTCCCATAGACCCAAGGCAAGATTACTATACTTTTGAGGAAACAGCAACAGAGGTTAAAATAACGGGGTATAAAGATGATGCACCAAAGCATAACGCATTTAATATTCCGGCTTATATTAACGGAAAACCTGTAACAGTAATAGGAAAGGGAGCACTATCGTGGAAATACGGAGTAACGGGAGATATAATTATACCCGATACAGTTATAACCATAGAAGAAGAGGCATTTTCCGAATCATCAAGCGGAGCATTTGGTTGGGCGGATATTAAAAAATTAGATAAATTGGTAATAGGCAAAAATGTAAAATATATAGGTGCAAATGCGTTTAGTTGCAGTACACTTGTAGGACGTTTTATAGAATATACAGGAGATTTGGTTATTCCAAGCAGTGTAGAATACATTGGAAGTGGCGCTTTTTCCGGTTTTAGAGATTTAGCAAGTGCAGAGTTTTTAGGAAATAAACCGGCGCTTGCAAAAGATTTGGATAAAAATGGTTGGATACGTCCAATATTTGTTGAAAAAATCGCTTTCACCAACTATTACAAAAATTTTAAAATATACTATCCCAAAAATGCTAAGGGTTGGCCTGCTACCATTGCAGAGGTAGGGGAGTGGACTCAAATTGCCAAATAACACCGCTACACTTACAAAAAAACCGCTTTTAAAGCGGTTTTTTTGAGTTAATGCACAATAATATGTAGTTAAATTCCAACCTCACCCATGATAATCCTGCAAAGCCTTAACCTCGGAAATATCGTCCGTTTTTGCGGCAATTATACCTTCAAGGCTTGCCTTTGCCGCCGCAACGGTGGTTATGTAGCTTTTTTTATAGCGGATTGCAGCTTTTCTTAAATAGGTGTCTGCGGTGGCGCTACGTTTGTTTACAGGTGTGTTTATAATTATTTGTATTTGGTTGTTGGTTATGGCATCTAAAATATCCGGACGCCCTTCCGTATGCTTGTTTATAAGCGCTACATCTACGCCGTTGGATTTTAGCAAATTGTAAGTGCCCTTTGTAGCTACAATTTTAAAGCCCTCTTTTACATAGCCTTTGGCTACTTCTACAATTTCTCCTTTGTCTCTGTCGTTTACGCTTATTAGTACCGTGCCTTGTAAGGGCAGTTTGCTTTGGGTGGCTTCCATTGCTTTGTAAAATGCCTTGCCAAAGGTGTCTGCAATGCCTAAAACCTCGCCTGTGGAGCGCATTTCCGGCCCTAAAACAGGGTCTACCTCCGTAAACATATTAAAGGGGAACACCGCCTCTTTTACACCGTAAAAATCTATTTTGGTGTGTTTTAGGGAGGGTACAGGGCTCTTTGCTCCTGTAAGATGTGCGGTAATAATTTCTATTGCATGCTTTACCATATTTATGTTGCACACCTTAGACACAAGGGGTACGGTACGAGATGCACGAGGGTTTGCCTCAAGGACGTATACAATATCGTCCTCTATGGCGTACTGCATATTCATAAGCCCTTGTACATTCATTTCCTTAGCTATTTTTTTGGTGTACTCTATAATTGTGTCTATATTTTTTTGTGATATTGTATGAGAGGGAATTACGCAAGCGGAATCTCCCGAGTGTATGCCTGCAAGCTCTATATGCTCCATTACGGAGGGTACAAAAACGTTACTGCCGTCGCTTATGGCGTCTGACTCCACCTCTAAAGCATTTTTTAAGAACCTGTCCACCAATATGGGACGAGAGGGGGTAACATCTATTGCTTGAGACATATATTTTTTCATATCCTCATCATCGTAAACAACTTCCATGCCCCTGCCACCAAGTACGTAGGAAGGTCTTACCATAAGGGGATAGCCGATTTCTTTTGCAAGGGTTAGGGCTTCCTCGATAGTTACAGCCATTCCGGATTTTGGCATGGGTATTTCAAGCTTCTTCATCATTTCGTTAAAAATGTCTCTGTCCTCTGCCATATCTATGGTTTTAGGTGTTGTACCCAAAATTTTAACTCCGGCTTTTTCTAATTGTGATGATAAATTAAGGGGAGTTTGTCCGCCAAATTGAGCGATTGCACCAATGGGTTTTTCCCTTTCGTAGATTTCCAGTACATCTTCTAAGGTTAGCGGTTCAAAATACAGTTTGTCCGAGGTATCGTAGTCTGTGGATACCGTTTCGGGGTTACAGTTTACCATTATGGTTTCAAAGCCCAGTTTTTTAAGGGCAAAGGCTGCGTGTACACAGCAATAATCAAATTCTATACCCTGTCCTATTCTGTTAGGCCCGCTACCTAAAATTAGTATTTTTTTGCCGTCCTTGATTTCTTGGGGTGCATCAGTATTATTATATGTGGAAAAATAATATTGAGCATCCTGCGTACCGCTTACGTGTACCCCCTCGTATTTCTTAATAAGACCCAAATTTTTCTTTTGCTCTCTGATTTTTTCTTCGGAGATATTTGTTAGTGTGCTTAAATATCTGTCCGAAAAACCATCTTTTTTGGCTTTGGTAAGTAAATCGTCTCTAAGCCCGTCCTCTAAAATTTCCTTTTCTAAGTCGCAAAGCTCTTTCATTTGCTCTATAAAATACTTTTTAATGCTTGTAAGAGAGTGGAGCTCGTCTATGCTACCCCCTTTTTTTAGGGCTTCGTACATTATAAACTGTCTTTCGCTGGTGGGCTCTTTTAGCATATCTAACAGCTCCTCTAAGGGTAGCTCTTCAAATTTATTTACACACCCAAGACCATATCTGCCGTTTTCTAAACTGCGTATTGCCTTTAAAAATGCTTCTTTGTATGTTTTACCGATACTCATAACCTCGCCTACGGCACGCATTTGTGTTCCTAATTTATCCACCGAGCCTTTAAATTTCTCAAATGCCCATCTTGCAAATTTAATTACCACGTATTCTCCCGTGGGTACGTATTTATCTAAAGTGCCGAATTTTCCGCAGGGAATTTCGCTTAAAGTAAGTCCGGCCGCAAGCATAGAGGAAACAAGGGCAATAGGAAAGCCTGTTGCCTTAGATGCAAGGGCGGAGGAACGGGATGTACGTGGGTTTATTTCTATAACGCACACTCTGTCGGAAATTGGGTCGTGGGCAAATTGTACGTTTGTGCCACCGATTACCTCTATATCTTCTACAATTCTGTAAGCGTAGTCTTGCAATCTGCTTTGCAGTTCTTTAGAAATTGTGAGCATTGGCGCCGCACAAAAAGAGTCTCCCGTATGCACACCCATTGGATCTATGTTTTCTATAAAACAAACGGTTATCATTTTGCCTGTGGAGTCTCTTATTACCTCAAGCTCTAACTCTTCCCAGCCTAAAATGGATTCTTCCACAAGCACCTGACCTACCATACTTGCGGCAATACCTCTGCTTACCACAGTTTTTAGCTCTTCTACATTAAATACAAGTCCGCCGCCTTCGCCACCCATAGTATAGGCAGGACGAATAACCACGGGATACCCTAAGTTTTCTGCGATATTTTGCGCTTCCTCCACAGAATAGGCAGGCTTGGATCTTGCCATTTCTATGTTTAGCTTCTCCATTTCGTTTTTAAAGACTATTCTGTCCTCTCCACGTTCTATGGCATCTAACTTAACACCTATAACCTCCACATTAAACTCTTTTAGCACCCCAGCCTTTTCAAGCTCGGAGCATAAGTTAAGCCCTGATTGTCCGCCTAAATTTGGCAGTAGGGCATCAGGTCTTTCTATGGAAATAATCTTTCTTAAACGCTCCACATTAAGTGGCTCGATGTATGTCCTGTCTGCAATTCCCGGGTCTGTCATAATGGTTGCCGGATTTGAGTTTACGAGTATAATTTTATACCCTAACTGCTTTAGCGCCTTTACCGCTTGAGTACCCGAGTAATCAAACTCGCAAGCCTGCCCGATTATAATGGGCCCTGAGCCTATTATAAGTATTGAATTAATATCCTCTCTTTTTGGCATTTTTTCTATTCTCCTTTTTGTTCAATGTATATAGTCACTTCGTAAATGCTCTTTATTCTTCCCAAAAAAAAAGCAAACATTACGTTTGCCGTTTTTTGAGATACTTGTATTATTAAAGGTAGTAACCCGCTAACCGAGTGTATACTCTGTGAAGTTTTTAAAAAATAATTATTCATCTGCCTACTACCTTTACATTTTTTTGGTGCGAGTGATGGGACTTGAACCCATACGCCATAAGACACACGCCCCTCAAACGTGCCTGTCTGCCGATTCCAGCACACTCGCTTTTTGCACCTCTAATATTATATATAAAATGCTTAGGTAAGTCAAGGCGAAAAAACGGAAATTTTGCTTAATTGCAATTATAGAAAAAAACAATTACAAAAAAAAACATAAAATATAATGAACTTTTTTAAAAAAAGCGGTATAATATATAATATGTAAAAAACAAGGAGGATTATATGGTTAGTATAGACGTTATTTCCGGCTTTTTAGGAGCAGGCAAAACAACATTTGCTAATATTTTAATAAATGACTATATAAAAAGGGGCGAAAAAGCGGTATATATAGTAAACGAGTTTGGGGAGTCCGGGCTTGATGCCAAAATAATAGAAAACAAAGGCTTTAAGGCGTTTGAAATGGTAAATGGCTGTGTGTGCTGTACCTTAAAAACAGAGCTTGCACGCACACTAAAAGAGGTTATAGAAACCTTTAAGCCTCAAAGGGTGGTTTTTGAGCCCTCGGGAGTTTTTGTATTCGATAACTTTTTAGATATGCTAAAAGAGCCGTATTTAAAGGAAAACTGCAAAATCGGTAATATTATGACAATCGTAGACGGTAAAAATATGCAGATTGCCAAAATACTTTACGCAAGTTTTGTGTATAACCAAATTAAAAACGCTCCTATTATTTTAATTAGCAAGCTACAAGACGAAGATAACTGCGAGGAGATTATTCACGATGTTAAAAGCATTAACGAAGATGCGGTTATTTACGCAAAAAACTGGGATAATATTACTAGCGAGGAATTAGATGCGCTGTTTTCTAAGCAAAATCCCGTTATGGTTACAAGCGGTACGGTAGGACATTTACACGAGGATTTGCAAAGTGTTACCATAGAGGGAGATATGGAGTTTACCAAAGAGCAATTTGAAAGCTTCAGAAACAACCTAAAAAACGGTGTTTACGGACAAATATACAGGGCAAAAGGGGTAATTTGCTACGAGGGCAAAGACACCCTTTTAAACATTACACTAAACGATGTGGATTTAAAACGTTGCGATTTTGTAGAGCTTAGAGATGCAGACTACATAAGAAGTCTAACCTTTATAGGAAAAACGGTATACGAAAACAAACTTACCGCCTGGGGCGATATTAAGCCACACCAACACCACGAGGACGAGCATCATCATCACCATTAAATTATTGACATTTATACAATTACAGGTGTAATATATACGTATAAATAAAATAACGGGAGGATATATAATGAAGTACGGGTTAAACTCTTTGGCGTGGATTTCGCCTTTTACAAGTGATTCTCTGCCACTACTTAAAAAAGCAAGGGATATGGGTTTTGATGTTTTTGAAATTGCAGTGGAAGACCCTGCAACCATAGACACGGACGCTATTAAAACGCTGGCAGACGAGCTTAATTTAGAAATAAACCTATGCGGTGCCTTTGGAGAAAGAAGGGACGTAAGCTCGGATGATGCTCAAATTAGAAAAGAAGGCGTGGAGTATCTAAAAACAATGGTAGATATTGCATGCAAGCTAAACTCAAGATGTATAGTAGGTCCGCTGTATTCTGCGGTGGGTAAGGCAAGACAGGTTACTGCGGAGCAAAGGGAGCAAGCAATGGTATGGGCAACGGAAAACATAAAGGAAGTCGCCCTATACGCAAAGGAAAAATGTAACGTAAAGTTTGGCATAGAGCCACTAAACAGGTTTGAGACAGATTTAATTAATACCGCAGAGCAGGCCCAAGATTTAGTGGAAAGAATAAATATGGATAACGTAGGCTACCTGCTTGATACCTTCCATATGAATATCGAAGAAAACAACATACCAAAGGCAATTTTACGTGCAAAGGGCAAATTGGTGGACTTTCACACTTGCGCTAACGACAGAGGCACACCCGGCAAGGATAACTTTAACTGGGAGGCTATTAAAAGTGCCATTAAAGAAATTGGCTACGACGGACCTTTAATTATAGAAAGTTTTACCCCCGATTGCAAAGAAATCGCAAAAGCGGCATCCGTATGGAGAAAATTTGCAGAATCTCCGGAACTCCTTGCAAGCGAAGGCATTAAATTTTTAAAAGCTACTTTTGAGTAAAAGAAATAACTCCCTGTATTTATTATGGGGAGTTAATTATTATAACTAAGTTTATAAACCCAAATATTATAGAGGTGTAAAAAATGATAACTACAGTAGAAGCACAAAATATGTTTGAAAACAAAAAAGTTTATCTTTTTGAAATTAAAAACAGCAGTGGCGCATATGTGCTAATTTCCAATTACGGCGGTACAATACTGAAAATTTGCGTGCCAAACAAAAATGGCGAGCTTGTAGACGTAGTTTTGGGTTTTGATGATATTAAAGACTATTACACAAAGCCAAACCCCTACTTTGGAGCATGTATAGGCAGATACGCCAACAGAATTAAAGAAGGCAGATTTACTTTAAACGGCAAAGAATACGTGCTTTCCGTAAACGAAAACAACAACCAACTGCACGGCGGTATTAAGGGCTTTGACAAAAAGCCAATGTATTACAAAATACTAAGCGATAACTCCATTAAATTCACCTTGTTCAGCAAAGATATGGAGGAGGGCTTTCCCGGCAACTTAAATGCAGATGTTATATACACATTTACCGAGGATAATCAGCTTAAAATAGAGTATTTTGCCAATACGGATAAAGATACGGTAGTAAATTTAACCAACCATTCCTATTTTAACTTAAAGGGTAGCGGAGATATTTTAGAGCATACCCTGCAAATATTTGGGGATGGATTTACGGAAATCGACGATAAATGTATACCCACCGGCAAAATTATTCCTGTGGCAAATACCCCCTTCGACTTTTTGCAACCTCATAAAATAGGGGAGCGTATACATGCGGATTTCCCCCAACTAAAGCTTACAAAAGGCTACGACCACAACTATGCTATAAACAAAAATACGGATAACTTATGTGCTAAAGCTTATTGTGATGATAGTGGTATAGCTATGGAAGTGTTTACAAATAAGCCGGGGGTGCAGTTATACACGGGTAACTCCACTAATGCACAAGGCAAGCAAGAGTACAAGCCCTACTGCGGTTTTTGTTTGGAGACTCAGTTTTTTCCCGATAGCCCAAATGTAGAGGCGTTTCCAAGTTGTGTGCTAAAAGCCAATGAAAAATACAAGTATTTTACAACCTATAAATTTTCGGTAAAATAATAAATAAGGCAATACACCTTGCTAAGTGGCAGGGTGTTTTCTTTAGTGATTATTGATTAGTGATAAGCAGTTAGCCAATGCAGACAGCCAATAGAAATTATCCCCGATGTCATCATCATCACAATTAAAAACCTTTTTTCTGTAATAAATTTGCTAAAACCCTAAAGTATATTGTAAACTTTTAGCTCGTATGCTATATTTATCCTATCAAAAAGCAATATAATTACATTTTTTAGGAGTATTATGAGAGGAAAGTTTGCAAAATTAACTTGTATTGTATTTTTAGTATTAATCGTATTTTTGTTACAAACTACCGTTTTTGCTATGGAGGAAACAGGAAACGCATCACTACAATCTGAAAAAAAGGGGATAAAAGAGGGCTTTATTGGCATTTTAGATGCTGAGCCGTCAAACAGCGAAATTTTGGATGCGCCAAGCGTACTTGCTTCCGTAACCTTAACTTCGGCAGACGACCTTATACCACTAATTCCCGATAATAATTTGCGTACGGTGGTATACAATGCCTTAGTGGACGAGGGGATTACCACAGGTGCGGACTTTGGGGATATTTTGGGGCAATTTAGAGGAACTCTTAGGGCTTCAAACAAGGGTATTACCGATATTAGAGGCTTGCAATACCTAATTAATGCCGAGGAAGTTATTTTATCCAAAAATTTAATCGCTGATTGGACGGTGCTTAGCCCAAGCGGTACTTTTTCCAAAGACCATTACGGAAGTGTTGGGGGAGGCGGTGTAACAACTACTAATGTTTATTGGACAATTTTTGGTAACCCTTTTGAAAATCTCCCTATGACTTTTGGGGGCAGGCTGGTTATTTACGATTTATCCACCCACTCTTATGTGTATCCTCAAGATGAAGATATTAACAAATACTTTATTCGCAAACAAGCCGGGGAAGTTTTTTCCACCGACCTTGATGTAGGACGTTGCAAAATTATGGGAGATTTGCCCGCAAATAACGACGGCGTGCTAAACGGTTATATCAGACTGCTGGAAAAAAGCTCCAATGTTGTGGGGCTTACAGCTAAAGGCTCTAATGTAGCGGATAACAGCGTAGCTTACACTCACAAATTATTGGGTGCTCCTAAAGAGCTTAACCGCTACTTTGAAATCGGCGGTATAATTAAAAACGCAAATTTAAGAGTGGGTATAGGCACAGATCAGATTATTCATTACGAAACGGCGGACGAGGAAATTGAGAATGATAACATAACTCCCGGCTCTAAATCCTATAAATACTACCTATTTGTAAATATGAATGTATACGATAAAATAAGCCTTACCCATCATAATACGGGGAGTGCTTCCATAGTAAAGACGGACAGCACAACAGGAAAAACCCTAATGGGCGCACAGTATTCCCTATATAAAGACGGCAAGGAGATACAAACAGGTTTAACCACAGATAAAAACGGTAGGGTACTGGTTAAAAACCTAACTTCCGGCAACTATTCTTTTGTGGAAACTCAAGCGCCCGACGGCTTTTTAAAGGACAGTACGCCTGTTACATTTAGTGTAAAAGACCCTGTAAATGCTCACGGAAGTGTTACGGGTGGCGTTGCTAAGGAAGGGGAGATCGTAGAGGACAGCAAGGGGCAAAAGGCATCGCCCGGCTTTGACGAATTATTTATTTTAGGCAAAGGCTCTCCGGATGTTGCGCTAAACGTAACACCCTTAGATGCGGAAATCAGCATTATTGTAGCATATTCTGCCTTAGCACAAACTGATAGTGAACAGTACGAGGAAAATGTGGAGCGTGTGTTTACAAATGCGGCAGACGCACAGGCGGATATTAACAATATGAAAAACGAAAATCGTATTGCAGGGCCTATTTCCATAGATGTGGGCTATGCGCCTCACAGTAGTGTAACGCAAGCAAACGACCCTATACCTACGCCTACGCCCTCACCATCCGCAACACCGTCCCCCTCACCGACGCCTTTGCCTTCGCAATCGGCGCATCCCACACCTACACCGTTTATGCAACCTACGGTTACACCTACGCAAGTGCCTACGCAAACATCACAACAAGAAAAAGTGGACGAGCAGGAGGCGCAGACGGTGGAAAAATCACCGAAAACCAATGACGGCACTAACTTACTTTTGTATACAATACTGTTAATAGCAGGGGTAGGAGTAATTTGCATAATTATGCTTTACCTCTACAAAAAAACGTTGGATAAACGTATTTAACCAAGCGTATCTCAAAAAGTAGAAATATAGCATCAAAAAGGAAAAATGCAAGTTAAGAAATATTTCTTGCATTTTTTCCTGTTCAAATATATAATTAAATGTATAAGATTATATTATAACTGTAAAAAACAGAGGTTTATATGGGACTAATAAGTAATATCGAAGAAGAGTTTACCAAACTCTCCAAAGGGCAAAAGCTAATTGCGGATTTTATACTTAAAAATTACGATAAAGCCGCCTTTATGACTGCTGCCGCACTAAGCAGAGAGGTAGGGGTAAGCGAGGCTACCGTTGTCAGATTTTCCTATGCAATGGGGTACGACGGCTACCCAAAACTGCAAAAGGATTTGCAGGTGCTTATACAAAACAAACTTACCACCATGCAACGCATAAATTTAATGGACGGGCTAAGTATAGACGAAATTATAAACGCCTCCTTTAAGGCGGATATAAGCAACTTAAAAAATACTAAAGAGCGTTTAGACCCAAAGGTGTTAGAAAGCATTATAGACGTAATTTTAAACGCAAGAAACATATATATTTTAGGCACACGCTCAAGCAAGCCTTTAGCGGAATTTCTAAATTATTATATGAGCTATATTTTAGACAACATAAAACTCCTGCATTTTGACGGCAGCGACATTTTTAGGCAGATAATGGGGGCAGATAAGCAAGATATTTTAATTGCCATAAGTTTTCCCAGATACTCGGTAAACACTATGGACGGCATTAACTATTTAAAGGAAAAGGGTTGCAAGGTAATTTCCATTACAGACAGCTTAAAATCGCCACCTGCTATGCTTTCCGATTTTGTACTGCCCACCAGGAGTTATATGAACTCCTTTGTAGATTCCTTTGTGGCACCGCTGTCTGCAATTAATTTGCTAATAATAATGCTTGGATTGCGTAAAAAGGACGAACTTTTTCATAACTTTAATATTTTAGAGGAATATTGGAGTGCTCACAAGGTGTATGTAACCTCTGAAATGGAAGATAATTGGAATGTATAATGTATGATTTAATTGTAATAGGCGGAGGTGCGGCAGGAATTATGGCTGCCTACTTTGCCGCAAAAAATAATAAAAAGGTTATCCTTCTTGAAAAAAATGAAAAATTAGGAAAGAAAATTTTCATAACCGGTAAGGGGAGATGCAATATTACAAACGCCTGCGACGAGCAGGCTTTCTTAAATAATATAGTAAAAAACCCTAAATTTTTTATAAGCAGTTACAAAAGTTTTTCTAATGCCGATTTAATTAAACTGATAAACAGCTTTGGGTTAAAAACTAAAACGGAAAGAGGGGAGCGAGTTTTTCCTATAAGTGATAAATCCGCAGACGTAATTTCCACCCTTAAAAAAATGCTTATTAGTGTAAATGCAGAAATTGCTTTAAATTGTTATGTTAAGAGTATTGAAAAAAACGGCGATATATTTAGCGTTATTACCCAAGCAGGAGAGGAGTACACAGGCAAAAACCTCTTAATTGCCACCGGGGGTAATACTTACAGTGCCACAGGCTCTAATGGGGAGGGTTACACCTTTGCCAAAGGTTTTGGGCATAGTGTGGTAGATATTCACCCTGCCCTTGTACCTTTAGAGGATGCCCACAGAATTTGCCCCAAAATGCAAGGGTTGACATTAAAAAACATTGGCTTTACATTACTGCAAAACAACAAAAAATTGTACTACGAACAAGGGGAGTTGCTTTTTACCCATTTTGGTATATCAGGCCCTGTTGTACTTAGTGCAAGCTGTTACATAAATTACTTAAAAGAGCTAAATTTAACTGCAATAATAGATTTTAAGCCTGCATTAACAAAAGAGCAGTTAGACGCAAGACTGCTTAGAGAGATTGAAAGCAATAAAAACAAGCAGTTAAGCAATTTGTTAGGGGAGCTTTTACCCTCAAAAGCCATATCCGTCTTTATGCAGGAAGCCAAGTTAAAGGGGGACACAAAGGGAAATTCCCTAAGTAAAGAAATACGAGGGCGAATAGTAGAATATCTTAAAAACTTTGAAATTAAAATTGCAGACACCCGACCTTTAGACGAAGGGATAATTACAAGCGGAGGCATTAATACCAAAGAAATTAACCCATCCACAATGGAAAGCAAATTGGTAAAAGGGCTTTATTTTGCAGGGGAGGTTATAGATATATTCGGCAAAACAGGTGGGTTTAACCTGCAAATAGCCTTTTCTACCGGGGCAAAGGTGGGGGAAAATATATAATATTTGACATTAATAGCTATTTATTTTATAATAAATTAAGGTATATTAGTGAGTAGTCTTACTTATATATAAATACAAAATTTAATATATGAACGGGAGGTGAATTAGCTTAGTGGAAATACTAATTCCTATCCTTGTAGGCATTGGCTGTATTGTTATCGGACTTATTATTGGTTACGTTTACAGAAAAAATATAGCGGAAAACAAAATTGGTCGTGCCGAAGAATCCGTTAAAAAGTTGATAGATGAAGCACAAAAACGTGCGGAAGTCATTAAAAAAGAAACGGTACTGGAGGCTCAGGAAGAAGTTCATAAACTGCGAAGCGAATTTGAAAAAGAGTTAAGAGACAGGCGAAACGAAATAACAAAAATTGAAAAAAGATTAGTACAAAGAGAAGAAACACTGGACAAAAAATTAGACAGTATTGACCAGAAGGAAGAAAACCTAAATAAAAGAACCAAAGAAATTGCAAAAACAAAAGATGATTTACAGGTTGTTTATTCTCAGCAAATAGAGCAACTTGAAAAAATCTCCGGCTTAACCACAGAGGAAGCAAAAGGGCTTTTGCTTGAAAAGGTTGAGCACGAGGCACGTCATGATATGGCACTTATGCTTAGAGAAATAGAGCAAAAGGCTAAAGACGAAGCCGATAAAAAAGCAAAAAATATTCTTTCTCTTGCAATTCAAAAGTGTGCGGCGGATCACGTTGCGGAAATTACGGTTTCCGTAGTTGCACTGCCAAACGACGAAATGAAGGGCAGAATAATAGGCAGAGAAGGAAGAAATATACGTACCTTAGAAACTGCAACGGGCATCGATTTAATTATAGACGATACTCCGGAGGCAGTAATACTGTCAGGGTTTGACCCTGTAAGACGTGAGGTTGCAAGAATTGCTTTAGAAAAGCTTATTATTGATGGCAGAATACATCCGGCACGCATCGAAGAAATGGTAAACAAAGCCCAAAAGGAAGTAGATGCACAAATAAAAGAGGCCGGCGAGCAAGCAATTTTCGATGTGGGTATACACTCCTTGCATCCCGAGTTGGTTAAATTATTAGGTAGACTCAAATATCGCACAAGCTATGGTCAAAATGTACTTAAACATTCCTTAGAGGTTGCACACTTAGCATCTCTTATGGCATTTGAAATCGGCGCAAACGCAAAACTTGCAAAACGTGCAGGGCTTTTGCACGATATTGGTAAGGCAGTAGACCACGAAGTAGAAGGACCGCACATACAAATAGGTGCGGATTTGGCAAAAAAATACAAAGAAAATGCGGATGTTATTAATGCAATAGCGGCGCATCACGGAGATGTAGAGCCAACTACAATAGAAGCTGTTTTGGTACAAGCGGCAGACGCAATTTCAGCCGCAAGACCGGGCGCAAGAAGAGAATCTTTGGAAAATTATATTAAACGCCTTGAAAATCTTGAAGAAATAGCAAATTCTTTTTCAGGTGTTGAAAGATCTTATGCAATACAAGCAGGAAGAGAAATCAGAATAATTGTAAAACCAGAAGATATTGACGACGCAGGAACGAGCCTAATGGCGAGAGACATAGTCAAAAAAATAGAAAACGATTTGGACTACCCGGGGCAAATTAAAGTAAATGTCATACGGGAAACAAGATCTATAGATTTCGCAAAGTAAAGTCTAAAAAAGAGTGCAAAAAAAGCACTCTTTTTTGTAAATTATACTAAAGTTTAGACGTTTATTAACGATATATAAAGAGTAAAATACTATTAGCGAGGTAAATGTATGCTTAGAAGCTTATACATTGCAGGCACGGGGATGATAACTCAACGTGCAAGAATGAATGTACTGACAAACGATATATCAAACGCAGACACATCCGGCTACAAGAGCGACCAAACTATTTCCCGTTCCTTTCCGGATATGCTACTAAGCAGACTTAACGACCCAAACATTATTGCTCGTGCCCCACAAGTAGGCCCTCTAAACACAGGCATACATATAGACGAAATTATTACGGATTTCGAGCAAGGGCCAATGGAGCAAACAGGGTTAATAACAGATTTGGCAATAACGGGCAGAGGTTTTTTTGCGGTACAAACACCACAGGGTGTGCAATACACAAGAAACGGAGCTTTTCAGGTTAATTTAAACGGAGAGCTTGTAACCCAAGACGGCTACTATGTACTAAACAACGCAGGTGGCAGGATAAACGTAGGCACCTCCGGAGATTTTTCGGTAAATGCTAACGGAGCTATTACCGCAAATGGGCAAGTAGTAGGTACTTTAGGAATATACACCTTCCAAACGGAAGGTGGCTTAAGAAAACAGGGTAACAACAACTTTACCCACATAAACAACGAGGCACCCACACTAACGCAAAACACAGTTTTAATGCAAGGCTTTCTGGAAGGCTCTAATGTAGATATAGCAAAAAGCACGGTTGATATGCTTATGATAAACAGAGTATACGAGAGCAACCAAAGAATACTTAAAATGGTGGACGAATCTTTAGCAAGAACTGTAAACGATATTGCAAAGTTTTAATTAAGGAGTAAATTATGTTACAAGCAACGCATACGGCAGCATTAGGAATATCATCACAGCAAAAAAGGTTAGATGTAATATCAAATAATATGGCAAACGTAAATACTTTAGGGTTTAAAGGCTCTAACGTAAACTTTAAGGATGCGCTGTACCAAACAATGCTAAGACCAAACCAACCTCAAGGTAATGTTAATTTAAGATTGGGGCACGGTACACTGGTTGCAGGTATTGTTAAGGACTTCGGGCAGGGCACATATATAGAAACGGGTGTAGAAACAGACTTATACTTAGAAGGTGACGGCTTTTTCTCCGTACTTAGCAAAAACGGACAGCGTTTATACACAAGAGACGGAAGTTTTACAAAAAGTGTAGAGGCGGACGGCACCTACCTTGTAACTCGCTTAGGAATGTATGTACTTGATGCCAATGGGCAAAAAATAAGATTGCAAGGAGAAAGTTTTAACGTATCTCAAGATGGTTATATATCCGAGGACGGAGGGCAACCCTACGCAAGAATTGGGGTTTACAACTATCCTCAACGAGAAGGCTTAGAAGCTGTTTCCGACAACTTATTTACCACAACGGTAGCTTCGGGAAATCCGCAACTTATGCCGGCACAAAGCATTAAAATAACTCAAAAGGTTTTAGAAGGCTCTAATGTAAACATCGGAGACCAAATGACAAAACTAATTAGGACACAAAGGATATTTTCGCTAAACTCTAAGGCATTAACCCAAGCGGATCAAATGGACGGAGTTGCAAACCAATTACGATAATAATGGGGGAGGTACAATAAATGGGATTAAACGATTTTAAAAAATGCAAAAAGTGTGGTAATATTTTCAGATATATTGGAAATCCTCTTTGCCCCAAATGCGTTAATAAAATGGAGGACGAATTTAAAGAAATTAAAGACTACCTCTACAAAAATGCAAACGCAACGGTAAAAGAAATTGCAGACGAGCTGGAAATAGACGAAAAAACCATAATACACTTTATAAAAGAAGGACGCTTAGAGATGAAGAGCGCAGACGGCTCAATAGTATGCGAAAAATGCGGAATGGCAATTACAAGCGGAAGGCTTTGCAAAAACTGCTCCACAAATTTATCAGAAAAACTAAGCAGTGTGCTACCGCAAGAGCCTAAAAAACAGCAATCAACGTTAAGTAGCACAAAAACAGGAAGCAAAATGCACATAGAAAGGTAATATACAAAAATAGTATAGGAAAGGTGATTAACATGAAAATCGATATGCCATCAATCTACGCTGTAAATAACTACAAGATAAACAGCACAAAACCGATAAGTCCGGCTAAAGCACAAACGGTTGCTCAAAAGGACGATTCTAACTTTTCTAACGATGCTACTTTATTTGCAGATGTGTTAAGAAATGTAAAATCTATGATAAACGAAAGAATAAACACACCTGCTGCAAATTTAGAAGGCATTAACGAAGCGGTTAAGGATAATAGTTATGGTGTAAACACACAAGATTTAGCTATAAATATTTTGCTTAACAAATAATAAGGTGTTATTAATGATAAATAAAATAATCGAGTTACTTACGGAGCAAAAAAAAATATACAGCGAAATACTAGAGTTGTCCAAAGAAAAACAGCAGGCAATAATAGATAGCGATGCTCAAAAGGTAAATGAAATTGTTAAAGCGGAGTGGGAAAAGCTAAATATAGCCACCGAGCTTGAAAAAAACAGGGTAGCCTGTGTAAAAGATTTAATTGCCAAACAAAACTTAGATGTGGATAATTTAACTTTATCTCAAATAGCTAAGCAGGGCAACGAAGATCAACAAAAAAAATTAAATGGGCTAAGGGACGACTTAGTGGCCATAACAAAAGAGCAAAAGGAAGTAAACGAAAAAAGCAAAGGTATTCTTGATTTGCATTTTGAGTATATGGATTTTATGGTAAATAATTTCCTAAAAGAAACTCAACTCAGCAACATATACGGAAATTCCGGAGATTTGGCGGATACCACTTCCAACAACAAAGGGCTTATAGATAATCAAGCGTAACTTATGCAAATAATGGAGAATAAATAATGAGATCAACTTTTTTAGGATTAGAAATAGGAAAGAGAGGACTGTTTGTAGCTCAGGGGCAACAAGATATTACAGGGCATAATATTGCTAATGTAGATACCGTTGGTTTTACAAGGCAAAGAATGTCTACGGCATCTATTGCACCTAAATCCGGTTATTCTGTCTTTAATGTAGATAAAGGCACAGCCTACGGACACGGTGTCGAGGCTGTAAGCATCGAGCAGATAAGAAATCCGTTTTTGGATTACCAATACAGAAAAGAAAATGCAACCACAAGCCAATGGCAAGCTAAAGAGCAGTTTTTTGGCTATGTGGAATCTCTTTTTAACAACGAGTTAGACTCGTTAGATGTGGCATCGGGTATTTCCAGCACATTTAATAATTTTTACAGAAGTTTATACAAATTAGTAGAAGACCCTGCTGATAAAACTATACGTACAAACCTTAAGGAAAGTGCAGACAAACTAACGGAAAATATGAATTATTACTATTCCAGATTGTTAGAACAACAAACAAACCTAAACCTAACAATTAAGGAATCTACCATGCAAATTAACGATTTAGCAGAGCAAATCGCAGATTTAAACCGCCAGATTTTCGGGTTTGAACTCTCGGGCGCTAAAGCTAACGATTTAAGAGACCAAAGAAACTTAATGTTAGACGAGCTTTCTACTTTGGTTAATATAGAGACTTTTGAAGACAACAAAGGGTATTTAAACGTACAAATAGACGGCAAATACTTGATTAGAGCAACTACATTTAATCAACTTGAGGTTAAGGAAACCAAATCTAACCCCATTTCCGGCTCTAACGGCGAGCCAAAACTGTACGAAATTTACTGGAAAGACCAATTCGGCGGAGAAGCCACAGATAAGCTAAACATAAGAGACGGTGCAATTAAAGGATATATGGATATTAGAGACGGCTCTATTACAGGACAAATAGGTATACCTTATGTTATGAATCTACTAAACGATTTATGCGCCAAAATTGTAGAAGAAGTAAACGCAATACACACAAAGGGTTATACAATGCCGTATAAAGACGCAAACGGTGTAAGCACAACTTCTAAAAACGGAATAAACTTTTTTGAGCCTGCAAAACCGGGGGAGAGAATTACGGCACAAAATATGAGGCTTTCCTCGGATATTTTAGCCAATATATATAACATTGCCGCATCGGATATGCCCATAGTAGAAGGCGACGATAACGAGCAAAGAGGTAACAGCAAAAACGCATTAAAGCTTTCCGAGTTAATAGGCAAGGTTGATTCTTCTGGAAATCCGGATAACTTTGACAGCCACTTTAAAAACATAATTACAGGTACCGGTCTGGAAATGAGCAAAATAAGCAAAACATATAAAGCGCAGGATGTTATGAGAGCCCACGTGGTTACTCAAAAAAATTCCATATCCGCAGTTTCTTTAGACGAAGAGATGACAAACATGGTAAGATTCGGGCATGCCTATACAGCGGCATCTCGTGTAATAACAACCATGGACGAGCAATTAGACACAATTATAAACAGAATGGGTATGGTTGGAAGATAAAAAAATAAGAGGTAAGTATAAATGAGAATAACAAACTCAATGATGTCAGACAATTTAATGAGAAACTTATATAACGGTATGTCTAAAATGGACAAATACAATGCCCAATTAGCTACCAACAGGCGTATTACAAGATTATCCGATGATGCCATAGGTGTGCTAAACAGCATGAACGCAAGACAGCGCTTATACAGAGTACAACAGTATCAGGAAAATGTAATTACTGCACGTAACTGGGTAGAGCAATCGGAAGTTGCGTTGCAAGATATCAGCAAAAATCTTGTAAATATCAGAGAGACTCTGACAAATGCAGCAACAGACATAAACAACCCGGCGGATAAAAAGAATTTTGCAACACTAATTAATGAGATTAAAAGCCATATTATGCAGTCTTTAAACTCATCTATCGGAGATAAATTTTTATTTGCAGGATATAATACAACAAAAGCACCATTTAGTGTTGATGCAAACGGAAAAGTGTTGTATAATGGAAAGGACATATCAAACCCTGCTTATATGGCAGACAGAACTCCAACGGCGAGGGCTGTAAGCGATACAACATACGCTACAAATATAGCATGGGACCCTGCAACTCCCATAGGCGCACAAATGACGGATAAATACTATTTTACCGCCAACACCAGTAAGAGTATGCTGACTGTTAAAGATTCCGTAGGAAATTTTGTAGGAGAAGTACCATACAGCGCCATAGACCTTACTAACGGCAAGCTTGATTTAACAGGCATAGGACCAACAGGAAGTGGCGGAGAAGGCTTAGGTATAGTAGAATGGACGCCTGTTGCGCCATTGCCTACTAATCCGGACGATATACTAAAAGCCCAAGACGAAATTGCAAAAGCTCTTACAGATTCCTTTATTACAACACCGTCGGGTGAGGAAATAGGGCAAAATATAGAGCTTGAAGTAGGATTTAATTTAAAAATGCAGGTATCCTTTACGGGTATAGATGTTGTGGGCACGGGTGCCAATAATATGTTTAAAATATTAGACGACTTAGTTGCGGATTTAAACAACGATGCGCCTGTAAGTCAGCTAACGACCTATATTTCTAAGTTAGAAGGATTGCACGAAGGTGTACTAAATAACTTAGTTACGGTAGGTACACGTACAAATAAAGTGGATTCTTTAGATAACAGATACTCTCAAGATTACATAAGCTACGAGCAAATGAGAGCGGATGTAGAAGATATAGACCCTGCCCAAGTAATAATGCAGTTTAAAATGAGCGAGGCAATTTACAAACAAGCATTAGCAACGGGTGCAAGGGTAATACAGCCAACACTAATGGACTTTTTAAGATAGTATCTTATTTTAAATAAATAGTAGGAGGGATATTAATGAAAAGAATAAGTATTGAAACAAGTCGCCCGGTACTTGATATTACCTCTACAAGAGCCAAACTCTCGATAGAGACAAAAATCAGGAAATTTAATTCTCAAAACACGCCACCTGTTATGCGTTCTAACCCAAAAGGTGCTACCTTTAAGATAGATTGGGGTAAAATACGCTCGGAATCCGGACTGAGAACACCGGAAAGACAGATGCAAATGCAAAAGGCGCAAGACCGCCAGTTAGTACAAGAGGCGATTTCAAGAACTGTATCTAACGGAGACTATGTCTTACAGTTAGAAAATTATATGGGGAGTAAATCAGACCCATTAGCTCAAACTGTCGTTAATAATATGGAAAGCGATCTTCCGGAAATTAACGTAACTTCTATGCCACAAAGCTCTCCCGTCGGGGCAGAGTGGGATGTTGGCGGAGTTAATATAGAATGGGAGCAGGGCAACTTAAAAGTAGATTGGCAAAACGATTATATGCCAAACATTACGGTTACACCTCATTCTGTGGAAATACGACTAAAAGGGGAGATGGCAGTTAAAATATCCGTAAACGAGGATAATTTAGCACCTGTTGTAGGCAGACAGCTAAACAAGGTTATTTAGCGGTATTGAGCATTTATCTAATAGCAAAAATAACAAAAAATAAATGCAAAGCAGGGGATTTATGTATTGCATTAATGTGCCTTTGGCACTTAAAAATGTTTTATTGCAAAAAAAAATTTTTCTTGTATAATAAATAACAGGGAAAATTTTTTTTAATGGAGGTTAATCATGCAAGTAAACTCAAATAGATTTGGCAATTTAGAAGTGGACGACAGTAGTATTATTACTTTTCCCGGTGGAATTCCGGGTTTTGAAGATAGTGAAAGATATGTAATAGTAAATTGCGAGCAAACAGACCCAATCCAATGGCTAATAAGTGTGGACGAGGAAGGTATTTCCTTGCCTGTTATAAACCCGTTCTTATTAATTTCGGATTACAGCATAGAAATTAGCGACGAAGAATTAGACATCATACAAACTCACAACCAAGAAGAAATCGTAATTTATAATGTTATGGTGCTATACGAAAGCCTACAAGACATGACGGTAAATTTATTGGCGCCAATGGTTATTAACACAAAAAAAATGATAGGCATACAAATAGCTATGGAAAACACTAACTACGAAATCAAAACTAAAGCATACGGCTATTTATTGGAATATTACAATAGAATACAACAGGAGGATAGTAATAATGTTAGTGCTGACAAGAAAGAATAACGAATCCATCTTAATTGGAGAAGATATTAAAATTACTGTTGTAGCAATAGAATCCGATAGAGTAAAAATAGGTATAGATGCACCAAAAAGTATGCGTATTTTCAGATACGAGACACTAAAGAAAATAGTATCCGAAAATCAATTAGCGGTAAATGTAAACATAGATTTAAGCGAACTTAAACAGCTAAAAGAAAAAAAAGATAACAAATAATTTTTCGCAACTAACAGCAATTAACCGCACCTAATGTTTTAAGTGCGGTTGTTTATTTTAAGGAGCATAGATAATGGATAAAAAAATTCTGCTTACCATAGGTATGATAGTAAAAAACGAAGAAGAAGTTTTAGAGAGATGCTTAAAATCCCTTATGCCTATTATGGAGGCAATTTCTTGCGAGCTTATTATTACAGATACGGGCTCTACGGACAAAACGGTAGAAATAGCCAAAAAATATACAGATAACATTTTGTATTTTGAGTGGTGCAATAATTTTGCAAAAGCAAGAAATACGGGTTGGTACGCCGCAAAAGGCGAGTGGTTTTTGTATATAGATGCAGACGAATATTTTATAGATGCAAAAGAATTTATAGACTTTTTTACTTCAAACCAAGCGCAAAAATATAACTCCATCTACTTAGGTATAAGGTCTATCAGGCAAGATGGTCTGTATGCCAATTCTTTTTCTTACAGATGTACACGAACTGCAAATAAAGCAAATTGCTTTGTGGGGGAAGTACACGAGGCATTGCCTTATATAGATCCTGTAAAAAGTATGCCTGTTATATTAGAACATACAGGCTATGATTTTACCGATAAAACACTCCTTAAAAGAAAAAGCGAGAGAAACATCCCCATTTTACTTGAGATGTATAAGGAAAATCCTAACAGATACAATGTTTACTTTCAACTCTTTTACGAGTACGATTCTGCAGAAATGTTTGACAAAGCAATAGAAATTGCTAAAAAAGGGGAAGAATATGAAAAAAAGACAGAAAACAGAAAGTGCTCCGTTTTTTTTACAAACTGCCAAATACGTATCCATTTTAAAAATGAGGAATATGCACTTGTAATTCAGTTAGGAGAGGCACTTTTTGCTTTTAATCCTCCGCCCGATATAGGAATGATAGATGTGTACGCTATGATGGGTGTAGCTTATTATTATTCCGGTATGTACGAATTATCTATTAGCCATTGCAAAAAATATTTTGAGTATTTAAAACAATATAGGGAAAAAAAATTACAACGAAGTATAAATTCTCTTATGCCGGTGGTTTTTTATGATGCTGATTTTTATTATCATCAATTTAATATGTTTATTGCCCTAAGTTATATAAAATTAAACAATTACAAACTTGCTTTTGATTATGCTAAAAAAATAAATTTATATGAGGCTAAGTTAATAGAAGTAAAGGGATACGAGCTTAAGCTAAATATAGCAAACGAACTAAAAAAGCCGGATTTAGTTTTAGAAGAGTACAACCTGATTGCGCATCCGAGTATAGATTTAAAAAAATACAGAGCCTTTTTTAAAGCATGCGAAAACTATATTATGACAGACAAAGAAAAATACAACTATTTCGTCAACTATTTTGCCAACGCAAAATACGACAGCCCCTATTTCCAATTAAATAAACTAAGGTGCCATTATAAAAATAATAATGTTGATGAAGCAGTTAAAATACTAAAGTGGTTTGAAGAAAATACAGAAGATATATCCGAGTATTTTTCCGATATTATATACATTGCATATAAACTAAACTATAACTTGAAAAATATTTTATCAAAACTTACTTTGGAAAAAACAAGAATGCTTTTAGACAGGCTTATAGAATTAAATAAAGATAAACTACTGACATATAATCCAGAGACACCTGAAATAGCAGAGTATTTTTCTAAAGAAAATTATTCAAATTCTATTGAAATGATGTATTGCGCTCTGACTTTAACGGAAAACTACATAACTTCCTTTGGGTATATACCTAACGAGGATAACTTAGATATTTACTACGATTTCATTAATAATCTGTATATCTATACTGCAAATATTTATCATGAAGAATTGTTATGTCCTGAAAACATTCATCATGTTCCCGGAGTGTATCGATTTGCCTACTATGCCTACAACGCAATGCTATGTAAAAATAGCAACGATTTAAAGGGCTTTATGAACTACACTAAATTAGCGGTTGCAGAAAAATCGAGTATTAAAAAAGTAATGGATGTAATTATAAGCAATTACGAAAATGAGCGTTTAAAAACCAACACTAAAGAGCAGGAATTTTCTATGTATGCAGAAAAACTAATAAAGCAAGCCAAACAGTTTATTGACAGCAAAAACTTTGATATGGCAAAGGAAATTGTTGTAGGATTAGACAAATTGCTGCCAAATGACTCACGAGTCGTAGAATTAAAGGAAAAGTTAAAAATAAATTAGAATTATTACTAAAGAATGTATAGTTTTACACGATATACATTGTATAAAAGTTTTAAGGTTTAACAATGCAGTTATACCCGGGGCTTATTATTTAAATATGTTAGAAGTAAGCAAAAAATATAAGTGCAAAATTAAACCTAAAAATTAAATATTATGGCAAAGATGCCAATAAACATATATCATGGAGGATATTATAATGAGAATTCAAAACAATCTTATGGCGGTTAATACACATCGTCAGTATGGAATCAACAACAATGCAGTGTCCAAGTCGGCTGAGAAATTAGCTTCGGGATACAGAATTAACAGGGCAGGAGATGATGCGGCAGGTTTAGCAATTTCTGAAAAAATGAGAGCACAGGTTCGTGGTTTAAATATGGCTTCCAAAAACAGTCAGGACGCTATATCTTTAGTACAAACGGCAGAAGGTGCGTTGCAAGAAATACATTCTATTTTACAAAGAATGAATGAGCTTGCAGTACAGTCCTCTTCCGGTACTAATGATGACACGGTGGATCGTAAGGCACTAAATTCCGAGTTTGTACAATTAAGAACAGAAATAGATGATATAGCAAGTCAAACAGAGTTTAACGATATGAAACTGCTTAATGCGGGGACAGGCGTATCAACATTTACAATTCAAGTTGGTGCAAAAAACGGGGACACTTTGAATATAAATATAAGTGGTATGAGTGCTACCGGACTCTTGATAGATGCTAACACAGTAGATACTGCCGCTGCGGCGCAAACATCCATTACTAAAATACGTACAGCGGTAAATAAAGTGTCCGATCAACGTGCAGACTTAGGTGCTCTACAAAACAGATTAGAACATAAAATTGCTAACCTTGATATATCTGCAGAAAACACTCAAGCGGCTGAAAGTCGTATAAGAGACGTAGATATCGCAAAAGAAATGACTGCTTTTACAAAGAATAACATACTGTCACAAGCAGCAACGGCAATGCTAGCTCAAGCTAACGCTGCACCTCAAAACGTATTATCATTACTAAGATAAAATTATCTCAGACAAAGGGCGCTCTTATGGGCGCTTTTTGTGTTAGTTAGGTTTTAGGTTTTTAAACCAAAAAAATATTTGACATTTTCACGACTTAAGTGTTAAAATAAACTTTGAAACAAGCGGATATGGCGGAATTGGCAGACGCGTACGGTTCAGGTCCGTATGTTTGAAAAGACATGCAGGTTCAACTCCTGTTATCCGCACCAAAACCCAAAATAGCTTATAGGAATTGTACCTATAAGCTATTTTTTTATTATATCAGCCTATCCCAAAAAAACCTGCACCTGATAATTCCAATGCAAAATCCCCGTAACCACAATAATTTGCAAGGTAAACTCCGGCAGTACGTTATATTTATCTTGCGCCGTTTTAATTAATTGGGCTACAACCTCCTTTCTGTTTTCCTCCGTGCTATTAGCGCATAAATAATTACCCTCCGGTAAAGTTATAAGCTCCTGCGATTCCTTATAATCTATACAAACCGCAAAAAGTTTGGAGCATTCCGCCTTAGTATATATTCCTGCCAAATCCTCAAAGGTATATTCCTCTCTTAATTGAGATGGAATTTGATTATAAAAATTGTCTAAGTAACCCCATAAATTTTCCAATGTAGGTTTATCTAAAGTCTCGGAAAGCATTATTACACGCTTGCTAAAGTGCTTTGTATAGGCATATTCCTCATTTCTCAGTCCTTTTTGCTTGTTTAAATAATCCTCTTTGGCTACTTCTATTTTAGATTTACAATATTTAAGATCTGCAATTTTTTCATCTATTTTTACTTCGGCATTACTTAAAAAATTAATTATCTCTTCAATATTTTTGTATTCCAACGCCTCTTTAATTTCCTGCAAGGATAAATCCATCCTTTTTAAAGCATAAATTGTTTTTAAACGCACAATATCATCATAGGTATATTGCCGATACCCCGTCAATTCATCCTTGGCGGTCGGTTTTACTAACCCAATGCGATCATAATGCCGTAAAGCCTCCGTAGTTGTATTCGTTATTTTTGCGGCTTGCCCAACAGAAAAATATTTTTCCATTTTTTTTAATTCCCCTCTTGACTTTTGTGCAACACAAAGGTTTATGCTTATTTTAACATATAAAGAAATACATATCAACAAAGCTTTATATGTATCATAAAGTAGGAGGAAATATATATTATGAAAAAAATTTTAGTAGCGCTTTTGTGCATAATCTGGGGAGGTTCACTTTTGGTAGGTTGCTCGACAAGCAACACAGAAACCTTTACAAAAGGTAATTACACAGCTAAGGTTGATGAGGTAAATGAGGTAAAAATCGATGTTGAAGACAGACAAATAGAGGTAGGGTTATCCAAAGATAACAATATATACATAGATTATTACGAAAGCCCAAAAGAAGGGTACGATATTTCTGTATCCAACGAAAATGTGTTAACAATGATAAATAGATACAATAAGGAAATTAGCGATTATTTCGGGTTAAAAACCGGCTTGGAGAACAGAATAATTAAGCTAAAAGTACCTAAGGAACTTATATCCTCTTTAGTGTTAGTTACCACAAATGCAGACATTTTACTGCCCAAATTGAATATTACGGACAACCTGTTGCTCGATTCCGAAGGGGGCAACATTAGTTTTGAAGGCGTAGCAGTGGGTAAATCACTAATCATCAACAGTAAAAACGGAAACGTTGATGGCACAATAGCGGGCAATTATGAGGATTTCGCCATTATAAACAACAGTAAAAAGGGCAAAACTAACCTGCCCGAAAACAAAGAAGGTGGTAGTAAGGAATTGAATGTAACCAACAACAACGGAGATGTAAACATAGGATTTTCAGGGATATAAAGGTATTTTAACTCTATCATCACCACAAAAAACAGCGACAAAAATATTTCGCTGTTTTTTTGTAATCTCAACTTTTAATATTTATAGTTGCACTAAATTTTTATTTATACTATAATTAAACTGATTTATATTTTTAACGGAGGTATAATAATGAGCAAGCTTGAAACTTTAAGAGAGAAAAACAACCAACTTCTCTCAAACGGTAAAATTCAAGACCAACATAATTTAAAGAAGAAAACAGCTCGAGAACGCATAGAACTAATGCTCGATGCTAAAAGTTTTGTTGAAATCGATAAATATGTAAGCAAGAATTTTTCCACAGTAGATTTTGAAGCGGTAAGTGCAGAAGGGGAAGGCGTGGTTTGCGGCTATGGTACCATAGACGGCAGACCTATATTTTTGTTTGCACAGGATTTTACCGTTTTGTCCGGCTCACTTAGTGTGGCGCAGGCGGCAAAAATTGTAAAAACTTTAGACAATGCTTTAAAAAACGGAGTGCCCGTAATAGGAATTTTAGATTCCTTGGGTGCAAGAATAGCGGAAGGTGTGGCGGCAATTAACAGTTACGGAAGCATTATTAAAAAATTAAACGATATTTCCGGCGTTATTCCTACAATAGCAGTAATTGCAGGGCCTTGTGTGGGTGCTATGACATATGTCAGCGCAACTTGCGATTTTACTTTTATGATTGATGATATTTCCTATATGGCGCTAAACGGTCCGCAAATTTATGAGTCCGCCATGGGCAAAAAGTTTGATAACGCAAAAACAATAGGTGCGCTAAATCATAACGAAAACACGGGGGTGGCACAGTTTTTAAACACTAACGAAGAGGAGTGCTTTGCAGATGTAAAAAAACTTTTAAGCTATTTGCCCTCTAACAATTTAGACGACATACTATACGAGTTTAACGAGGACGATTTAAACAGACAGTTAGACGAATACAACGAAAATTTTGAGTACGATGCCAAAGAGCTTATAGCCAAAATTTCCGATAATAATATGGTATTTGAGTACGGTATGTATTACTCTAAAGAAATTATAACTGCTTTTGGTCGTATTAACGGCAATACCGTGGGCTTTGTTGCAAATGCTAACGGAAGCTTTATTACAGGCCGCAGCGCAAGAAAAGCATCAAGATTTATTTCTTTGCTGGATGCCTATAATATTCCGGTTATAACCATAGTAAATACAAATGGTACAGAAGTTGATTTACAAAAAGAGAAGGGTATGTTAATAACCAACGTTGCTCGTTTAATAAATACTTATGGGGAAGCAGGTATTCCAAAAATCACTCTAATTGCAGGTAATGCAGTGGGGGATGGGTATCTTGCTATGTGCCCGAAATCTTTAGGTGCGGATATTGTGCTTGCTTGGCCTAACGCGGTAATATCTTCCATTCCTGTGGAAATGGGCGGTGTTTTACTTGTGGAGGAAAACACAGGCATTTCTAAAGACAACGCAACACAAAGCTACGAGGAAAATCATGCAACCGCTTTTGCGGCAGCAAGACAAGGTGTAGTGGACGACATTATAGAGCCGGCATCAACAAGACAAATGATTGCCTCCGCTCTTGAAATGACACTCACCAAACGAGAGAGCAAATTGCCTAAAAAACATTCAATAATGCCTCTGTAATAAGGTATTAGAAAGGATAGTTATGGAAACTTTTGATAAACTTTCAATGGGTTTAGAGGTTACGGGTCTTGGTTTGCTTGTGGTTTTTGTATGTCTCGCACTAATAATTGTTTTAATTGTTCTGCTTGCTAAAATAGCAGGAGACAAGAAAAAAGTCGTGCAGGCAACACCATCACCATCACCAAAAACAACGGTAGATGTTGCACAAGACACAGTAGCCGAGGAAGATACGGGTAACGACGAGCTTGTGGCAGTAATAACTGCGGCGATTAGCGCATATATGGCTAATTGCACAAGCGAGGAGTACAGCGGTAGCTACCAAATTAAATCCTTTAGACGAATTAATAACAACTCTGCATGGGGAAATGCAGGAAAACGAGAACAAATTTTTAATAAATTTTAATTATATCGGAGGTATAAAATGCGTAATTTTATAGTTAATGTAAACGGAAATTCTTACGAAGTGCAAGTAGAAGAGGTTGGGGAAGTAAGCGCACCTATGCAAGCACCCATAGCTCCCACGCCTGCTCCAAAAGCGTCTGCGCCCGCTCCTGCTCCAAAAGCGTCTGCGGCTGCGGTTAGCGGTACAAAAATAGAGTCTCCAATGCCCGGAACCATTTTATCGGTAAATGTTACTAATGGTCAGGCGGTTAAAGAAGGGGATACACTAATGGTGCTTGAGGCTATGAAGATGGAAAACGAAATACTTGCACCCTGCGACGGCAAAGTTGCAAGCGTAAACGTAGCAAAAGGGCAAGCCGTAGAAACAGGAGAGCTTCTTGCTGTTATTGGTTAAAACTATATTACTATATAAAGGAGGTATAGAAGCTTGAGTAACTTCGGAGATACATTGCTGAATTTTGTGCAGTCTACCGGCTTTTTTAATGCAGGAAACTGGCAACAATGGGTAATGATAGGTATAGCCTGTTTATTACTGTATTTGGCGATTGTTAAAAAATTTGAGCCCTTACTGTTGCTACCCATAGCCTTTGGTATGTTGCTTGTAAACTTACCCCTATCAGGCGTAATGGACCCCCCTGTTTATAATGAAGCAGGCGAGGTGGCAACACCCGGAGGGTTAATATACTATTTATATCAAGGTGTAAAACTTGGTATTTATCCGCCCCTAATTTTCCTTGGAGTAGGGGCAATGACGGACTTTGGCCCGCTTATTGCAAACCCCAAAAGCTTACTTTTAGGTGCGGCGGCACAGTTTGGTATTTTTATAGCATTTATTTTGGCGCTACTGTTTAACTACGACCCAAACGTAGCTGCATCCATTGGTATTATCGGTGGTGCGGACGGTCCTACTGCAATTTTTGTAACATCAAGACTTGCACCCGAGTATTTAGGGCCAATAGCGGTGGCGGCATACACTTATATGGCACTTGTGCCTGTAATTCAACCGCCCATTATGAAGGCGTTTACAACAAAAAAAGAAAGAGCAATAAAAATGGAACAGCTAAGACCTGTATCCAGAAAAGAAAAAATTATATTCCCCATAGCGGTAACAATATTTGTTGCGTTACTGCTACCGGCAGCAATTCCTCTTGTGGGTATGTTGATGCTGGGTAATCTTATGAAGGAATGTTTAGTGGTAGAAAGGCTTTCTAAAACCGCACAAAACGAGCTTATGAACATCGTTACGATATTCTTAGGAATTTCCGTTGGTGCAACAACCAAAGCAGATAAATTCCTAACCCCCGAAACTCTCGGAATAATTGCACTGGGTGTAATTGCATTTGCTTTCGGTACTTTTGGCGGTGTAATTTTAGGAAAGATTATGTGCAAGCTAACCAAGGGCAAGGTAAATCCGTTAATCGGTTCTGCCGGTGTTAGTGCGGTGCCTATGGCGGCTCGTGTTTCACAAAAGGTTGGACAAGAGGAAAACCCCTCAAACTTCTTGCTTATGCACGCAATGGGGCCTAACGTGGCAGGTGTTATTGGCTCTGCCGTTGCGGCAGGTGTATTGCTATCCCTGTTTGGCGCATAAGAAAATATTTTTAAAAGGAGATAATTATGGCAAAAGTAAATATTACAGATACAATATTAAGAGATGCACACCAATCCCAAGCCGCAACACGTATGACAACGGAAGAAATGCTACCGGCGGCAGGCTTGCTTGACAGCGCAGGTTTTTGGTCTTTGGAATGTTGGGGTGGTGCAACTTTTGACAGTTGTTTAAGATTTTTAAACGAAGACCCCTGGGAGAGACTTCGCAAACTTAGAAAGGCAATGCCCAACACTAAACTGCAAATGCTTTTAAGAGGGCAAAACCTACTTGGATACAAGCACTATGCAGACGATGTTGTAGATTTCTTTGTAAAAAAGGCAATAGAAAACGGCATAGATATTATAAGGATATTTGATGCGGTAAACGATACAAGAAATTTGCGTCAGTCTATAGAATCCACCAACAGATACGGTGGTTGGTGCGAGGCTACACTATCTTACACCACAAGTCCTGTACACAGTACAGATTACTTTGTAAAACTATCCAAAGAGCTGGAAGATATGGGTGCAAAATCCATATGTATTAAAGATATGGCTAACCTTCTCCTACCTTATGAGGCGGAAAAACTTGTTAAGGAGATTAAAAAGGTTATTAAAGTACCTCTGCATCTCCATACTCATAACACAAGCGGTGTAGGGGATATGACCTACCTAAAAGCAATAGAGGCAGGAGTGGATATTATAGATACCGCTTTATCTCCACTTGCAAACGGTACGTCTCAGCCTTGTACAGAGTCTATGGTTGCAACCCTTGCAGGCACTCAGTACGATACCGGCATTAATTTGGAGATACTTACAAAAGCGGCGGCACACTTTACAAAGGTTGCAGACAGGCTAAAAGCGGACGGGTTTTTAAACCCCAAAGTGCTTGGTGTGGATATTAATACTTTATTATATCAAATACCCGGTGGTATGCTTTCCAATTTAATAAGTCAATTAAGTGATGCAGGCAAGCTGGACAAACTTACGGATGTGCTTGAAGAAGTGCCACGTGTAAGGGAGGACTTCGGCTATCCGCCGCTTGTTACTCCCACCAGCCAAATTGTAGGCTCTCAAGCGGTGTTTAATATACTTGCAGGGGAAAGATACAAAATGGTTACCAAAGAAAGCAAGGCGCTTATGCGTGGAGAGTATGGCAGGTTGCCCGCCCCGGTAAACGAGGATATTCGTAAAAAGTGCATAGGTGACGACAGAGTTATTACCTGCAGACCGGCAGACGAGTTAGAGCCGGAAATCGAAAAGTACAGAGAGGAAATCAAAGATATTATGGAGCAGGAGGAGGATATTGTTACATACGCAATGTTCCCACAGGTTGCACCAAAATTCTTTGAATTTCGCCGTGCGGCAAAATATAAATTAGACTCGGATATGTACGATAAACAAAATAAAATACATCCGGTTTAATCTTAAAACAATTAGCAAAAGTGCCGTATAAAATTACATATGGCACTTTTGTCAATTATGTATCATACAATCGCACTTTTGTCTCGGTTTTAATATAATTAACTTGACTTTTATGTACATTAGTGATAAATTTAATTATATATTGAATAATAACAGAGGTATACTAAACAGAACAAATAAAACTTAATATTAAATACTAAATATAAAAGGGGATTGTTTTATGTTTACTAAAAACAAAATTGGGGCTAGGCTTATTACCGTATTTTTAATTGTTATTGCAATGTTTGCGGCAACAATATTTTTTGCTATTGGTACAATGCAACGTTTAGCAAAAAATAGTCAGGAATTCTACGACATAGACTTCCAAAACGAAGTTGTATCTTGGGGAGCAAGAAGGGATATCAGATACCTTCAAGGTACTATATACAGAGCGCTTGTGTATTCGGATCCTGTTAAATTACAAGGCATTAAAGACGAAGCCGATAAAACGGCAAGTAGCTTGATGACTGCTTTAGATAAGCTAAAAATTACTTATGTTAATCCTGAAAGAATAGAAGAGCTTATACAAGTACAAGGAACTGCCGCACCCATCAGAAAACAAATAATGGAGCTTGCGGTTAACAACGAAAACGAAGAGGCACTAAAGATAATAGACGAGCAATATTTGCCTAAGTTAGATAAATTAATAGAAGGGTTAATAGAAGTAGGAGACACGGCAAGTAAAAATGCAGAAGAATACTTGGTATCTTCTCAACAATCTGTAAAAGACTCTATAGTGTTTATAACACTAGTTGCCATTGGTTGTGCTATTGCAATTGTACTCCTATCCTTAAAGGTAACCAAGAGTATTACAGGGCCTCTGCAAAAGATTACAGACAGAATTAAGCTTTTGGCACAAGGAGATTTACACGCAGAAGTACCTAAAATTGTAAATAAAGACGAAACGGGAGAACTTGCAAACTCCACCGTAGAGTTTATAGAAAACATTAAGTTTATGATAGACGATATGGTGCATGTACTTGAGGAAATGTCTGCGGGTAACCTTACGGTTAAATCTTCGGACAGAAAATACAACGGAGATTTTCTGCCTCTGCAAGTTTCTGTAAACCATATACTAAAATCCTTAAACGATACCCTACTAAGAATATACACAGCATCTGCCCAAGTTACAGGCGGTGCGGAGCAGGTATCCCAAGGCTCTCAAAGCTTAGCTCAGGGCACAACACAGCAAGCAAGCGCAATACAGGAGTTGTCTGCATCTATTACAACAATCTCCGACCAAATAAAGGCAAATGCCAAAAACTCTGTGCAAGCGGCGGAAGTATCTAAGAAATCTACCGAGTTTGTACTGGAAAGCAACCAACAAATGAAGATGCTAATGGGTGCTATGAACGACATTAGCAGTAAATCCAGCGAAATAAGCAAGATTATTAAAACTATCGAAGATATTGCTTTCCAAACTAATATACTTGCACTAAATGCGGCGGTAGAAGCTGCAAGAGCAGGAGAGGCAGGTAAAGGCTTTGCGGTTGTTGCCGACGAAGTGCGAAACCTTGCAAGTAAATCCGCAGAGGCGGCTAAAAATACTACGGCATTAATAGAGAGCTCTCTGCAAGCAATCAATAACGGTACGGATTTAGCGGATAAAACGGCTACATCTCTAAACGAAATTGTAGAAGGCGCAAACGAAACCACCAAACTTATTGGCAGTGTAACGGATGCCTCTAACGAGCAAGCGGAGTCTATAACTCAAATAACCACGGGTATAGACCAAATAGCTGTTGTAATACAAACAAACAGTGCAACAAGCGAAGAAAGTGCGGCAGCAAGCGAGGAATTATCCTCTCAAGCTAACCTAATGAAGAATTTAATAAATAAATTTAAGCTAAATGGTGAGGGACAGGACGACAGCAATAATAATAGTAGTTACCACAGCAGTAATTACGACAATAGTATGGAATATACTAACGACGACAGTATAGAATTACCCCCCGACGACTATTCCGATAAATACTAAGTATTTCAAATGTTGGTTTACAAAGAGCGTGAGGTAATCTTGCGCTTTTTGTTTATGACTAACAGTACCAAATTGTTAAAAGGTAAGCAGTAAGCACAAATACTAAGGGAGTATACTCCAAAAAAATGGGGAAAGAAAGTGCATAATAAAAAACTGTCTTACACACACAACATACCTATAATGGAAAGAGAGGTATCTTTAGATAGAGAGACACCTTTAATTAGAAACCGTAAGCCTGATTATTTTGCGGATTTTGAGCTAAACTTTAAAGAGGACGGGGTTTACTTTAATACAGAAGGCTCACTTAAAAGCGGTAAAGTATTAGACACCGTAAACCTGTATAAACTTATAGAGCGAAAAAAACTGTATGGTGTAGATATAGATCCGATTTCTTTAGCTTTTGCCAATATGGAGGCAAAAGAGGTTCTAATTGCACCGCCACAAGAAGAAATAATACTAAACGAAGAGGTTGTAATAGAAGTAAGTAAGGATAAAATGGAGGCTTATATAGAGCTTTTGCCGGCAGAAAGCAAAGGGGAAGTGCTGACTTACGAAGGGGTAGTTAAATTCGTAGCGGACGCCGGCATAGTATACAACACAAATTACGACCTTATTTCCGAGCTGTATAACAATCAAATTTACTATAAAAAAAGGCTGATTTCTAAAGGTATAAAAGCGGTAAACGGAATAGATGGAGAGCTTATTTTTCATTTTGATAAGTGTCAGGAAAAAACCTTTAGTGTGGAATACACCAAAGAGGGTAAAATAGATTTTAAAGAAATTAACAAAATTATTAATGTAGAAGAAAACCAGGTTTTAATAGAAAGAAAATTAGCCACCTTAGGCAAGGACGGCTATAATGTTTTTGGGGAAACACTAATTGCAAAAAACGGCAAAGATGTACTAATGCCCAAAGGCAAAAACATAGTATACAGCGAAGACAGATGCACAATGTACGCAAAAGTAACCGGGGGAGTTACATACAGGCAGGGCATAGTTACCGTAACACCCATAATAGTTATCCAAGGGGATGTGGATTTAACGGTAGGCAATATCGATTTTATCGGAGATATTGTTATAAGAGGAAGTGTAAAATCCGGTTTTGTGCTAAAATCCGGGGGTAATATTACCGTTATGGGCGTGGTTGAAAACGCAAGGTTAGAAAGCAAGGGCGATATTATTCTGGCAATGGGTATACAAGGGTTAGACAGCGGTGTACTTGTGGCACAAGGCGGTGTAATATCTAAATATATTCAAAGAGCAACGGTAATTTCTCACGATAAAATATGTGCGGAATATATTATGCACAGCAATTTAATGTGCGAAGGGGTTGTGGAGGTTTTACATAAAGACGGGGCTATAATGGGTGGTAAAACTCGAGCCAAAAAAAGCGTTGTCAGTAGGTCTTTAGGGGGAGTTTCCCACGTACCCACATATGTAGAAATCGGCATTTCTCCTTTTAAAAGAGAAAGATACGACGCATTAGTGGCACAGCTTTTAAAAATTCAGGAGAATATCTCACGAATGGAGCTTGCCCTTAACGCCACCAAAGGCAGTTTAAACAAAACAGAAAATACAGACGCACGATTTAACATCACCATAAAACTTTTAGAGCTTAAAAGGGAAAACGAGGAGTTGCTTGTGGAATTTAAAGAGCTTGCACAAGAAATGCTAAGTGCAAACAGCGGTAATATTCATGTGCTTGGCAAAGTACATCCGGGGGTACGTATAGCAATAGGTACTCAAAGCAAAACCATAACAGCACCAAACGCAATGATAACTTATAATGTAGACGAAAGCAAAATTGTGGATGCAGCCTGTAAATTCGATTATGTAAAAAGTCAGCTTAGTATTTAAGAAAAGAGGAGCAAGTATGAACGAACAGCTAAATATACTACAAGAAAAATTTAATGCGGTTACCCAAAACTTTGAAATATGTTTTTTGGAGTACGAAATTAAAAGCAAAAAAATATTAAACGCAAATAATACAGAGATATTTTTTTCTTGTGCAGACAGCAAAGCGGATAGCTTAAATGTACACCTTTTAGATAAAACTATGCTTAATACTATGATAAAGAGCATTGCAGAGGGCAAGGGGGACACAAAAGGGGAGTTACGTCTGCTAAAAAACGGCAACACAAAGTACGACTGGTACGAGGTGAGTTTTTCTGCTTTAAGCAGTACGAATAACGAAATTTGCCTTATGCAAATAATACCTTTAGAGTACACGGAAAAACTGACGGGTGCGCTAAAAGAGGATAAGTTTAACCAATTTATACTGCAAAACCTGCAAAAAACAAATTATGTATACATAACATTGGAAGTGTTTAATTTTATAGTATTTAAAGAGATTTTTGGCACGGAAATAACGGATAGTCTACTTAAAAGCATAGTACAAACCATAGAAAAAAGCTTACAAGAGAAGGAAATGGTTGCAAATTGCGGAAACGGCTATTTTTCCCTATATTTTAACCATGATGATGCAGAAACCACCCAAAAGCGCCTGTATAAAATTATAGACGAAATACAAGCCAATTTTCGCATAAACTACGACGAAAGCTACGACTTACTACTGTATGCAGGAGCGGTAGTTACGGAAGAATCGGACAAAACCATGCAAACAATCAAAGATAAATGCAATATTGCCTTAAAAACAGCAAAAACAAGCTCGGTAAGTAAATTTGTATTATTCGACGATAGTATGGTTCAGCATTTAGAAAAGGAAAAAATACTGACGGCGGAGCTTGAAAACGCCCTTAAAAGCAAGGATTTTGCAATGTATCTGCAACCGATTTTTAATGTAGAAACAGGCAGAGTAGTAGGTGCGGAAGCCCTTGCCAGATGGAATAACAAAGAAGGGGCAGAGCAAATTACCCCAAGAGATTTCTTTCCCATTATAGAAAGCAGGCAATGGGGCATGTTGCTTGATAAAATCATATTTGAAAACGCTTGCAATCAAATTGTGGAGTGGGAAAAACAAGGGTACAAGCCTGTGGGCATTTCCGTTAATTTTTGCGAGCTTAATATTAAAAATATTACTTTTGTGGAAGAACTTAAAGAAATTACGGACAAATACGGTGTAAACCCCAAATATTTGGAAATAGAGTTTAGAGAGTCGGTAGTATTTAAAAATAAGGCTGTACTTTGCACAATCTTAGAAAAACTGCATAAATACGGGTTTTCTCTAGCAATAGACAATTTTGGCACAGGGTATTCCACCCTTGCGCTTTTAAGAAATATGCCGGTGGATATAATTAAAATAGACAGCTCTCTTTTAAACGACAGCACGGATATTGGCAGAACAGAGCTTATACTAAAAAGCATTGTGGATATGTCAAAAGGGCTAAATATTTTAACGGTGGCACAAAGTGTAGAGAGGGTAGAGGACGCAATACTCTTAGAAAACATTAAGTGCGATTGTGTGCAGGGCAATTTTTACACAAAACCCATACCCCCTGTAATGTTTGACGAGTTTTTGTATACTTGTGATGATGATGAATAACCACCGCTATTTAAACTAAAATTAGTTTTTGGGTGTAGTCGGTTGCGCTATCTTTGTTAGTCAGTGTAGCGTATATATCCGAGGCAAGTATATCGTAATTTAGCAGTGGGCTATGTATAAACTCGCTGCTTTTTGTTATTATAGGCAGGTTTGCCTTTTTTGTAATTTCAGCAACAACTTCTTTTGCACTTTTTTTAAAACCAAGTACCCTTGCATATTTGGGGTAGTCGTCAATGCTTTGCATCTTTGCTTTTGTAACATCAAATAAAATGTAGAGCATAATACGCTTTATTTTTGTAAAAGAATACCGCTTGCTTTTAATGCCGGCAATAAGATCGTCATAATTTTTTGCGGTTTTTGCGCTTTTAATTATTTTATGCTCAAGCCCTTCGCACACATCATAAATACCATTAATGTATTCGGCGGTACTAATGCGTATTTTATAAAGCACGTAGGGAAAGAGGGCATCACAAAAAACAGGAGAAAAAGCATAGTCCTCCTGTATTTCTTTTGGAATGTTGTTTAGCACATCCTTTGTAATTTGGTTTTGTGCCATTGCATTTCTTATGGCAGAAGCGCTGGACATTGTGGGGTACAGGGTGTTGTCATTAAATGCACCTCCCCATCTTTTAACGCCAACCGGCTTAATTTTACTGTTTAGGCTGTAAATTGCCTTTAAATATTCTATGGCAAGTATATTGTTTGGCGTAAAAAGGGAGTTTTGTATGCCAAGTATTTTGCTTATGGTTTGCTCGTAGGCGGTTTTATAGCTTAGCCCTGCATCAATATTTTTAGCAAAAGTTACTTTAAAGGAAGCATCTTCGCTATATTTAGCAATTTGCTCCAAATTAGAAATATTGTCCGCCTCGCACCCAAAAGATAGATAATCCACGCAGTTTAGAGAATTAAACAAACTAACGCCACCCAATGCAAAATATTTTGCGCTTTGTACCGCATGCAGAAATGGTAGCTCCAAAACCACGTCCGCACCGCATTTTAACGCCATTTTTGCCCTGTCCCATTTATTTGTAACGGCAACATCTCCCCTTTGGGTAAAATTACCGCTAATAGCACAAATAATATAATTTGTGTTTGTTTTTTCTCTCGTTTGTTCCATATGGTACCTATGCCCTAAGTGCATAGGATTATATTCTGCAATAATTCCTGTAATTTTCATAAAAATACCTTTGCAATTTTCAAACATTACTATATAATATTATATATATAATTATATCAGAAAAAATATATTTTTGCGAGGTAAAGAAAAATGGGATTAATGGACTCAATTAAGGCAAGTGCAAAAGCTAACCCTAAGCGCATTGTGCTACCCGAAGGCAGTGAGCCACGCACCATAAAAGCGGCGGCGGTTATTGCAAAGGAGCAAATTGCAAAGGTTGTACTTGTGGGAAATGAGGAAGAAATTAAAAAGGCAAACACAGAAAATGTGGATTTATCAGGTGTGGATATTATAGATCCTGAAAAATCTTCTAAATTCGAGGAATATGTAAATGCTTTTTACGAAATGCGAAAGGCAAAAGGCGTAACATTAGAGCAAGCTAAGGATACCGTAAAAAACACCCTATACTACGCAGTAATGATGATAAAAATGGGGGATGCGGACGGTATGGTTGCAGGTGCAATAAATTCCACAGGCAACACCTTAAGACCGGCTTTGCAAATAATTAAAACTGCACCCGGTGTTTCCATAGTTTCAAGCTCTTTTATTATGGAGCTAAAAACCAAAGATTACGGACAGGACGGTATTATGATTTTTGCGGACTGCGCAATAAACATTAACCCAACTGCCGAAGAGCTTGCATCCATTGCAATAGCCTCCGCTCAAACGGCAAAAGGGCTTGCAGGCATAACTCCAAAGGTTGCAATGCTTTCCTTCTCTACTAAAAACAGTGCAAAACACGAATTGGTAGACAAGGTTATACAAGCAACGGAAATCGTTAAGAAAACCGCTCCCGAAATCGAGGTGGACGGAGAGTTACAAGCGGATGCCGCATTAGTTGCATCGGTAGGGCAGTTAAAATCTCCGGGCAGTACAGTTGCAGGCAGTGCAAACGTACTTGTTTTCCCCGATTTACAAGCAGGCAACATCGGCTACAAATTGGTACAACGTTTGGCAGGCGCAGAGGCAATAGGCCCTGTATGTCAAGGTCTTGCACGTCCGGTAAACGATTTGTCCCGTGGTTGCAGTGTGGAAGATATTGTTAGTGTAGTTGCAATAACCGCAGTACAAGCACAATCTTTTTAATTAGAGGAGTATTGGTATGATAAACATTTTAGTAATAAATGCAGGAAGCTCTTCCCTTAAATATCAACTTATAGATATGGAAAGCGAAAATGTAATTGCAAAAGGCCTAGTAGAAAGAATTGGCTTGGCTCATTCGGTTATAGTACACAAACCATCCGGCAAAGATAAAGTGGAAATAGAAATGGAGATGAAGGATCACAATGCGGCAATAGCAGCTGTTATGGATGCGCTTACTCATAAAGATCACGGTATAGTTTCCGATTTGTCCTCCATTAAGGCTGTTGGGCACAGAGTGGTACACGGTGGCGAAAAATTCAGCGGTTCTGTAATAATTAAACCGGATGTTTTAGCGGCTATTAAAGAAAACGTAGAGCTTGCGCCCTTGCACAATCCGGCTAATTTAATGGGTATAGATGCTTGTGTTAAGCTAATGCCAAACGTGCCAAACGTTGCGGTATTTGATACAGCTTTCCACGCAAATATGCCTAAAAAAGCATTTTTATACGGACTACCCTACGAGGCATACACAGAAAACAGAGTCAGAAGATACGGTTTTCACGGCACATCTCACAAATATGTTTCCAATAAAATTGCAAAAGAATTAGGCAAAAGGGTAGAAGATTTAAAAATCGTAACCTGCCATTTAGGCAACGGCTCTTCCATTGCCGCAGTAGACCGTGGAGTTTCTGTTGATACTTCTATGGGCTTTACCCCTCTTGAAGGGCTTGTAATGGGCACTCGTGCAGGAGATATGGATGCTGCAATAATCCCTTATTTAATGGATAAACTAAAGATGAGTGTAGAGGATGTTATAAGCTATCTCAATAAAAAATCCGGTGTAATGGGTATTTCCGGCATCTCCAGCGATTTTAGAGATTTAGAAGAAGCAACCAACAACGGCAACGAAAGGGCAGCAACCGCACTTGAAGTATTCAGTTACAGAGTTAAAAAATACATTGGTGCATATGCGGCGGCCATGGGCGGTTTAGATGTAGTAACCTTTGCAGGCGGTATCGGAGAAAACGACAAAATCGTTAGAAACGCAACCTGCGAAAATATGGAGTTTTTAGGAATTAAAATAGACAAAGCAGTAAACGATTCCACAAGAGGAGAGCTAAAAGAAATCTCCACTAAAGATTCCAAAGTTAAGGTGTACATTGTACCCACAGACGAAGAGCTTACCATTGCTCAAGATACTTACGAGCTTTGCTGTAAATAAAAAGCAAGAAAAAATTTAACATAAATAATAACAAACACATTTGAGGGTGGCACAATAAAATTATTTATAAATTTTAAAGGGCAACCTACAAAAAAGTAGGTTGCCTTTTTTAAAATTATTTGAGAAAATGTGGATTTTTTCTTGATTTTTCTTGATTTTTTGTTTATACTTTAAACATGCAAAATTAAAAAAATATAAACGGGGAAGGATATACGATTTAAATAAAATAATTGTAGTGATATATTTATTTTATTGCCATAGTATTTTTATGTTATTAAATCAATCATCAACCATCATTATTAGGAGGAAATCATTTTGAAAAATATGAAAATAGGAAAACGGCTTATTGTTGCATTTATCGTAGTTGCAATAGTAGCCAGCATTGCAGGTGTTATTGGTGCGGCACTTCTTGTAAAAAGCGATGCGGATTATTCCCACGCATTAGAAAACTATGGTTTTTCCCAAGGTAAAATCGGCAGGTTAGGAATGGAGTTTAACGCAAGCCGTGCATTTATCAGAGACATAATATTTGTTACAGACCCCGTGTTGCTACAAGAGGCGTACGACAGAGTTCAAAATAACATCAAAAAAGTAAACGAGGAAATAGAGCTTGTAAGACCAACAAACATTTCTGATGAAGCAAAGGCGTTTTTCCAGAAATTTGAGGACGGTTTAGCCGAATACCGTGGGTACAGAGACCAAGTTATAGAGTTAGGTATGGCAAATAACCAAGACGAAGCATACAGAGTTTGGATGGAGGAAGCCTTCCCAAGAGTTAATGCTTTAGAACAAATGTTGCAAGAATTACTGCAAATGAATTTAGATGCAGGTACAAAGGTAACCAACGAGCTTTCAACTCAAACCCAAATTACAATGTATATACTTGTAGGCGTAATAATTGTAGGTTTAGTTATAGCTGTAATATTTGGTTTATTCGTGTCAAAAGGCATTAGCAGACCCATTACCGAAGTGGAAAATGCGGCTAAAAAAATGTCTGAGGGGAATTTCGACGTAAATCTTGCTTACAAATCCAAAGACGAAATAGGAAGTCTGTCAGACAGTATGAGAAGTATGATAGACACCACAAGAGGAGTTATTTTAGATACTTCAAGAGTGTTAGAGGAGGTTGCAGGCGGTAACTTTGTGGTTAAGACGGATGCAAACTACATTGGTATTTTTGCACAAATCAAAAAATCAATAGATAAAATAGTAACAGACTTAGATGATACTCTAATGCAAATTAAAATGTCTTGCGACCAAGTAACGGCAGGCTCGGGACAGGTTTCTGCAGCTGCACAATCTTTAGCACAAGGCACTACACAGCAGGCAAGCTCCATAGAGGAGTTGTCCGCATCCATAAGCGAGATTTCAAGCCAAGTTTCAAGCAATGCGGATAACGCAAACCAAGCAAACGAATCCGCACTTACAGTAGGGGACAAAATCAACCTATGCAACGAGCAAATGCAACAGCTAAAGGTTGCAATGGGAGAAATCTCCGATTCTTCCTCTCAAATAAGTAAAATTATTAAAGCTATTGAAGATATTGCCTTCCAAACAAATATACTTGCACTTAATGCGGCGGTAGAAGCTGCAAGGGCAGGGGCGGCAGGCAAAGGTTTTGCGGTAGTTGCAGACGAAGTAAGAAGCCTTGCAACCAAAAGCTCGGAAGCGGCTAAGCAGACAAACAACTTAATAGAAAATTCCGTAATTGCCGTAGATAAAGGTATGGAAATTACAGATGGCACGGCAAGCACGCTTTCCGAAGTTGTTACGGGTGCAACAAGCATTACAGGGCTAATACAACAAATAGCGGCGGCATCTTCAGAGCAATCCCTTGCCATTACCCAAATAAACTCGGGTGTAGAGCAAATCTCCGTGGTTATACAAACAAACAGCGCCACCAGTCAGGAAAGTGCGGCGGCAAGTCAGGAGTTGTCCAGCCAAGCTAACCTTATGAAAGAGGCGGTAAGCAAGTTTAAATTAAAGCAGGAAACTAAATCTGAATATAATGCCTATCCAAACGGTGCAATAGACTCTTCCATAGACTTTAGTATGGCAGGCCCTACGGATAAATACTAAACTAAACATAAATTTACTAAAAGGGGGGAGGGTATACCTTCCTCCTTTAATAATGATAATTATAGTATAAATAAAAGGAGTGGACAAAAGGCACTTCGTATGATATAATAATAAAATGAATAATTTAG